>DATABL010000139.1:0-13233 GCA_036259595.1 Actinophytocola sp.
GCGTGGCCGAGCCGTACAGCACGACCGGGTTGACGCGGCGTTCCTTCTCCAAGCTGGTCGTCACGATCGTCACCCTTCTGGTAAGCCGTGCCGGTGGTAGTCCACTGTGGAGGGTTCGAGCGGAGTGTTGCCGAGGATCAGGTCGGCCGACTTCTCGGCGAGCATCATCACCGGCGCGTAGATGTTCCCGTTGGTCACGTACGGCATGGCGGACGCGTCGACCACGCGCAGCCCGGTGACCCCGTGCACCGCCATCGACGTCGGGTCCACCACGGATAGCTCGTCCACGCCCATCCTCGCGGTGCACGACGGGTGGTAGGCGGTCTCCGCGTCCCGGGCCACCCAGTCGAGGATCTCCGCGTCGGTGCGCACGTCCGGGCCGGGGGACAGCTCGCCGCCGTCGAACGGGGCGAACGCGGGCTGGGACAGGATCTCCCGTGCCACGTGGACCGCCTCGACCCACTCCTTGCGGTCGTTGGGCGTGGACAGGTAGTTGAACCGCAGCGCGGGATGGCGCCGGGGGTCGGCCGAGACGATCTTCACCGTGCCGCGCACGTCGGAGTACATCGGTCCGATGTGGACCTGGTAGCCGTGTTCCGCGTCGACCGGGGTGCCGTCGTAGCGGACGGCGATCGGCAGGAAGTGGAACATCAGGTTCGGGTAGGCGACCTCGTCGTTGCCGCGGACGAACCCACCGGCCTCGAAGTGGTTGGTGGCGGCCGGTCCGGAGCGGGTGAGCAGCCAGCGCAGGCCGATCGCCGGGCGGTTGCGCAGCTTCAGCGCCGGGTTGAACGACACCGGCCGGGTGCAGGCGTGCTGCACGTACACCTCGAGGTGGTCCTGGAGGTTCTCCCCGACGCCGGGCAGCGCGTGCACCACGTCGATCCCGAGTGGACGGAGCTCGTCGGGGTTGCCGACGCCGGAGAGCTGGAGCAGCTGCGGGGTGTTGACCGCACCGCCGCACAGGATCACCTCGCCGGCGTCCACGCGGCGGGCCCGCCCGCCTGGCCGCCGGTACTCCACCCCGGTGGCCCTGGTGCCGCTGAACAGCACCCGGTCGACCTGGGCGAGGCAGCGCACGGTCAGGTTGGGCCGGTGCTTGACCGGGTGCAGGTAGGCACGCGCCGCCGACCAGCGCCGGCCGTCGCGGATGGTGCGGTCGAACCGCGCGAAGCCCTCCTGCTGGTAGCCGTTGACGTCGTCGGTCAGCGGGTAGCCGGCCTCCTTCGCGGCGGCGAGGAACGCGCCGAACAGCGGGTTGGTCGCCGGGCCGCGCTCCAGCCACAGCGGGCCGCCCTGGGCGCGCCAGTCGTCCGCGCCGGCCGCGCAGTGCTCCATCCGCCGGAAGTACGGCAGGCAGTGCGCGTAGTCCCAGGTCTCCATGCCGGGGTCGGCCGCCCACCGCTCCAGGTCCATCGGGTTGCCGCGCTGGAAGATCATCCCGTTGATCGAGCTGGAGCCGCCGAGCACCTTGCCCCGGCCGTGGCTGACCCGCCGCCCGCCCAGGTGCGGCTCCGGCTCGGAGCGGTACTTCCAGTCGTAGAACCGGTTGCCGATCACCATGGTCAGCGCGGCCGGCATGTGGACGAACATGTCCCAGATCCAGTCCGGGCGCCCGGCCTCCAGCACCAGCACGCGGGTCCCCGGATCGGCGGAGAGCCGGTTCGCCAGCACGCAGCCGGCCGAGCCGCCGCCGACGATCACGTAGTCGTACCGCTCGGTCATCGTTCACCCCCGAACCAGCGCTGCGGCGCGGGCCGGATGTTGTGATAGATGTGCTTGAGTTCCTGGTACTCGTGCAGCCCCGCCGGGCCGAGCTCCCGCCCGATCCCGGACTTGCCGAACCCGCCCCACTCCGCCTGCGGCACGTACGGGTGGAAGTCGTTGATCCACACCGTGCCGTGGCGCAGCGCGTTCGCGACCCGCTGCGCCACCGACGCGTCCCGCGTCCACACCGCGCCGGCGAGCCCGTAGTCGGTGTCGTTGGCCAGCGCGATCGCGTCCTCCTCGCCGGCGAACCGCTCCACGGTGACCACCGGCCCGAAGACCTCCTCGCGCACGATCGTCATGCCGGCGTGGCAGTCGGCGAACACCGTTGGCCGCAGGAAGTAGCCGCCCGCGAGCGCGGGGTCCTCCGGGCGGCGGCCGCCGGTCACCAGCCGGGCGCCCTCGGCCACGGCCCGCTCGACGTGGCCCTCCACCTTGGCCCGGTGCTCGGCGGAGACCAGCGGGCCGCACTCGGTGGCCTCGTCGAGCCCGTCGCCCAGCCGGATCCGCTCGGCGCGGGCGGCCAGCTCGGCGACGAACCGGTCGTGGATCCCGTCCTGCACGATCAGCCGCGACCCCGCCGAGCACACCTGTCCGGAGTGGACGAACGCGGCCGCGAGCGCGTAGTCCACGGCGGTGTCGAAGTCGGCGTCGGCGAACACCACGTTCGGGTTCTTGCCGCCGAGCTCCAGGGCGACCCGCTTCACCCCGGGCGCGGCCAGCGCCATGATCCGCTGCCCGGTGTGCAGGCCGCCGGTGAACGACACCAGGTCGACGCCCGGGTGCGCCACCATCGCCGACCCGACCACCGGCCCCGCGCCGAGCACCAGGTTCACCACGCCGTCCGGCACGCCGGCCTCCGCGAGCAGCCGCACCAGGTGCACGGTCGACAGCGGGGTGACCTCGCTCGGCTTGAGCACCACGGTGTTGCCGGCGGCGAGCGCGGGCGCGACCTTCCACGACATCTGCAGCAGGGGGTAGTTCCACGGCGCGATCAGCGCGCACACCCCGACCGGCTCGTGCACGACCCGGCTGACCACGTTCGGGTCGCCGGTGTCCACGACCCGGCCGGCGTCGGTGCCGGCCAGGTCCGCGTAGTACTGGAACACCGCCGCCACGTCGTCGATGTCGAGGCGGCCCTCCTTGAGCGTCTTGCCGGTGTCCAGGCTCTCGGTGCGGGCCAGGTCCTCGCGATCGCGGAGCAGCAGACCGGCCACCGCGCGGAGCAGGTCCGCGCGCGCCGCGGCGGAGGTGGCCCGCCACGGCCCGCGGTCGAACGCCGCCCGTGCCGCCGTGACCGCGGCGTCCACGTCGGTCTCGGTCGCCTCCGCCACCGTGGCCAACTCGCGGCCGGTGGCCGGGTTACGCACCACCCGGCCGGGGCCGGAGCCAGGAACCCACCGCCCGGCTGTGAACAGCTCCGCCATGGTCCTCCCCTCCCACACGGGAAATGCGGACAACCGTACACATAATGTGTACTCGAGTCCATATCCAGCTACCGTGGCCGTATGGACAGGGGAGTCACGGGGGCGGCGCGACGCGGCCGGGGGCCGACCGACCCCGACCGGCGCGACCGGATCGCCCGGGCGGCCATCACCGTCGTCGGCCGGCAGGGCATCGCCGGGCTGACGCACCGCCGGGTCGCGGCCGAGGCCGAGGTGCCGCTCGGCTCGACCACCTACCACTTCGCCACGCTCGACGACCTGGTCTCGGCCGCGCTGGCGAAGGCGGCCGAGCGCAGCGTCGCCGAGCTGCGCGCGTGGGCCGAGGACCTGGCGCCGGACGCCGACCTGGCGGCGGCGCTGGCCGGGTTCGTCGTCCGGTCGGTGGTGGAGAAGCGGGCCGACACGATGGCCGAGTACAACCTCTACGCGCTGGCGCTGCACCGCCCACAGCTGCGGCAGGCCGCGGTGGACTGGGACGACGCGCTGGCCGAGGTGCTGTGCGCGCGGACCGACCCGCTGACCGGGCGGATGCTGGGGGTGCTGCTGTGCGGACTGCTGATGCAGGCGGTGCTGCGCGACGACCCGCTCCCGTATGCTGAGATCGAGGCACAGATCCGACGGGCGCTGGCGAGGTGAGTGTGGAGGAACGGGTTGGTCCGCCGCTGGTCGCGGGGGAGCGGGAGATGCTGCGCGCGTTCCTCGACTACCACCGCGCGACGCTGGCGATGAAGTGCGCCGGACTGTCCGACGAGGACCTGCGCCGCCGGTCCATGCCGCCTTCCACCCTGACGTTGCTGGGATTGGTGCGGCATATGGCGGAGGTCGAACGGACCTGGTTCCGCCGCGTGATCGACCGCGAGGACGTGCCCCTGGTGTGGTCCGCGGACGGCGACTACCAGGTCGCCTACGACGCCGCCGGATCGACCCGCGCGGAGGCGTTCGCGGCGTGGGAGGCCGAGGTCGAGCACTCCCGCCGGATCGAGCGGGAGGCCGAGTCCCTGGACGTGACCGCCCACAACCCGCGGTGGGGCGAGGACGTGTCGCTGCGGCTGGTGATGTTCCACCTCATCCACGAGTACGCCAGGCACAACGGCCATGCCGACCTGCTGCGCGAGGGCATCGACGGCGAGGTCGGCGCCTAGTTCCGGTGCGTCAGGTGTCCGTCGAGGACGGTCGCGGTGACCGGGACCTCGCGGAGCTCGTCCGGGGGCAGGGCGCGCAGGTCGCGGCCGAGCATGACCAGGTCGGCGGGGTCGCCCACCTCGACGGTGGTGCGGTCGCCGGTGCTGGCGGCGAGTGCCTCGGCCAGGGTCAGTGCCTGCTCGGGGTGCCAGGGCGGGCGGTCGTCGTCGGTGCGGGTCACCGCCGACGCGATCGCGTCCCAGGGGTCCAGCGGGGCCACGGGCGCGTCGGAGCCGAACTCCAGGCGGGCGCCCGCCGCCAGCAGGGACCGGTAGGCGAACGCGTGGGCGGTGCGGCCCGGCCAGTGCGTCTCGGCGGCGTCCCGGTCGTCGGGGGCGTGGGCCGGTTGCACGCCGGCGGTGACGCCCAGCGCGGCGAAGCGGGGCACGTCCTCGGGGCGCAGCAGCTGGGCGTGCTCGATGCGACCGCCCACACCCAATGCGGCGAAGGTGTCCAGCGCGATCGTGTTGGCCTCGTCGCCGATCGCGTGCAGGGCGAGGGAGATGCCGTTCCCGGTCGCCCGGCGGACCAGGGGGAGCAGGTCCGCGGGCGGAAGAAGGAGCTCGCCGCGGTAGCCGCCGCCGGGGTAGCTGTGGTGGCAGTACGCGGTGCGGGTGTTCAGGGAGCCGTCGAGGAACAGCTTCAGCGGGCCCACGGTCAGCAGGCCGCGCGCGCCGGGGAGCACGTCGCCGGTGTGGTGGCCGTGCTCGATCGCCCGGTCCAGCGCGAACGACGCGACGACGCAGCGGACGCGGGTCGACGGCGCGCGAATCGCGGCGCGACGGGTCCAGTCGGCGATGGTGTCGGTGTACTCGTAGTCGGCGATCGTGGTGACACCGCGGGCGGCCGCCGCGTCCGTCGCCGCGAGGACCCAGCGGTCGGAGACCTCGACCGGCGGGGCGGGCAGGGCGGCGGTGAGGGACATGCACTCGGTCTCGACGAACACGCCCGTCGGATGGTCGCGGCCGACCAGGCGCAGCGCGGCCGAGTTGAGCCACAGCGTGTGCAGGTCGTTGCTGAACAGCGCCGCCGGTCGGTCCGGCAGCACGTGGTCCAGGATCGTCTTGTGTGGACGGTCGGGCCACAGGGCGGCGTGGAAGTGCGCGCCGTGCACCAGGTCCGTGCCCGGCGGTGCCGACGCGGCGAGCAGGGACGCGGCGTGCTCGGCGGACGTGGCCGCGGTCAGCGGGACCCGGCGGCGCGCGCTGGCCCACTGGAGCAGGTGGACGTGCGCGTCGACCAGGCCGGGCAGCAGGGTGCCGCCCCGCCCGTCGATGTCCGTTCCGCTGCCTCGGCCGACCGGCTCGATCGCCGCGACCCGCCCGTGCTCCACGCGGACGGTCGCGCGGTGGCCGGTCAGGCCGAGCGTGACGTCGTGGAGCGTGAGGGTCATGCGCCGGGCAGCTTCACCACGGTCACGAAGAAGTCGTCGATCTGGCGGATCACCTCGATGAACCGCTCGAAGTCCACCGGCTTGCTCACGTAGGCGTTGGCGTGCAACGAGTAGCTGCGCACGATGTCCTCCTCGGCCTCCGACGTCGTCAGCACGACGACCGGGATCACCCGCAGCTCGGGGTCGTCCTTCAGCTCGGCCAGCACCTCGCGGCCGTCCCGGCGCGGCAGGTTCAGGTCGAGCAGGATCAGACCGGGGCGCGGCGCGTCGGCGTACTCGCCCTCGCGGCGCAGGAACTGCAGCGCCTCCTCGCCGTCCTGCACCACGTGCAGGCGGTTGCGGATCTTGTGGTGCTCGAAGGCCTCCTTCGTCATCAGCACGTCGCCGTCGTCGTCCTCGACGAGCAGCACGTTGATCTCCTCGAGCGGAGTCGGCTCAGTCATCGGTGTCCTCTTCCTCGGTGGTCGTCTGGTCCTCGGGCGCGTCCGGCTCGGGGTCGGGCA
This sequence comes from Actinophytocola sp., assembly GCA_036259595.1. Classification (GTDB taxonomy): domain Bacteria; phylum Actinomycetota; class Actinomycetes; order Mycobacteriales; family Pseudonocardiaceae; genus Actinophytocola. Next base: position 6,291 of record DATABL010000139.1, read on the forward strand.
GCGCGGGCAGCGTGAAGCGGAACGACGAACCGGACTCGACGGACGTGTCGAGCCGGATCGTGCCGCCGTGGTACTCGATGATCTTGCGGCACATGGCGAGGCCGATGCCGGTGCCGGGGTAGTCGGCCTTGTTGTGCAGCCGCTGGAAGATCACGAAGATCCGCTCGGCGTACTCGGCGTCGATGCCGATCCCGTTGTCGGTGACCGAGAGCTCCCAGAATCCGTCGTCGCGCCGCGCGCCCACGTGCACGTGCGGCGGCTCGTCGCCGTGGAACTTCAGCGCGTTGCCGATGAGGTTCTGGAACACGGTGGTCAGCAGCGGCACCTCGGCCCGGACCTCGGGCAGGTCGTCGGAGGTCACGCTCGCGCCGGTCTGCTCGATCGCGGTCGCCAGGTTCGCCTTCGCCTGCTCCAGCACCGCGTCGCACGACACGACCACGGGGTCACGCACGATCCGGCCCACCCGGCTGAACGCCAACAGGTCGTTGATCAGCACCTGCATCCGCTTGGCGCCGTCGACGGCGAACCCGATGTACTGGTCGGCCCGCTCGTCGAGCTGCCCGGCGTAGCGGCGCTCCAGCAGCTGGCAGAAGCTCGCCACCTTGCGCAGCGGCTCCTGCAGGTCGTGCGACGCCACGTAGGCGAACTGCTCCAGCTCCTGGTTCGACCGCTCCAGGTCCTGGGTGCGCGCGTCGAGGATCGCATGGGCCTCCTGCAGCGCCGCGAGCTCGTGCAGGATGCGCTCCCGCATGCGGTTGACGTCCGCGCCGAGCTCGCGCAACTCCCGGGGCCCGCTCTGCTCGACCTCGTGCCGGAAGTCGCCGCTCGCGACGGTGCGCACCTCCTCCGCCAGCCGGGACACCGGACGCAGCGCCGAGCTCCGCAGGGTGAGCCCCAGGGCGACCACGATCAGCAGGAACCCGCCGCCGATGACGATGCAGAGCACGTTCAGCGTCGTCTCCGAGCCGTCCAGGCTGGCGATGGCGTTCTCCCGCGCGTCGACCAGGTTGTCCTGCAGCCGGTTGAGCGCCGCGCGCACCCGGTCGAAGGTGGCCTGGCCCTGCAGCAGCGTCGACTCCGCCGGGCGGCCGGTGGCCTCCACGGCGGCGATGGTCGGCTCGGCGAAGGTGGTGCGCCACCGCTCGGCCCGCTCGATGACCTGCCGCAGGCTCCGCTCGGTGGCCGGCAGGTCGGCCACCAGGTCCTCGAGCTGACCGACCGCGTCCTGCTGCGCCTCCACGCCGCCGATGAACGGGCGCAGCAGGTCGGTTTGGGCGCCGAGCGCGAAGCCGCGCACCCCGGTCTCCTGGTCGACCAGCGCCCCTTCCAGCCGCAGCGACTGCAGCAGCGCGGGGTCGATCCGCTCCACCACCCGGGCACGGTCGTCGGAGAGACTGGTCAGCGCGAGCCCGCCGAGGACGATCGCCACCAGTGAGAACAGCGCGACCGTCGCGACGCTGACGTTGATGATTCGCCGCAGCGGCCAGCGAGCCACCTTCTTCATCCGCTCTCCCGCGCGGGCCACCGCAGCGACACCACGCACATGTCGTCGTCGAGATCCTCGCCGTTGAGGTCGCGCACCCGGCTGACCACCTCGTCGAGCAGCCGGTCGTCGCGCAGGCCGGCGCCGTACGCGGTCTCCACCAGCCCGATCAGCCCCTCGACGTCGAGGCGGCGGCGCTCCGTGCCGACCCGGCCGTCGATCAGCCCGTCGGTGTACATCAGCAGCGTCCACTGCTCGCCGAGGGTGACCTCGCCGGTCGGCCAGGTGTCCCGCTCGCCGACCCCGACCGGGCTGCGGACCGGTGCCGGCAGCTCCCGGACGCCCTCGGGGGTGAGCAGCAGCGGCGGCGGGTGACCGACCAGGTGGATCCGCGCCAGGGTGCGGGACGGGTCGATCGAGAGCATGCAGAGCGTGGTGAACAGGTGCGGCTTGAACCGCTCGTGCCGGAAGACCTGGTCGACCACGGTCAGCACCCGGGTCGCCGGGCGGTCGGCGAGCACCATCGTGCGCCAGGCGACCCGCATGGACACGCCGAGCGCGGCCTCGTCCGGGCCGTGCCCGCACACGTCGCCGACCACCGTGTGCACCCAGCCGTCGGCGGTCTCGATCACGTCGTAGAAGTCGCCGCCGAGCAGCAGCCGCTGGCCGCCGGGGGAGTAGCGCGCCGTGACCCGCGGCGCGTCGTCGGTGACCAGGGGGGACGGCAGCAGGCCGCGTTCGAGCCGGCGGTTCTCCTCGGCGAAGATCTGCGCGTCGCGGAGCTGGCGCTGCAGCTCGTCGGACCGCTCGCGCTCGACGGCGTAGCGGATGACCCTGGCCAGTCCCTGCCCGTTGACCTGGCCCTTGACCAGGTAGTCCTGCGCGCCGACGCGGACGGCCTCCTCGCCGAGGTGCTCGTCGGCGAGACCGGTGAGCACGACCACGGCGATCTGGGGCACGTTCTCCTGCAGCCAGCGCAGGCCGCCGAGCTCGTGGGTGTCGGGCAGGCCGAGGTCGAGCAGCACGCACGCGGCGCCGGGCAGCGCCTCCTTGGCCTCGGCGAGCGAGCGCACCCGGTCCAGCTCGACCGACGCGCCGCCGTCGAGCAGCAGCTCCTCGACCAGGAGCGCGTCGCCGTCGTCGTCCTCGATCAGCAGCACGCGTGTCGGAGCGGATCTCTCGAATTCCCGCGCCCCGTTCGACGCCACGTCCCGGGTTGCCATCGGCACCTGCCGTTCCTTCTTTCCCGGGTGCCGACCTCCTTCGCGGCCGATACGGGTCCGCTCATCCTAGCCATCGCGGGTCGCCCGTCCCGCACCGTGGTCGGGTGTGTCGGGGCGCTCAGAAGTAGCCCTTCGCGCTGTCGAGCAGCTCGCGCATCGCGTCGGCGTGACCGGCGTGCCGGGCGGTCTCCTCGATCATGTGCAGCACCATCCACCGCAGGTTCGCCCGGCTGGCGCCGAAGTCGGTGTTGCGGCCGACGGTGTCGAGCGGGTGCGCGGCGACGATCTCGTCGGAGACCGCGCACTGGCGCCGGTAGTCGTCCAGCAGCCGGGCCAGCGGGACGCCCTCGACCATGAAGTCCTCGTCCTCCTCGGCCGACTCCTGGAACTGCGGGTTGACGTCCCTGCCGCGGTCGAGGAACAGCACCTCGAACCAGCAGTGCTCGGTCCAGCGCAGGTGCGAGACCAGCCCGGCCATCGTCATCAGCGGCGAGTCCGGCAGCACCGGCCGGTGGGTGTCGGCCTCGGCGAGGCCCTCGCACTTCCAGTGGACGATCGCGCGCTGCAGGTTCAGCCAGCCGACCAGCTGGGTCCGCTCGTCGGCTTCGAAGTCGGGGCGCACCCGGGGAAGACTCATGGCGGCGCAGGCTACGGCGCGTCCCGCCGACCCGCACCCGGATTTCCGACGTTCTGTGCCGCGGGCGGAGTCGTGATAGGAAAGTTACATGCGGCCGTGGCGTATCTTAGTCGTGCTGGCTCTGGTCCTCGTCTCCGGGTGTACGGCGGAGGCACCGGCAGCCAGCCCTCCAGCTCCCGAAGGGCCGCGGGCGTACGAGTTCGTGAGCCGGCCGGACCTCCGGCCGCCGCGCATCTCGATACGCACCGCGGAGCCGGGTCTCGACCCGGGCTACGTGTTCCTCATGGTGCGGTTCAGCGAGCGTGAGAAGGGTGATCCCCAGGCCTACGCCGTCGTCGTGGACCGGGCCGGCGAGCTGGTCTGGACGAGACGGTTCGGTGACGACGGCACCTTCCCGAACGACCTCTCGGTGCAGACCTACCGCGGCGAGCCGGTGATCACGTACTGGCGTGGGTCCTCGTCGGAGCGCGGGTGGGCCGACGGCGAGTACGTGCTGCTGGACTCGCGATACCGCGAGATCGCCACGGTGAGCGCCGGCAACGGCTACCACGCTGACTTCCACGACCTGGAGATCACGCCGCGCGGCACCGCGTACGTGTTGTCCTACCCGACCGTGCGCGGGAACCCCGAGGTGCGGGAGGGCGTGATCCAGGAGGTCGACATCGCCACCGGGCGGGTGCTGTTCGAGTGGCACAGCATCGACCACGTCGGACTCGAGGAGTCGGCGGCGCCCGCGCCGAAGAAGGACGAGGCGTTCGACTACTTCCACGTCAACTCGGTCGACGAGGGCCCGGACGGCGACCTGCTCGTCTCGGCCCGGCACACCAAGGCCATCTACCGGATCGACCGGCCGACCGGTGAGGTCGAGTGGACGATGGGCGGCTCGCACAACGACTTCGACCTCGGCGAGGGCGTCGAGTTCGGGTGGCAGCACGACGCGCGCTGGCACCCCGACGGCCGGATCAGCCTCCTGGACAACGCCTCCAACCTCGACGACCAGGGCCCGCCGTCGCGGGCGCTGACGCTCGCGGTGGACGAGGAGGCCGAGACCGCGGAGATCGTCAGCGAGTACCTGAGCCCGGACGACCTGACCAGCGGCAGCCAGGCCAACCACCAGCTGCTGCCGAGCGGCAACAGCGTCGTCGGCTGGGGCTCGCGTCCGGCGTTCACCGCGTTCGCCCCGTCCGGCGAGATCCTGCTGCACGGGACGCTGCCGACCGACACGTTCTCCTACCGCGCGCGGCTCGCCGAGTGGACGGGCCAGCCCGACGTGGCGCCCGCCGCCGTGGTCCGCGACGACAAGGTGTACGTGTCGTGGAACGGCGCCACCGAGGTGCGCGAGTGGCGCCTGCTGACCGGCGACACCGAGGACACCCTGACCGAGGCGTCCACCTCCCCCCGCACCGGCTTCGAGACCGCGATCGACCTCCCGGACGACGCCGCGTACGTGGCGGTCGAGGCCGTCGACGACCAGGGCGATCCGCTCGGCCGCTCCGAGGTCACCTCCGCGGCCAGCTGAGGCACCCGATGGGCTGAATGGCCTGTCGGATGCGGCCGTTGGGCCCTGCTCGGCCGATACGCTCGCGTCACTGTGCGTATCGAACCTGCTGCGGCCATCGGGGTTGGCTGGTACCTGCCGGTGCCCTTTCTCGCCGAGCGGTGGGGTGCGGGCTGGGCGGCGGGGCTGGTGCTCGCCGCCGTGCTGGTCGGGGTGTCGCAAGGCGAGCGGCTCGGGCGCCGGCCGGTCGTCGGGTGTGTGCTCGGGGCCGGCGGGTTCGCGGTGCTCGGGCTGGTCGACGCGCTGCCGGTGGTGCTCGTCGCCGCGGTGGCGGTCGGGGCCGGGGGCGCGCTGACGGGTGCGGGGGAGAGTCGCACCGGGGTCCTGGTCGGGCCGGTCGTCGGGCTCGCGCTGGTCACTGTGGACTTCACGCTCGCCTGCCTGGTGGCGGCGGGCGCCTGGGCCGTTCTCGGCGTCCTGCGGGTGTCCGCCGTGGACGAGCCGGGTGGGATGGCGCCGTGGGCGCTGTTCCCCGTGCTGCCGCTGGCCGCCCAGCACCCGGCCGGCGCGGTCGCGGCGGCACTGCTGTTCGCGGGGTTCGGTGTGGTGACCGTGTGTGTGCGAGCTCGGCTCGCGGTGTGGGCGTGCGCCCGCTGGGCACCGGACCGGCGGCGGGTCGTCGGCATCGCGGTGCTCGGCGGTGCGTTCGTGCCACCCGCGCTGACCTCGGCGACCGGTGCGCAGCCGGTGCCGGCGGCGGTGGGTCTCCTGCTGTGCGCGGCGCTGCTCGCGCTCGGCACCACCCTCGTGCCGGTCGGTCCGGTCGTCGCCGCCGGGGTGGTGCTCGCCGCGGGTGTCCTGGTCGGCCTCGGGGTGGCGGTGCTGCCGTGGCTGGTGCTCGCCGCCGCCGGCGCCGGGTGCGCCTGGTGGCTGGACCGGCCCGGTGTCAGGCCGCCGGTTCCCGCAGCTTGCGCAGCGTGTCCGCGTACATGCCGGCCTTGATCCCGCCCAGCGTGCCCGGTGTCTTGCCCGCCAGCGGCCGCACCCGCTCCACCGCCGTGGCCAGCACGTCGGCCTCGGCGACCGCCGTGTCGACCACGCCCGCGGCGGCCGCGTCGGTGCCGCCGTAGCGTCGGCCGGTCGTCATCGCCTCGAGGGCGGCGGCCGGGGGGAGCTTGTGCTGGACGAGCGCGGACATGCCGGGGGAGAACGGGAGGTCGATGTCGACCTCGGGCAGGCAGAAGAAGCCGCGGTCGGCCCGCATCACCCGGAAGTCGTGGGCCAGCGCGAGCATCGCGCCGGCGGCGAACGCGTGCCCCTGGATCGCGGCGACCGTCGGGGCCGGGAACTCCAGCACCCGGGCCAGCAGCGCCTGCACGTCCCCGACGTAGGACAGCAGCTGGTCGCCGTGCCGGCCGAGCCACTCCAGGTCGAGCCCGTTGGAGAAGAACCTGCCGCTGGCGGTGGTGACGAGCGCCCGGGGCGTCGCGCGCTCGACCTCGTCGAGGGCGGCGCCGACCTCGGCCAGCCAGTCGGGGTGGAACCGGTTCTCGTCATCGCCCAGGTCGAGCACGAACACGTCGGCGTCGCGGGTCAGCGTCGGCATGGGATGACCATACTCGGTAGTAACATTCGATCGGGTGAGTCCACTGAGGACCTCGTTGACCTGCGGGTATCGTCCCCGGTGTGCTTCGGCCACCGGTGGGGATGGCGCTGGCGCGGGACGAGCGGGAGATCCCGGGGCCCGATCCGCGCTGGAGCTACGAGCCGAAGTTCGACGGCTGGCGGGCGGCCGTGTTCACCGCGGCCGGTGTCGTCCAGTCCCGCCGGGACAACGACCTCGCCGCCCGCTTCCCCGAGGTCGTCGAGGCCGTGCGCGGGCTGGGCGAGCTGGTGCTCGACGGCGAGCTGGTCGCCCTGCGCGAGGGCCGGCTCGACTTCGGCGCCCTCACCTCGATGCCCCGCGCCCGCGCCGCGGCCGGCATCGCGGTCTACTACATCGCCTTCGACCTGCTCGCCGACGGCGCCGAGGACCTGCGCCCGCGGCCGTACCGGGAGCGCCGCGACCGGCTGGAGCGGCGGCTCGCGGACGTGCCGCCCCC
>DATABL010000140.1:0-3589 GCA_036259595.1 Actinophytocola sp.
TCAGCGCAGGTGGGCGTCGAACCAGTTCAGCATCCGTTGCCACGCCTCGACGGCCCCGTCGGGGTGCATGTCGAACCGGTGGTCGGCCGCGGGGAACAGCACCACGTCGGTCGCGGTCTCCGAGCGGGACGCGACCTCGCGCAGCCGTTCCACCTCGTCGGCGAACTTGTCGCCGTAGAGCCCGAGCCACGGACAGCGCAGCTCGCCGGCCACGTCGACCAGCGCCGGCAACCCGTCCGACAGCGGCCGCAGGATCCCGCCGCCGGCGACCGTCACGGCGGCGCCGATGCCGCGCCGCGCGGCGACGACCATGGCGACCGCGCCGCCGAGCTCGAAGCCGACGACACCGATCCGGTCCGCGCCGATCCCGTGCTGGGCCAGCCAGCCGAACGCGATGTCGGTGTCGGCGAGCACGGAGTCCCCGGACAGCTCGCTGACCAGGCCGGCGGCCGCGTCGTGGGAGATGTCTCCGTCGCTACCACCGTGGTAGATGTGCGGGGCGACCACCAGCCAGCCCTCGGCGGCCAGACCGCTCGCGAGGCCGCGGACGGTGTCGGTGATCCCCCGGGACTCGTGCAGCACGACCAGCCCACCGCGGACCACCCCGGGCGGTTCGGCGATCGTCATACGAAGTTCGCGCCCGTCAGCGAGCCGGACGGGTTCGGTGCGGGTGGCAGACATCGAGATAGCCAATCACGTCGACGTGAACTCCAGTCAACAGTTTCCAGCCGATTGGAGTAATTACGAGACCAGTATCTGGACCATCGCGACCACGCCGACGGTGACGATCAGCACCCGCAGCCACAGCGGCCGCAGTCTGCGCCCGAACGTCGCCCCGAGGTGCCCGCCCACCATCGACCCGGCGGCGAGCAGCACCACCACCAGCCAGGCGACGTCCGCGACGAACACGAACACCAGGCCCGCCACCAGGTTCGCGGTCGCGGTGAGCACGTTCTTGGCCGCGTTGAGCCGTTGCAGGTCCTCGTCCAGCATGATCCCCATCAGCGCGAGGTTCAGCACGCCCTGCGACGCGCCGAAGTAGCCGCCGTAGACCCCGACGCCGAGGACGCCGAGCAGCAGCACCGGGCCGCCGTGCTCGTGCCGGTCGGTCCGGTCGGCGAGCCGGCGCGCGAGCCAGGGCTGGATCAGCACGAGGACCAGCGCGAGCAGGATCAGCCAGGGCACGATCAGCTCGAACGCGTCGGGCGGGAGCACGAGCAGCACCATCGCCCCGCCGACCGCGCCGAGCGCGGTCACCGCACCGAGCCGCAGCAGCCGGCCGCGCTGGCCGGCGAGCTCGCGCCGGTAGCCGACGGCGCCGCTGACCGAGCCGGGCACCAGGCCCAGACCGTTGGAGACGTTGGCCACCACGGGCGGGTAGCCGATCGCGAGCAGCACCGGGAACGTCACCAGGGTCCCGGAGCCGACGACCGCGTTCATGCCGCCCGCGACCACGCCGGCCGTCGCGACGAGCACTCCTTCGAGCGGGGTCACCGGGGCGTGAACACGCAGAACTCGTTGCCTTCCGGGTCGGCGAGGACGTCCCAGTCGATCTCGCCGTCCCGCGCGCGCACCACCGTGGCGCCCAGTTCGACCAGCTCCTCCACGCTCCCCCAGACGTCGAGGTGCATCCGGTTCTTCACCGACTTGGGCTCCGGCACGGGGACGATCCAGAACGCCGGTCCGCCGCCGGCCGGGTCGACGATGGGCACGGGCCAGTCGTGCGGGCGCAGCCAGCCGTCCGCGGGCGGTTCGTGGTCGTCGCGGCGGACGTAGCCCATCGCGGCGCACCACCAGTCCGCGAGCTTGTGATGATCGGTCGCGTCGATGACCAGATCCTTGAACCGAGCTGACATGCCGGCATCGTCGCACGCAACGACAGGTGCGCCGGTGTGAAGTAGGTCGGCGTTCAGGCCGTGCGGGACTCGACGAAGTCGGTGAGCGCGGCGAGGGCGTCGCGGGCCGGCAGCGGCGCCAGGCCGGCCAGCTCGTCCCGCGCGGCCTGGGCGTACCTGGCCACGTCGGCGCGGGCGGTCGCCATGCCCGGGGAGGCGCGGAGGAGGTCGAGCGCCTCGGCGTGCCGGGCGTCGTCGGTGACCGGGCCGGTGTCCAGGATCACGCGGAGCCGGGCGGCGCCGGGGTGGTCGGCGGCGAGGGCGTGCAGCATCGGGACGGTGACGACGCCCTCGCGGAGGTCGGTGCCGGGAACCTTGCCGGACTCGGTGACCGGGGAGCAGATGTCGATCACGTCGTCGGAGATCTGGAACGCGACGCCGAGGGCCTCGCCGTAGTGGGCGAGGGCGGTGCAGGTGGCCTCGTCCGCGCCGGCGACGCGGGCGCCGAGCTCGGTGGACATGGCGATGAGCGAGGCGGACTTGTCGGTCATCACGTCGATCGCGTGCGCCATGGGGTCGCGGCCGGGGGACGCGCCGGCGGCCTCGTTGATCTGGCCGCGGATCAGGCGGGCGAGGGTGTCGGACTGCAGGCGCAGGCAGCGGGGGCCGAGGCCGGCGCCGAGCTCGGACGCGCGGGCGAGCAGGAGGTCGCCGAGGAGCACGGAGAGTTTGTTGTCCCACAGGGCGTTCGCGCTGGGGACGCCGTGCCGGCGCGGGGCGCCGTCCATGACGTCGTCGTGGTGCAGGGTGGCGACGTGCACGAGCTCGACGACCACGGCGGCGTCGAGCACGCGGGGGTCGTCGGGGTCGCCGAACTGGGCGCCGAGCAGGACGAGCCGGGGGCGCATGCGCTTGCCGCCGGCGGTGATGAGGTGCGTGCCACCGGTGGCGGCGAAGCCGTACTCGGCGTCGGCCAGCACCTTGTGCAGGCGTTCCTCCACTTCGGACAGTCGGTCCTGGAGCTCGGTGTCGAGTGCGGTCCCCATGGGGGTGAGCGTGCCGGAGATCGGGCCAAGGGCGGGCGAATCTCAAGCCGGTCTCGAGCGCGTCTCCAGCAGGGTGAACGGGGGCTCGGCCGGGCGCGGGGACGGGCGGTAGCCGGCGCGGCGGAACAGGGCCAGGGAGGCCTCGTTGGCCTCGTGCACGGTGGCCAGGACGGTGACCGGCGAATGCCGGGCACGCAGGGCGCCCTCGCCCACCATGAGGATCCGCCCGGCGAGGCCCTGGCCGCGGTGTTCGGGGGCGACGGTGATGCTGACCTCCCACGTCCCGGGTTCGAGCCGGTCGAAGCGGACGGTGCCGAGCGGGGTGGCGTCGCGTTCGACGACGAGGAGCAGGCGGTCCGGGTCGGCGATCGCCCGGCGGAGCCAGGACTCGTGCACCGGACCGGCCACCGGCTGGTTGCCGCGGGACCAGGCGCGGGTCTCGGGGTCGTTGCGCCAGGCCAGGAGCATGCCGGCGTCGGCCAGGGTGACCTCGCGGACGGTCAGGGTCGCCGCGTCGAGGATCCGGGACACGCCCTCGCCGTCGACCGTGGACGCGGCGGCCTCCGCCAGGGCGGCGCGGCGGGCGGGGTCGCGGAGGAGGTCGTACAGGGTCGCGCTGGCGGCGGGCAGGTCGGCGGGGGTGCCGAGGCCGACGGCCAGGCCCTGGGACACGGCGGCTCGGTAGCCGGTGGCCTGGTTGTCCACCAG
>DATABL010000141.1:0-15373 GCA_036259595.1 Actinophytocola sp.
GGATTTAGGGGGCATTCCTTCGACTCGGTCCGGCTGACGGTCTCTGGGCCCAGTCCTCCTGGCTGAGGGTCCTGGCCTCCAGGCTCCGGGCTGCTCTCCCTCTGGGCCCGGTTTTCGGGTCTCCTGGCCTTTCGGTTCCCCGGCCTTCGGCTCTACCAGCCAGCCTCCCGGTCTCCTGCACTCCAGATCTCTGGAGCTTCGGGTTTCCTGACCCTCCGGTCTCGTTGCCCCGGTCTACTCGCTCCCCGCTCCGGCGATGGTCGTTTCCGACGGTTTTGGCTGGTGAGGCGGGGGTAAGAAGGAGTTTCGTATACAAAGTTTTGTGGTGGGGTGGGGGCGGGTTGGGCACGATGGAGGTAGGCCCCGGTCGAGGAGAGCATGTGGCAACCTCTGTTCCGTTGCGAAAGCAACCAGTGCAGCAGCGCAGCGCCAAGCGGGTCGAGCAGATGCTCGAGGCGTGCGCGGAGCTCGTCGACGAGCTCGGCTACGACGGCGTGACCACCACCCTGATCGCCGAGCGAGCCGGGGTGGCGGTCGGGTCGCTCTACCAGTTCTTCCCCGACAAGCGGGCCGTGGTGCAGGCGCTGACCAAGCGCAACCTCGACCGTTTCACCGCCGAGATCGACCGGCGGCTCGACTGGGCGCACCTCGCGCACTGGTGGGACGGCGTCGACGAGATCATCGACATCTACGTCGAGATGTACCGGACGGTTCCCGGGTTCGCCCGGGTCCGGTTCGGGGACGTCATCGACCTGCGTTTCATCGAGGACGAGCGGGACAACAACACCGTCATCGCCGAGAAGCTCGCCGGGTTGATCGCCGAGAAGTCGGGTCTGCCGGTCGAGGGGCTGTTCCGGCAGATCACCATCGCCAACGAGCTCGCCGACGGGATCCTCGCGCTCGCGTTCCGGCGCAAGCTGTTCGACCAGCAGGACATGATCGACGAGGCCAAGCGGGTCGTCCGCAGCTACGTCGCCGGGCAGCTCTAGCCGAAGCAGCGGCCCTCGCCGCGGTAGGTCGGCACTGTCCGCGTCACCCGGTCGCCCTCGATGACGTGGTACTCGGCGAACCGCTCGGCCAGCTCACCCGCCTTCGTGTGCCGCAGCCACACCCGGTCGCCGACCCGCAGGTCGCGGGCGGCGCGGCCCGTCACAGGGGTCTGCACCTCGCCCGCGCCCTCCACGCCCAGCAGCGACAGGCCCGCCGGCAGGTACGGGCTCGGCAGGCGGTCGACACCCGCCTTGCCCGACGCCACGTATCCGCCGCCGAACAGGGTCGCGGTCCTCGGTTTCGGCTTGTGCACCACCGGCAGCGCGAACAGCACCGCCGGGCGCGGCGTGAACCGCCGGTAGTCGTCGAACAGCGTCGGCCCGATCAGCCCCGAGCCCGCCGCGACCTCGGTGACCGAACGTTCTCCGACCGTGCTCTCGATGCTCCCCGTGCCTCCGCCGTTGACGAACTCCAGGTCGGCCACCTCGTGCACCGCCGCCACCGCCGCCGCCCGCCGGTCGGCCAGCTCCGCCGCCGAACGGGTCTGCATCCAGCGCAGCACCGCGCCGAGCACCGGCCGCCCGCGCGGGTCGTCGCCGAGGCCGGCGATCTGCCCCTCGTAACCCATGAGCCCGACCAGCTCGAACCCCTCCCGGTCGGCCACCGCGCGGGCGAACGCGCCGGCCTGCCGGGCCGTGAACAGCGGCGACCGGCGGGTGCCCACGTGCGCCAGGTCCCGGCCGAGCAGCGGTCGCCACGACACGTCCAGCTCCAGGCACACCCGTACGTCCGGGTGCCCCGCACCGAGCGCGGCGTCGACGACGTCCAGGTGCGCGATCGAGTCGACCATGATCGAGACCCGTGACCGGGCGTGCGGATCCGTGGCCAGGGCGCGCAGGGCCGCGTGGTCCACGGTCGGGTAGGCGACCAGGATGTCGGTGTCCGAGAGGTCCGTGCCCGCCCACTCGCCGGCCAGCCACAACGCCTCCGGCAGCGAGTACGCCATCACGCCCGCGAAGCCCGGCCGGCGTAGCACCCGCTCGAGCAGGTACCGGCACCGCACGGACTTGCTCGCCACCCGGATCGGCCGGCCCGCGGCGCGGCGCAGCAGATCGTCGGCGTTGTGGTCGAATGCCTCCAGATCGACGACGGCGATCGGCGGGTCGAGGTGCTTGGTGGCGGCGTTGTACGAATCGGCGTCTGGCACCCGCCAACGGTACGACTCGGGAGGACCCGTGGCAGCTCCATCCACCGCCTGGCGCAACTGGGCCGGCACCGAGTCCGCCGTGGCCACGGCCGTGACCAGGCCACGCAGCCTCGACGAGCTCGCCGCGACGGTCGCGGGCGCCGCCCGCGAGGGGCGGACCGTGCGCGCACGCGGCAGCGGGCACTCGTTCACCGCGGTCGGCGCCGCCCACGAGGTGGCGATCGACCTCGCCGGCTGGACCGGGGCGACCTCCGCCGACCTGGAGACCGGCCTGGTCACCGTGCGGGCGGGCACCACGCTGCGCGCGCTCAACGCCGAGCTCGACCGGCTGGGCCTCGCGATGACCAACCTCGGCGACATCGACGCCCAGACGATCGCGGGCGCCATCGCCACCGGCACGCATGGCACCGGCGCCCGGTTCGGCGGCCTCGCCACCCAGGTCGCCGGGCTGGAGCTGGTGCTGGCCGACGGCTCGGTGGTCACCTGCTCGGCCGACGAGCGCCCCGACCTGTTCGCCGCCGCGCGGGTCGGGCTGGGCGCGTTCGGCGTGGTGTCGACCGTGACGTTGCGCACCGAACCCGCGTTCGTGCTGGCCGCGAGGGAGCGGCCGGAGCCGCTGGCGGAGGTGCTGGCCGGGCTGGACGAGAACTGCGCGGACAACGACCACTTCGAGTTCTACTGGTTCCCGTACGGGCGGGCCGCCCTGACCAAGCGGAACAACCGCCTGCCCGCGGGCACCAGGCCGGAGCCGCTGTCCCGCGCCCGGCGGTTCGTCGAGTACCGGCTGATGGAGAACACCGTGTTCGGCGCGGTGTGCCGGCTCGGTCGCGCGGTGCCCCGGCTGGTCCCGACGCTGAACGGGCTGTCCTCGGCGGCGCTGTCCGCACGCTCGTACTCCGACGTCTCGCACCGGGTGTTCGTGACCAACCGCGACGTGCGGTTCGTCGAGTCGGAGTACGCGATCCCGCGGGCCGCGCTCGGCGAGGTGCTGGCCGAGCTGCGGGCGCGGGTGCCCCGGCTGGCGGACCCGGTGATGTTCCCGGTGGAGGTCCGGGTCGCGGCGGCCGACGACATCTGGCTGTCCACGGCCCACGGGCGGGACACGGCGTACCTCGCGGTACACCAGTTCGTCGGGATGCCGTACCGGGAGTACTTCGACCTGTTCGAGTCGGTCGCCGGCGCGGTCGGGGGCCGGCCGCACTGGGGAAAGATGCACTCCCTGGACGCGGCCACGCTGCGCGCGCGCTACCCGAGGTTCGACGACGCCACCGCGCTCCGGACGAGGCTCGACCCGGCCGGCACGTTCGCCAACCCGTACCTCGACCGGGTCCTCGGCCGCCCCTAGCGACCGGTCAGCTCCAGAATCCGACCGTTCGTCGCAGGGTCGTCGAGGAGCGACACCAGCACGGCCGCCACGTCGTCGCGACTGACCGCGCCCGGTGGCACGCCGGTGCCGAGCACGACCTCGCCCGTGGCGGGGTCGTCGGTGAGGCTGCCGGGTCGCAGGATCGTCCAGTCGAGCGCGCGGCCCGTCAGATCCCGCTCGGCGGCCTCCTTGGCCCGGAGGTAGGCGGCGAACACCTCACCGGTGGCCGGGTCGTCCGCCCGATCCAGCCCCATCGCGCTGACCTGCACGAACCGTCGCACACCCGCCCGCTCGGCGGCGTCGGCGACCAGCACCGCGGCGCCCCGGTCGACCGTGTCCTTGCGCGCGACCCCACTACCCGGCCCGGCCCCGGCGGCGAACACCACCGCATCGGCCCCGCCCAGCACGGCCGCCACCTCGTCCACGGACGCACCCTCGAGATCGACGACGACCGCGTCGCCACCAGCCGCACGCACGTCACCAACGTGATCCGGGTTACGCACGATCCCCACCACGTCGTCCCCACGCGCGGCCAGCCGCCCGGTGAGCAACAGCGCGATCTTGCCGTGCCCACCCGCGATGACGACCCGCATCAGGCCGCGGTCGCCAGGATCTGCTCGTAGGCCAGCTCGGTCAGCCACCGCTGCGTCCCATCGACGACCGCCGGCGCGCGCTCCCCACGCCCCGGCAGGTCGAGGTCCACCTCAGGCCCCGGCACCGAACTCACGATCCCGACCCCGTAGGCCCGCGCCCGAGGCAGGCAGTTGACCAGGTAGTCGTTGGTCAGTACCACCGACATCGGCAGCACCATCGCCGCGTCACACCACCGCAGGAACGGCACCGCGTTGACCAGCCCCGTCCGCCAGTGCCGCGCCACCGCGATCGCACCCACGATGCGCACCGCCGCCTCCGGCACCCGCCCCGAGAACTCCGACCACGCCCACGTGGACACCGTCGCCCGATCCACCTCGGGCCCCTGCCCCAGACAGATCCGCTCCGCATGCACGTCCGGCATCAACTGCGCCACCAGACAGATCCGCCGCCCAAGCAGCTTCATCTCCGGCAACACGACCCCCTGCCACCCAAGCCCACGCGCCGCGGCAGCAGCCAGCTCGTCGACCTGCGCAGGCAACTCGACCGGAGGAACAAGTGGTGACGGCACTGCCGTCAGGTTGTCCACCGCCGCCGCCGCGCGCCCTGGAATGCCCGTCACGAACTCAGCCCTCTCCATTACCGCCGAGCCCAAGCCATCCCCTGCCAGCCCGACGTATTTTGGTACCCCTCTGGCCTACCAGCTCATGCACGTGCAAACGCAGACGCTGACGACCCCCCTGCGACCGACGGCACACCTCCATCGATAACCGGTCGACGACCGACATCCCGACTTCACCCCGACAGTGCCGCCGTCCGGGTGACCCATAAGCCAGACGGCCCAACCCACAAGCGACGGAGAGGAGAAAGAAGAAGGAAAGAGAGGAAGAAGGAGGGAAGGAGAGGAAGGAAGAGGCAGGGCGAGGAAGGAGAGCCAGGGAGGGTGAAGGGTGAAGGGAGAAAAAGAACGCTGGTGAACGCCCACCCATCCACGCCGGGTCAGCAGAAGCTCGCACCGTGGGGGTTTGGGGGGCTCGGCCCCCCATATGATGACGATGACCGGTCCCGGGGAAGGCGCGAAGCGCCGAACAGGGACGACCGAGGTCGAGTGGGCGAGGGGGGAGTTGAACCCCCACGTCCTTTCGGACACACGGACCTGAACCGTGCGCGTCTGCCATTCCGCCACTCGCCCGAGTGGGAACGGGTCGAAGAGTACACCGTCTCGGAGGGGGGTACTCAACCGGGTTTGCACATCGCCCTGTCCTACTCCCCGGACCCGGATACGATCGAACGAGGAGCACGTGCGCGGAAGGAGGTACCCATGGGCATCGGGCAGCGGTTCAACCGCAAGCTGGAGAACCTCGTGGGCAACTCGTTCGCGCGCGTCTTCGGTGGCAGCGTCGTGCCGCAGGAGGTGGCACAGTCGCTGCTGCGCGAAGGTGAGGCAGGAGTCCGCGAGCTGGCTGGTGGCCGGTTGCTGGCGCCGAACCACTACGTGGTGACGCTCGGCGCGACCGACCACGAGAACTTCGCCGGGGACGAGGACCGCACAACAGCGCTGCTCGCGGACTGTGTGGCGGAGTATCTCTCCGAGCACCAGTGGGACACCTATGGTGACGTCGTAGTCTCCCTGGAGCGCTCCGACGCGCTGCACACCGGACAGTTTCGAATACGCTCGACCGTCGACCCGGACGTCAAGGCCTCCGCCAGGGCGCCCGGGAGCCAGCGGTCAGCACCACCCCGCAACGCAGGAGACCGATCCATGAGCCAGCCTCCCGGCTACGGCCAACCGCCCGAGGGCGACCCGTACGGTCAGCAGCAGTACGGCTACGGCCAGCAGCAAGGATATGACCAGGGCTACGGCCAACAGGGCTATGGCCAGCAGGGCTACGACCAGGGCTATGGCCAGCAGGGCGGGTACGGCCAGCAGGGCGGCTACGACCAGGGCTACGGCCAACAGCCGGGCGGCTACGGCCAGGACCCGTACGCGCAGCAGGGCTACGCCCCGCCGGCGGTGCAGACCGGCCCGCGCCAGCTGAACGCCAGCCTGCAGCTCGACGACGGTTCGAACCGCACCTACTCGCTCAAGCAGGGCGGCAACGTCGTGGGTCGCGGCCAGGACGCCGACTTCCGGCTGCCGGACACGGGCGTGTCCAGGCGGCACCTGGAGATCACCTGGGACGGGCAGAGTGCGACACTCGCCGACCTGGGCTCCACCAACGGGACGACGGTGAACGGCACCCCGGTCCAGACCTGGCAGCTCGCCGACGGCGACGTGATCCGTATCGGTCACTCGTCGCTGGTGTTCCGCACCCAGGGCTGATCAGCCGCACACCGTCAGCCCGACAACCGCAGGCAGACCGCCGCGCGGTACTCACCCATTCCCTATCGGCGGGAGCGTTCGCAGCAGGTGCCAGAGCTGGTTGTGCAGCTGACCAGAGCAGGGTTCCTCGCCCTGCTCTGGTTGTTCGTGCTGGCCGCGTTGCGGGTCGTTCGCTCCGACCTGTACGCCGCGGCCGGCCTTCGTGTCTCGGTCCCGGGTTTCCGCCGCTCGTCGGCGAAGAAGACCCGAGGCGGCAAGGCGCCCCGTCAGCTCGTGGTGACGCACGGGGCGCTGGCCGGTACCAGGATCTCCCTGGACGGCAGGCCGATCATGATCGGTCGCGCGGACGACAGCACGTTGGTGCTGGACGACGACTTCGCGTCGACCCGGCACGCCAGGATCTCGTTGCGCGGAACCGACTGGTATGTCGAAGATCTGGGCTCGACGAACGGGACGTACCTCGACCGGGCTAAGGTCACGGCACCCCTCCGGGTGCCTCTTGGGGCCCCGATCCGAATCGGCAAGACGGTGATCGAGCTACGGTCATGACCCTCGTCCTTCGCTATGCGGCCCGCAGCGACCGAGGCCTGGTCCGCTCCAACAACCAGGACTCCGTGTACGCCGGCCCACGCCTGCTCTCGCTCGCCGACGGTATGGGCGGCCACGCCGCGGGCGAGGTGGCCAGCAAGGTCGTCATCGCGGCGCTCGCGCCGCTGGACGACGACGAACCGGGCGAGGACCTGCTCGCCCAACTCCGGGAGGCCACCCAGGCCGGCAACGGCGCCATCGCCGAACTGGTCGCGAGCGACCCCGAACTGGACGGGATGGGCACCACGCTCACCGCGATCCTGTTCGCCGGCTCCCGCATCGGCCTGGTGCACATCGGCGACTCGCGCGCCTACCTGCAGCGCGGCGGCCAGTTCGCGCAGATCACCCATGACGACACCTTCGTCCAGTCGCTCATCGACGAGGGCCGCATCACCGAGGACGAGGCGGCCTCCCACCCGCAGCGCTCGCTGCTGCTCAAGGCGCTGACCGGGCACGAGGTGGAGCCGAACCTGACGATCCGGGAGGCACGGCCCGGCGACCGGTACCTGCTGTGCTCGGACGGCCTGTCCGGCGTGGTCACGCACGAGACGCTGGCCGACACGATCAAGATCCCGGACGCGCAGGCGTGCGCCGACCGGATGATCGAGCTCGCGCTCAAGGGCGGCGGACCGGACAACGTCACGGTCATCGTGGCCGACGTGGTCGACATCGACTTCGGCGAGGACGCGCCCATCGTGGGCGGCGCCGCCGGGAACGGGCAGGACCAGGGCCCGCAGCCGGACTCCCCGGCGTCGCGGGCCGGCGCGCTCACCGCGCCCCGGATCGAGCCGGTGCGGGCCGAGCCGGCCGCGCCGCCGCCCGACCCGAAGGCCAAGCGCCGCAAGCGCTTCCGGCTGTTCGTGATCCTGTTCCTGGTGCTGCTGGTGCTCGCCGGCGGCGCGGTGGCGACCTGGATCGTGGTCAACCGGCAGTACTTCGTCGGCGAGGCGGAGGACGGCGAGATCGCGATCTTCCAGGGGGTGCGCGGCAGCGTCTTCGGCATCTCGCTGAACCGCCAGGTGCAGGGCAGCTGCGACCCGGACGTCACGACGTGCGACAAGTTCTACGTCGACGACCTGCGCCAGCTCGGCCAGGAGACGGTCCGCTCCGGCGCGGAGAGCTTCGACAACATCCCGGACGCCCGCCAGTTCATCCAGGACCTGCGCACCAAGTTCCCGCTGCCGATCTGTGAGTCGATCCGGCAGCAGGAGGAGGAGCAGGCACAGCGGCCGACGTCGCCGAGCGCGCCGCCGAGGGGTGGCGCGACGGGGACCAGCACGCCCCCGTCGGGGGCGGCGGACGGGACCGCGACCTCGCCCCAGCCGGAGGAGCCGGAGCCCGGGGTCAACTGCCGCGAACCACGCGGGGACGAGGGCGGTGGCTGATGGCGCAGCCGGGGCCAGCGGGGCCGCCCGCACAGGGAGGCGAGCCGGCGGGCAGTTCGCCTCCGACCCGGCGCGGTACCGAACTGGCGATGCTCGCGTTCGCTGCCGGCCTGATGACCGGCGCGCTGATGCTCGTCGAGGTCAACCAGGAACAGCAGCTCACCATGCGGCTGGTCTGGTACGGGCTGGCCTACCTGGTGCTCTTCGCCGTGGCGCACGCCGCGGTGCGCAGGTGGGCGCCCTACGCCGACCCGCTGATCCTGCCGTGCGTCGCCCTGCTGAACGGCATCGGCCTGGTCATGATCTACCGCATCGACCTGGCGCTGGGCGAGCGGTACCCGGACAGCTGGGCCGACGCCGCGCCCAAGCAGGTGCTGTGGACGACCATCGCGACCGGGTTGTTCATCGCGGTGCTCAAGTTCCTCCCGGACCACCGCACGCTGTCCCGGTACGCCTACATGTTCGGCCTGGCCGGCCTGGTGCTGCTGGCGCTGCCGGGCATGCTGCCGGCGAGCCTGTCCGAGGTCAACGGCGCGAAGATCTGGCTGCGGCTGGGCATCTTCTCCATCCAGCCGGGTGAGTTCGCGAAGATCCTGCTGATGGTGTTCTTCGCCGCCTTCCTGGTGTCCAAGCGCGACCTGTTCACCGTCGCCGGCCGCCGCGTACTCGGCATCGACCTGCCGCGGGCCAGGGACATGGGGCCGATCCTGTTCGCCTGGGGCATCTGCGTGGCGATCATGGTGTTCGAGAAGGATCTCGGCACCGCGCTGCTGTTCTTCGGCGTCGTGCTCGCGCTGCTGTACGTGGCCACCGAGCGGTTCATCTGGGTGGGGGTCGGCCTGGTCCTGTTCGTGGCCGGCTGCCTGGTCGCCTACCAGCTGTTCGGTCACGTGGAGCGTCGCGTGGAGAGCTGGCTGGATCCCTTCGGCCTCTACGAGACCGGCGGCTACCAGCTCGCGCAGGCGCTGTTCAGCTTCGGCACCGGTGGCCTGTTCGGCACCGGCCTGGGGGCCGGGCGGCCGGAGATGCTGCTGTTCCAGGCCAACTCCGACTTCATCACCGCGGTGATCGGCGAGGAGCTCGGCTTCATCGGGCTGACCGCGCTGCTGCTGGTGTACATGATCCTGGCGATGCGCGGGCTGCGCAGCGCGGTCGCGGTGCGCGACAGCTTCGGCAAGCTCCTCGGCGGCGGCCTGTCGTTCACCCTGATCATGCAGATCTTCCTGGTCGTCGGCGGCGTGACCACGCTGATCCCGCTGACCGGCATCACCGCACCGTTCCTGTCCGCGGGTGGCTCGTCGCTGCTAGCGAACTACATCCTGGTCGCGCTGCTGCTGCGAATCTCCGACGCCGCGCGCCGACCGCAGACCGGGGTCAAGCCCAAGCCTGTCGCCCAGGCGCCGATCGCCGAGGCGCACACGGTGATGGTGGAGAGACCGTCATGAACACTCCCCTGCGCCGGGTCGGTCTGGTCATGCTCGCCATGGTCGTGCTGCTGCTGGCGAACACGACCTACATCCAGCTCGTCAAGGCCGACGACTACCGCAACGACCCGCGCAACCAACGGGTGCTCTACGAGGAGTACGCCCGCCAGCGCGGCCGGATCATCACCGCCGACGAGAAGATCATCGCCAACGTCAAGGCCACCGACGACCGGCTGCAGTACCAGCGCACCTACGCCAACGGCCCGCTGTACGCGCCGGTCACCGGCTTCTACTCGGTCCGCTACGGCGCCACCGGCCTGGAGCGGACCGAGGACGAGATCCTCAACGGCTCCGACGACCGGCTGTTCGTCCGCCGGCTGTCCGACCTGGTCACCGGGCGCGACCCGCGCGGCGGCAACATCGTCACCACGATCGACTCGCGGGTGCAGACGGCCGCGTACGAGGCCATGACCCGCAACGGGTTCAAGGGCGCGGTCGTCGCGATCAAGCCGGACGACGGCCAGATCCTGGCGATGGTGTCCACGCCGTCCTTCGACCCGACCGGTCTGGCCAGTCACGACCCGGACGTCCAGGAGCAGACCTACAACAAGTACCGGGACGAGAACAACCCGGACAAGCCGATGCTGAACCGGGCCATCTCGGAGAACTACACCCCCGGCTCGACGTTCAAGCTGGTCACCGCCGCCGCGGCGCTGGAGGACGGCCGGGACTCCGACACCCAGCTGATGGCCGCCCCCGGCATCGACGTGCTCACCGGCGAGCCGTGCGACCCGTCCGGCGGCAGCACCCGCTGCATGAGCAACTACAACTCGAACCCGTGCGGCAGCGGGGAGACCGCGTCGCTGGCGACCGCGATCGAGCTGTCCTGCAACACCGCGTTCGCGCAGCTGGCCGGCGAGCTCGGCGAGGACAAGCTGACCGAGCAGGCGGCCCGCTTCGGCATGGGCCAGACCGACCTGACGATCCCGCTGTCGGTGGTGCCGTCCTGCCTCGGCTCGCGGGCCGACGGGAACTGCATGGAGATCGGCGACGAGGCGGCGCTGTACCAGAGCGGCATCGGGCAGAAGGACGTGCGGCTGACCGCGCTGCGGAACGCGGCGATCGCCGCGACCATCGCCAACGACGGCGTCCGGATGCACCCGCAGCTGGTGCAGAAGGTGCTCGCGCCGGACCTGGAGACGATCTCCGACTACGACGCCGAGGAGGTCGGCGAGGCCATGTCGGCGGACAACGCCGACGAGCTGACCCAGATGATGATCCTCTCCGAGGACAACACCGGGGGCGAGGGCAAGCGCGACGACATCGAGATAGCCTCCAAGACCGGTACCGCCGAGGTCGGCACCGACCCCAAGAACACCCCGCCGTTCGCCTGGTACGTGGCGTTCGCGCCGGCCGACGACCCGCAGGTCGCGGTGGCCGTGGTGGTGGAGAGCAGGGACGTCGCGGCCACCGGTGGCAAGCTGTCCGCCGCCATCGGCCGGGCTACCATGAACGCCGCGCTGGCCGGGGGGAACTGAGAGCAGATGCTGACGTCAGGCCAGCTCCTCGCCGAGCGATACCGGCTGTCCCGCCGGATCGCGGTCGGCGGCATGGGCGAGGTCTGGGAAGCGGCCGACACCCGGCTGGACCGCCGCGTCGCGGTGAAGGTGCTCAAGCCGGAGCTGTGCGGGGACGCGGAGTTCCTGCACCGGTTCCGCACCGAGGCCCGCACCACCGCCTCGCTCAACCACCCCGGCATCGCCGCGGTGCACGACTACGGCGAGACCGCGGCCATCGTCGACGGCCCGAAGGACACCGCGTACCTGGTGATGGAGCTCGTCGAGGGCGACCCGCTGGCGGCGATCCTGGCCAAGGAGCGGCGGATCAGCGCCGAGCGGACGCTGGAGATCCTGGAGCAGGCCGGCAACGCGCTGCAGGCCGCGCACGAACGCGGCTTCGTGCACCGGGACGTCAAGCCGGGCAACATCATGGTCACCCCCACCCCCGACGGCCGGGTGGTGGTCAAGCTCACCGACTTCGGCATCGCCAAGGCCGCCGACGCCGCCCCGGTCACCCGGTCCGGCATGGTGATGGGCACCGCGCACTACATCGCCCCCGAACAGGCGCTCGGGCACGAGGCCGAGCCGGCGAGCGACGTGTACTCCCTGGCCGTGGTCGGCTACGAGTGCCTCGCCGGGCACCGCCCGTTCCTGTCCGAGAACGCGGTCACCGTGGCCATGATGCACATCCGCGACCTGGCGCCGCCGCTGCCGCCGGACGTGCCGCCGCACGCGCGTGCGGTGGTCGAGGCGACGCTGGTGAAGGATCCGGCGCAGCGGTACGGCAGCGGCGGGGAGTTAGCCGCCGCGGTGGCCGCGGTGCGTGCCGGGCTCCCGCTGCCGGCGCCGTCCGGCCGTGCGCTCGCACCCGCCCACCAGGTCGGCGGGGCGGCGAGTGCCAGCAACCCGCAGCTGCTCGCGGTCGGCCCGCCGAGCGCGCCGCACCAGGTGCCGGGCACGGGGTCCTTCACGCCGAGCGGGTACCCACCGCCTCGGCGCAACCGGACCGGCGTGTGGATCCTGGTCGCCGTGCTCGCGGTGGTGCTGCTGGCCCTGGCCGGCTTCGGCCTGATGACGCTGCTGGACGACGACCGGGACACCGGGGGCCAGTCGCGGCCGCAGACCTCCGCCCCGGCCGACGAGGGTGGCGGCAGCGGACGTGGTGGCGGCGGGGGTGCCGGCGAGGCGCCGGGCATCCCGAGCATGCCCGGCGGCGGGGAGAACCCGAACGAGCTCGTCGTCGTTGACAGCAGTGACTACGAGGGCCTGTCGGCGGCGGAGACCGAGGAACAGCTCCAGCGCGTCGGCCTGGAGCCAGTGGTGGTGACCGAGGACGGCACCCGGCCGGACGACCCGGACAGCTGCACGGTGACCAGCGTCGACCCGGACGGGACCATGACCACCGGTTCGAAGGTCCTCATCCAGTGTGACGAGGAAGAGGGACCACCGTGACCCCCGGCAGGTGGCAGGACCGGCATGATGTGACCGAGCGCCGCACATCCGCATACAGGGATCGAGACGACAGACCGATGACCAGTCCTAGACTGCTCTCCAACCGGTACGAGCTGGGCGAGGTGCTCGGCTACGGCGGCATGTCCGAGGTGCACAAGGGTCGCGACGTCCGCCTCGGCCGGGACGTCGCGGTGAAGGTGCTGCGCGCCGACCTCGCGCGCGACCCGCAGTTCCAGGAACGTTTCCGCCGTGAGGCACAGAACGCCGCCGCGCTGAACCACCCGGCGATCGTCGCGGTGTACGACACCGGCGAGACCAGGACCGAGCACGGCCCGCTGCCCTACATCGTCATGGAGTACGTGGACGGGCGGACGCTGCGTGACATCGTGAAGACCGAGGGCCCCCTGCCCGGTCAGCGCGCGATGGAGGTCATGGCCGACGTCTGCGCGGCGCTGGACTTCTCCCACCGGCACGGCATCGTGCACCGGGACGTCAAACCGGCCAACGTGATGATCACCAAGACCGGCGCGGTCAAGGTGATGGACTTCGGCATCGCCCGCGCGGTCGCCGACGGGCAGGCCGCGGTCACCCAGACCGCCGCGGTGATCGGCACCGCCCAGTACCTCTCGCCCGAGCAGGCCCGCGGCGAGGCGGTCGACGCGCGCAGCGACGTCTACGCCGCCGGCTGCGTGCTGTTCGAGCTGCTGACCGGCGACCCGCCGTTCACCGGCGACTCGCCGGTCGCGGTGGCCTACCAGCACGTCCGGGAGGACCCGAAGCCGCCGTCGTCGCTGAACTCGCGCGTGTCGCCCGCGCTGGACGCGATCGTGCTGAAGGCGATGTCCAAGGGCGCGCCGAACCGGTACCAGTCGTCCGCCGAGATGCGCACCGACCTGGTGCGGGTGCTGTCCGGCCAGCGACCGCTCGCGCCGATGGTGATGACCGACGAGGACCGCACGGCGGTCATGTCCCAGGGCCGCGCGCCGATGGAGGCCACCCGCGGCCGGCACCGCCCGCAGACCCTGGCCAAGGACTACGACGACTACGACCCGTACGAGGACGAGGAGGAGGAGCGGCGGCGGCGGCGCAAGAAGGGCTGGCTGATCGCGCTGGTCGCGGTGCTCGCGATCGCCCTCATCGGCGTGGTCGTCTGGCTGGTGTCGAGCGCGTTCAACACCACGCCGCCGTCCAACGAGGTCACCGTGCCGAACGTGGTCGGGGAGAACGCCAACGACGCCCAGCGCCAGCTCCGGGAACAGGGCTTCGACGTGCAGGTCGAGTCGGTGCCGTGCCAGCCGACGCCGGACGGCCGGCCGGGCCCGTGCGGGCCGAACGCCATCGGCAACGTCATCGAGACGGACCCGCCGGCCGGCGAGAAGATGGACAAGTCCGACCGGCTGCTGCTGCGGGTCGGCGCACCCGCGGAGAAGGTCGACGTGCCCGACCTCACCGGAAAGACCCCGGAGGAGGCGGAACGGATCCTGGCGGAGAAGGGCCTGACCGTCGACCCGAACCAGGCGACCAAGGAGACCCCGGACGAGAACCTGGTCGGCAAGGTGATCGACCAGAGCCCCGGGGCCGGGCAGCCGGTGGACAAGGGCAGCCAGGTGACGCTCACCATCGGCGAGGAGCAGGAGACGGTCAGCGTGCCGAACCTGACCGGCCAGGACGTGGAGACCGCCAGGGCGAACCTGGAGAACTTCGGGTTCGAGGTGCAGGTCGAGGAGGTGTCCTCCGAGGAGCCGGCCGGCACGGTCGTCGGCCAGGACCCGAGCAGTGGGGAGCACCCGCCGGGCACGACGGTCACCCTCCAGGTGTCGAACGGCGACCAGGCGGAGGAGAAGATCGTCATGCCCAGCCTGCTCGGCCTGCGGCCGGACCAGGCGGAGGCTCAGCTGCGCCAGCTCGGCTGGGAGGGCGAGCTGAACGTGCAGGAAGGCGGCCAGGTCGAGAACTCCGACGACTTCATGAAGATCGTCGAGCAGGAGGTCGCCGAGGGACAGGAGATCGACATCGACCAGGAGATCGGCGTCCGCATCGCCACCGAGATCATCGGCGGCGGAGGCGGCTGACGGCGGGCGTTGTCGCCGCCTCCGGCCTGCCCCGGTTCCCTACGCGCCGGCCTTCCCCTCCCGCAACAAGGTGAGCACGTCGGCCAACGTCCGATCGACCACGTCGAACCTCGCGGCACTCCGCTCCGCCAACGAGACCACGTTGCCGCCGACCCCTTGATCTCCTGACCGAGGTGCTTCACCCCTCGATCCAGACCGTCGACCTTCGTGCCCAGCCCCTTGACTTCCTGACCGAGGTGCTTGACCTCCTGCTCGAGGCCATCCACCCTCCCGCTGGCCATCGGGCCCACGTCAGGGGATGGTCGCGGCGCTGGCGAGGGCGCGCATCTGCAGGGTCAGGTCGGTGACCGTGACGTCCGGTACCGGGTGGCCGCTGGCGGCCATCCAGTTCGCCAGCATGCGGTGGCCGCCCTCGG
>DATABL010000142.1:0-2438 GCA_036259595.1 Actinophytocola sp.
ACGGCGAACTCGATCGCCCACACGTCGGGCGACTCGACCACGTCCGGCACGTTCCCCGAGGCGAAGTCGGCGAGGATCCGGGTGCGCAGGTCGGGCCACAGCTACCAGACCTACGAGAAGGTCGTCGAGGAGTTCGAGCAGGCGCACGGCGTCACGGTGAACTTCCAGAAGTACCAGTGGCCCGACCTGCGCACCCGGATCCTCGCCGACTTCGCCTCGGGGAACGTGCCGGACGTGGTCGAGTCGCCCGACGTGTGGGCGATCGAGTTCGCCGTGTCCGGCAACGCCCGGTCGCTGCAGGACTTCGTCGACTCCGACGGCGCCGAGATGGGCTTCCCCGACGACTGGCTGCCCAAGACCGTGGAGCGCAACACCTACCAGGGCGAGGTCTACGGCATCCAGGTGCACTACACCTGCACCACCCTGGTCTACAACAAGGGGATGCTCGACGCGGCCGGCGTCGCCCCGCCGTCCACCTGGGACGAGCTGCTCGCCGCCGCGAAGGAGCTGACCAGCGGCGACGTGCACGGCCTCGCCCTCAACCAGGACCAGTCCTACGCCTGGCCGTGGCTGCTGCAGAACGGCGTGCGCCTCTACGACCCGGCGACCAAGCGGCTGCTCGTCGAGCGGGCCGCCGCCGAGGAGGCGTTCCAGTTCCAGGCCGACCTGGTGCACCGGCACAAGGTGTCCCCGGTGCCCGTGCCCAGCACCGACTACGCGGGCCCGCAGAAGCTGCTGTCCGCGAAGCGCGCGGCCATGATCATCACCGGCCCGTGGGACCTCAAGCCGATCGCCGAGACCAGCCCCGACCTCGAGCTGGGCATCGCACCGGCGCTGAGCCGCGCCAGCCAGGTGACCAGCTCGGCCGGGGCGAGCGCGTTCGTGCCCGCCAAGGCCAAGCGCCCGGAGCTGTCCTGGGACTTCCTCAAGCGCATCACCGCGCTGGAGACCGAGCGGGCGGCCACCGAGGAGGCGGGCATGCTGATGCCGCGCAAGTCCTGGGCGTCCTCGCCGGAGGCGACCTCCGACCCGCAGATCAAGGCGTTCGCCGAGAACCTGCCCCTCGCCGAGGACTTCCTGCTCGACCTCGCGCCGACCGGCAAGAGTGGCGAGATCTCCTCCACCCTGTTCAAGAACCTGTACCAGTCCGTCGTCGTGCAGAACACGCCGGTGGCCGACGCGCTCGCCGAGTTCGACGCCGCCGCCAAGCGGGCGCTGGCCGGGTAGGGGCATGACCAGCGTGCGGACGGCGACCCGGCCGGCGGCGGGGTCCACATCGGAGCGCGGCGGAGCGCGGTCGCGGCGGTCGCGGCGACGTGACGGGCTGTCGAGGCGGTACACGCGTACCGCGTACCTGATGCTGCTGCCCGCGATCCTGTTCTTCGCGGTGTTCACCTACCTGCCGATCGGCAACCTGCTGACCACGAGCGCCCACACCGGCCCGCAGGCCGACGTCTTCGCCGGCCTGGACAACTACAGCCGGGCGGTGACCGACCCGGCGGTGCGGCACTCGTTCGTGATCACGGTGATCTTCGCGCTGGTCACGACCGTCGGCGCGATCGTGCTCGGGCTGGCCCTGGCGATGCTGCTGGACAAGCCGCTGCGCGGGCGGGTGGTGTTCCGCGCGCTGCTGCTCGTGCCGTACCTGACCTCGGTCGCCATCGTCGGCCTGCTGTGGCGCAACATCCTCGACCCGGGCCTGGGAATCCTCAACCGGCTGCTCACCGCGCTGGACCTGCCGACCCAGCAGTGGTTGATCACCCACCCGCTGGAGACGATCATCGGCGTGATGCTGTGGCAGCACGTCGGCTACTCGATGGTGCTGTTCCTCGCCGGGCTGCAGGGCATCCCGACCGTGTACTACGAGGCGGCCACGGTGGACGGCGCCGGCCCGGCGCGCCGGTTCCGGCACGTCACGCTGCCGCTGCTGATGCCGACCACGCTGTTCGTGTCGATCATCTCGGTGATCACCGGGCTGCAGGCGTTCGGGCAGGCCTACATCATCACCGACGGCGGCCCGGCGAACGCCAGCGATCTGTACGTGTTCCACGTCTTCAACGTCGCGTTCGAGGCTCGCGACTTCGGCTACTCCTCGGCTCTGTCGTTCCTGCTCGTCGTGGTGATCCTCGCGTTCACCGTGGTGCAGCTGCGGTACGGCAGGCGCTCCGAGGTCCAACACTAGGGGCGCCGCCGTGCTGAACCGGATGTCCACCGCCGGCCGCGTGGTCGCCTACGTCACGCTGCTGGCGGCCAGCGCGATCACCGTGCTGCCGCTGCTCTACATGGTCTCGCTCGCGCTGCAGACCGAGGCCGAGTCGCTGTCCGGCGACCCGGTGCTGATCCCGGAGACCCCGATGTGGGGCAACTTCCTGGAGCTGTTCGAGCGGGCGCCGTTCGCGAACTTCATCGTCAACAGCCTGGTGGTGGCCGGCGCGATC
>DATABL010000143.1:0-19179 GCA_036259595.1 Actinophytocola sp.
CGATGCCGGTGCTCGCGAGCAGTCGGC
This sequence comes from Actinophytocola sp., assembly GCA_036259595.1. Lineage (GTDB taxonomy): Bacteria > Actinomycetota > Actinomycetes > Mycobacteriales > Pseudonocardiaceae > Actinophytocola. The sequence continues at coordinate 28 of DATABL010000143.1, forward strand.
CCATCCGGTCGACCACCGCGAGCGGCAGGTCGTGGTCGTGGCGGAGCACCTCGAGCACCCCGGAGGCGCCGGCGCCGTAGGAGATCGCGGCGGCGAGCGCGTCACCCCGGCGAACCATGCCGAGCAGCGCGGTCTGCCGCTGTTCGGCATGGTTCGCGGCGGCGGCCCGGGTGAGCGCGGTGAACGGCACACCGATCGAGATCTCCACCAACGGCAGGTCCGCCTCCGCGCAGGCGGCGACGAGTTCCGGTGGAGTACGCGGCGTCTGCCTGCGCAGCCCGAACACGATCCCCGCACCACCGGCGCGCACCACACTGGCCACGAACCGGGCGGGCTCTGTCCGGTCCAGCCACAGGCCGTTGGTCAACACCAGCTCGCGCGCCCGGACGTAGGGCAACGGGTCGGGCAGCTCGGTGATGTGCACCCACCGCACCTCCTCGTCGAGGGCGCCGGGGTGGCCCTCGACGAGCAGGCGCAGTTCGAGACGCTGGTCGGCCAGCAACGTACGCACGGTCAGCACGGTGTGAACTTATCCAGTCGACGGCGCCTGGACTAGATCTTCCTCCACTGTCGTCCGCTGGCAGGCGGTCGATGCCGAAGCCGGGTCCTCGAGCACCATCCGCACCTCGGTCACCCGGTACCCGGCGCGGTCGAACGCGGCCGCCATCGGCCTGTTCGTCAGGTCCGTCGTCGCGGTGATCCGATCGGCGCCGTCGTCGGCGTGGATGCGGGTGACCTCGGCGAGCAGCTCAGGTAGAAGTCGTAGTCGTCCGTTGGCTGGGTTCCGGCCCATGACCGCCAGTGCCCCTGCGAGTGGTGACATCGAGGGTGTCGGCGGCCACCAGCCGGAACAGGGTGCGGAACTCCTGCTCGTCACCGGGACGGAACCGGACCCGTGAGGACGCGGGCGGCACGGCCTGACGGGGTGACTATTCGCTGGGACCGAACTTCACTCCTTTGTGTCACATCGTGCCGAGCCGTCACGTCTTCTTGGTGAGACAACAACGAAGGGGGAGTCCACCATGGATGCTCGGTTCGACGTCCTCGGCAAGCCGGTCGCGAGCAGGCCCTCAGCCGTGACGACATCCGGCACGCCAGACCGTGTACACCGTGCCGGGACGGGCATCACCGTGATCGGAGTGCTGGTAAGCCTTTGCTGCGTCGGCTTCGCTCTGGTCAACGTCGTCTTCGAGATCACCGGGTACTTCTCCGAAGGTCGCTACGCGGACTATTCCTCGGCGTTCAGCGTGATGAACTGGCTGATGGTGTTCTTGAAGGTGATCGGAGCGGCGGTCGCGCTGCTGTCGGTCACCGGACGACCCCGCCTTGTCTCCGTGGCGGTCGCGACCGTACTGCTCTGGGGCTCGTTCGCGACCATCGCGGTCTACGCTCTGGGCAGCGTGGCCGAGATGATCGGCATGGTCCTCGGCCTCAGCGGCTCCGCTGACCAGGTCGACCTCGGCGGAGTCGGGTACGTGCTGTTCTTCCTACTGGTGGCGACCGGCTTCGGTGTGCTCGCCGTCTCCTACTCCCGGCGGTACGGCACGCGCAAACGACTCGCCGTTCTCGGCGTCGCGGGCGCACCGGTGTTGCTGGGCCTGGTGCTCGTGGCCGTCCCGACGCTGCTGGCCGCGCTCGAGCTCATGCCCGCGCCGTGACGTCAACGGTGCGAACGGCCAGAGAGGCCGCCCGCACCAGCGGCCCGCGACGAGCGCTGGACCTCCAGCGCGGTGGACGTTCCACCAGGGCAGCCACGCGGAGGTGGTGGTCCTGGAGCGGAGTTGCCGCGCGCCCGGGCGGGAAACTGCCTAGGGTTGCCTGATGGGCGCGAGGCTGAACGCGACGAGAACCCGCACCGCACTGCGCACCTCGGCGCGTGTCTCCTTCGACTTGTTGCTTGTCCTGCTGCTGACCTGGGTGGGGCTGTGGTTGCTGGGCAAGGCGTGGCCGATCGTGTGGCCGGTGGTGATCGCGCTGCTGATCACCACTCTCACCTGGCCCGTCGCGCGTTTCCTGCGCCGGCGGGGGTGGCGGCCCGCGTTGGCGGCGTCGGTGGTGACCGTGGCGTTCCTCCTGGTGGTCGGCGGGATCGTGGCGTTGATCGCGGTGCCGGTCGCCTCGGAGTCGGGGGAGCTGGCCGACGGTGTCGTGGCCGGGATCGACAAGCTGCGGGAGTGGGCGTCCGGGCCGCCGTTGAACATCGGTGACGACCAGATCAGTGGTGCGCTGGACTCGGCGACCGCACGGGTGCAGGACAGCGTGGGCAGCATCGCCAGTGCCGCCGTCACCGGGGTGAGCACCGTGGTGAACGGCCTGGTCACCGCGATTCTGGCCCTCTTCCTGATGTTCTTCCTGCTCAAGGACGGTCCGCGGCTCCTGCCGTGGCTCGGTCGGCAGCTGCCCGGCCGGCTCTCGACGGACGTCCCGACGGTGGCGAGGCGCTGCTGGGTCACGTTGGGCTCGTTCGTGCGGTCGCAGGCCTTCGTGGGGTTGCTGGACGCGGTGTTCATCGGCCTGGGGCTGTGGATCCTGGGCGTTCCGCTGGTGCTGCCGCTGGCGGTGCTGACGTTCGTCGGCGCGTTCGTGCCGATCGTCGGTGCGCTGTTCGCCGGGTTCGTGGCGGTGCTCATCGCGCTGGTGTTCAACGGCCTGACCACGGCGCTGATCGTGCTGGGGATCATCGTCGTGGTGCAGCAGCTCGAGGGGAACGTCTTCCAGCCGATGCTGCAGAGCCGCGGTCTGGGGCTGCACGCGACCGTGGTGCTGCTCGCGGTCACCCTGGGCGGCAGCCTCGCGGGCATCGTCGGCGCCCTGCTCGCCGTGCCGGTCGCGGCCATGATCGCCGTGGTGTGGAACTACGTGCGCGAGCAACTGAGCGAACCACTCCCCGGGGCGGACGCCGGGACCGGGACGAACACGCCCTGACGAACCGGAGGTTATCCGGGTCGCCGCTGGGTGTCGGCGAGGACGACACCGTCGGCGGTGCGGCCGGTGACGGCGATGAGACCTTCGAGTACGCGGGCGCGGCTCGCGCCGATCTGGGCGACCACGATCTCGCGGGCGCGGGCGGCGTCGCGTGCTTTGAGGGCGTCGTGCAGGTCGTGGTGTTCGTGCATGACCTCGGTGGTGAGGTCGCGGTCGCGGAGGCTGAGGGCGAAGAGTCGTTGCATCTCTTCGAGCAGGACGCGCAGGGTGCGGGCGAGGCGTTCGTTGCCGGCCGCCTGGGCGATCCGTACGTGGAAGTCGCGGTTGTCCTGCAGGAACCGTTCGTAGCTGTGTGCGTCGCCGTGGACGTAGGTCCGGTGCGCGAGCTGGTGCAGGGCGTCGAGGTCCTCGTCGGAGGCGCGTAGTGCGGCGAACTCGACGGCGGCGGGTTCGAGCAGCAGGCGCATCTCGAACAGGTCCCGTACGTCGGCGAGCGTGACGACCGCGACCCGGTAGCCCTGCCGGGGCCGGACCTCGACGAATCCCTCCTGGACGAGGCGGCGCAGGGCCTCCCGCACCGGTGAGCGGCCGTATCCGGTCGACTCGGTGAGCCCGACCTCCCGGAGTTCCTCGCCGGGGCCGAGTTGGCCGGTGAGGATCAGCTGCTTGAGGTGTTCGTAGGCGAGGTCCGTGCTCGTCACGTGCGCACGCTACCGATCCGCCTCGACCTTCGCGCGGTAGGTCGCGCGCGCCTCGGCGCTGGCGTGGTGTCCGGCGAGTTCGTGCAGGTCGTCGGGGCGTCGCCCGTCGACCACGGGGTGCAGGTGGACGACGACGGACTCCAGGTGGCGGGTGGCGTGCAACAGCTCGTGCTCCACCCGGTCGGCCAGCCGGTGTCCCTCTTCGACGGTCAGCGAGCCGGGCACGGCGATGTCGGCATCGGCTTCGAGCCGGTGCCCGCACCAGCGTGCCCGGACCCGGTCGACCTCCACGACCCCGTCGACGGCGGCGGCGGTGCGGGACATGGCGTCGATGAGGCCGGGTTCGACGCCGTCCATGAGGCGGCGGAACACGGTGCGCATCGTGCTGACGAGGATGCCGAGGATCACGCAGGCGATCAGCAGTCCGACGATCGCGTCCGCGCGCTCGAACCCCAGCCACACCCCGACGATGCCGACGACGACGGCGAGTGAGGTGAGCCCGTCAGCCCGGGCGTGCTGCCCCTCGGCGACGAGCGAGGCAGACCCGATCCGGCGCCCGGCGCGGATCCGGTAGACGGCGACGATCTCGTTGCCCAGCGCACCGACCAGGCCGGCCGCGAACACCCAGCCGAGGTTGCGCAACGGCCGCGGGTCCACCAGCGCGTCGACCGATTCCCAGACGATCAGGCCCGCGGACGCGGCGATCACGAGCGCGATCAGCACCCCGGCGAGGTCTTCCGCGCGCCGGTAGCCGTAGCTGTACCGGGCGGTGGGGGCGCGTCGGCCCATCCGGAACGCGATCACCAGCGGGATCGTGGTGATCGCGTGCCCGAGGTTGTGCAGCGTGTCGGCCATGAGCCCGATCGACCCGGACACGACGACGATCACCAGCTGCAGGGCCGCGGTGGCCGTCATCCCCGCGAGCCCGATCCAGGCCGCGCGGATTCCCTGCCCGCTGGTCTCCTCCGCGGACTGGATGGTCTCGGTGGCGTCGTGGGAGTGCGGCACCACCGCGTGCCGCAACCGCGCGAGAACCCCGTGGCCATGTCCATGCTGGTGCTCCACGGCCGGTGCACTGTGATCATTCATGGGAGAACACCTGATACGTTTCGTGATGCATCACGGCACATATTACGTAGGCGCGCGGATGAAGGGAAGAGTCCGGTGAGGAGCGACGAGCTGACCCTCGAGCAGTTCACGACCGCCGAGCAGGTGGGGCCCGAGCTGCGGGAGGCGCTGATCGAGTGCTGGATCGCGGTCAGCAACGCCGGTGGCGCCGCGGGTTTCCCGTTCCCACCGGTCGACGCGGACGAGGTGGCTCCGGCCGCCGACCGGCTCATCGACGGGCTGGACCACCTGTGGTCACGTCTCGTCGTCGCCTTCGTCGAGGGCGGAGTGGCGGGATGGGTCACCCTGCACCGCGAGCGGCATCCGCTGGTGTCGCACTGGGCCACGGTCCGCCACCTGCAGTCACACCCCAGGTTCCAGGGTCGGGGGATCGGCACCGCGATCATGCGCAGACTCCAGGAGATCGCCCGGGACGAACTCGGTCTGGATCAACTCCACCTCGCCGTCCGAGGCGGTGTCGGCCTGGAGGACTTCTACCGCCGCCTGGGCTGGCGAGTCGTCGGCACATGGCCGAACGCGCTGCGATTGACCGACAACGACCTGCGCGACGAGATACTGATGGTCCTCGACCCGGTGTAGGCCTGGTCAAATGGGGCGCCCTTGGCAGGATTCGAACCTGCGACACCTGCCTCCGGAGGGCAGTGCTCTATCCCCTGAGCTACAAGGGCCCGTCGTCTGTGCGACGTGGGGAGCTTAGCGTATCCGGTCCGGGGGTGGATCGGCGGCTACCGTGAGCGCATGGGTGAGGTGCGGCGGCGGTGGGTCGAGTCGGGTGGGGTGCGGTTGGCTGTGGGGGAGCGGGGGGATCCGGCAGCGCCGACCGTCGTGTTGGTGCATGGGTATCCGGACAACTCAAGGGTGTGGGACGGGGTCGCGGAGCGGCTGGGGGAGCGGTTCCACGTCGTCACCTACGACGTTCGGGGGCATGGGGAGTCGTCCGCGCCGCGGGGGCGGGGCGGGTATCGGATGGGGGAGCTGGTGCGGGATCTGCACGCCGTCGTGCGGGCGGTGGGGGACGGGCCCGTGCACCTGGTGGGGCATGACTGGGGCTCGGTGCAGGCTTGGGCGGCGCTGGATCCGACGCTCGTCCGGTCCTTCACGTCCGTTTCCGGGCCCGATCTCGGGCACGTGGGGGAGTGGGTGCGGGGGTGGTGGCGACGACCCGGGGCAGTGGCCAAGCAGGGGCTGCGCTCGTGGTACATCGGGGCGTTTCAGGTGCCGGTCGTGCCGGAGCTGGTGTGGCGGGTCATGCGGGGGAGGTTCCACGCGGACTATCGGGACGCGCGGAACGGGGTTCAGCTCTACCGGGCGAACATGTTTCGGCGGCACGCTACGCCGCGGGTGACGGTGCCGGTGCAGCAGGTCGCGCTCACGAACGACCCGTTCGTCACGACGCGGCTGCTGGAGGCGGCCGAGCCCTGGTGCGACCGGCTCTACCGACGGGAGCTGGTGGCCGGCCACTGGGCACCCCGGACGCACCCGGACCCCGTCGCGCGGATGATCACGGACTTCGTCGAGCACGTCGACGGGGCTCCCGCGGTGCGGGAGCTGGCGCGGGTGGGGGAGCGGCCGAACCAGCTCGCGCTGGTCACGGGTGCGGGGAGCGGCATCGGGCGGGCCACGGCGCTCGCGCTCGGCCGGCAGGGGGCTCGGGTGTTGTGCGTGGACATCGACTTCGGGAGCGCGGAGGCCACGGCGGCCGAGGTGGGTGGCGCCGCGTTCCAGGTCGACGTCGCCGACGAGACGGGGGTGCGGCGGCTGGCCGAGCACGTGCGCGCCGAGTACGGCGTCGTCGACCTGCTGATGGCCAACGCGGGGGTGGGGGTCAGCGGGGCCTTTCTGGACACCTCGGTCGAGGACTGGCGGCGGGTGCTCGACATCAACCTCTGGGGCGTGATTCACACGCTGCGGGCGTTCCTGCCGGGGATGGTGGAGCGGCGGGAAGGCGGACACGTGGTCGTCACCTCGTCGGCCGCGGGGTACTTCGTGACGCCCTCGCTGCCGGCCTACGGCACCACCAAGGCCGGGGTGCTCATGTTGGCCCAGTGCCTCGCGGGGGAGCTACGGCCGGCGGGCATCGGGGTCAGTGCGATCTGTCCCGGTTTCGTGCACACCAACATCGCGGCCACCTCGCGGTTCGCTGGCACGGGGCTCGAGGAGGAGCGGAGGCGGCAGACCAGGGCGGACGCCGCCTACCGGAGGCGGGGGTACGGTCCGGACAAGGTCGCGGACGCCGTGCTCGCGGCGGTCCGGGACAACCGCCTCGTCGTGCCGGTCACGCCCGAGGCCAGGGTCGGCGCGCTCGGCGCGCGGTTTCTGCCGGCCACCACGCGGGCACTCGGACGCTGGATGGACGCGCAGACCCGCAAGCTCTAGGTTGCAGAGATGCGCATGTGACTATATGTTTCGGCCGGCGAGAAGGGAGCCGGTAGATGGGGCACGGTCACGGGCACGGCCAGGTCATCAGCGCCTCCGGGCGTCACGTCGGCCGGCTCGCCGCCGCGTTCGCGGTCACCGCCGCCTTCATGGTGCTCGAGCTCACCATGGGCTTCGCGACCTCCTCCCTGGCCCTCATCTCCGACGGCGCACACATGGTCACCGACGTCCTCGGGGTCGGCCTCGCGCTCGTCGCGATCCTCGCCGCCCGGCGCTCCCGGCGGAAGGCCGCCCGCACCTTCGGGCTCTACCGCGCCGAGGTGCTCGCCGCCCTCGCCAACGCCGTCCTCCTGTTCGGCGTCGCGGGCTACGTCGTCTACGAGGCCGTCACCCGCTTCCAGGACCCGCCCGCCGTTCCCGGGCTCACCGTCGTGCTCGTCGCCGTCGGCGGGCTCGCGGCCAACACCGTCGCGTTCCTGCTGCTCCGCGACGGCGCGAAGGAGAGCCTGAACCTGCGGGGCGCCTACCTGGAGGTCGTCGCCGACCTCGTCGGCTCCGTCGGGGTGCTGGTCAGCGGCCTGGTGACCCTCCTGTTCGGGTGGCGGTACGCCGATCCGGTCGTCGGGGTCGCCATCGGCCTGTTCGTGTTGCCCCGCACCTGGACGCTGGCCCGCCGGTCGCTGCGCATCCTGTTCCAGCACGCCCCGGAGCGGGTCGACGTCGACGCGCTGACCGCCTCCGTCTGTGCGATCGAGGGCGTCCGCGAGGTGCACGACGTGCACGTCTGGACCCTCACCTCCGGCATGGAGGTCGCCTCCGCGCACGTCGCCGTCGAACCCGGCCGCGACCAGGCGGAGATCCTCGTCGCCGCCCAGCGGCTGCTCGCCGACGAGTACCAGATCGAGCACGCCACCCTGCAGGTCGAGACCGGCGAGGCCGCCGTGGGCTGCCGGGAGCTGCGCTGGTAGCTACGGCGCGGGCAGCGGTTCGGCGCCCCGCCGCGACAGGTACGCCGTCATCAGGTTCGCCTCGGACACCTGGCTCTCCACGATCTTCTTCGCCAGGTTCCGCACGTACCCGGTGCTCGCGTGCTCGGCCGTGTAGACGGCCATCTCCAGCCCGCCCTGGTGGTGGCGCAGCATCAGCTGCAGGAACAGCACGTCCAGCTTGCGGCCGGTCGCCTGGCGCAGGGCGTTGAGCTCCTCGGTGGTGGCCATGCCGGGCATCCGCTCGACCGCGCCGGTGGTGGAGCCGCCCGAGCCGTCGGAGTGCGAGTGGGTGCCGCCCTCGGACATCCACTCCATGTGCCCGGCGCCGGGCGCGGGCAGCGTGGAGCGGCCCCACACGGTCAGCCAGCCCGCCATCTGGCCCGCCTGGGCGAGCTGGGTCGACTCGATGTCGAACGCCAGCCCCTGGATCACGCCGTCGTCGGAGTTGTCCCGCGCGATGCCGGCCATGGTGACCGCCTGCAGGTGGTGCACCCGCATGTCCTGCGCGAACCCGACGTCGACCGAGTCCGGGCCGGGCGGGGTCGCGTTGTCCACCTGCGAGAGCGTCACGAGCATGCCGCCGGCCGCACCGACCAGCAGCACCACCACGATGGCGGCGATGATCACCAGGACGCGGCCGGACTGGCCGTACCGCGGTTCTTCGGACTCGCTCACTGGCTGGGCGGCGCCCCGGTCGGGGCACCGGTGGCCGGCGGCTCGGACGCGCCCGAAGCCGGCGGCGCGGGCGGCGCGCCGGTCATGCCCTCGTCGGTGGCCTCGATCGCGCCCGTGCCGTCCATCTGCACCGCGTCCTCACCCGGCGGCTCGGCCACGAACGGCGGCGGGTTCAGCGGGTCGAAGCCGGTGCCGTCGGAGTCGCAGCGGCCACCCGGCTCCGGGTGCTGGTACTGGTTCTGCCGCAGCGCCCGGATGAACTGGTCGATGCGCTCGTCGTCGGGGCTGTCCAGCTTGAGCTGGTGGCCCCAGGACTGCAGCGAGATGGGCCGGTCGAGGCCGGGGTAGGGCGAGAGCATCATGTGCGGCTGGCCCTCGACCTTGGCCTTGAGCTTGTCCAGCTCGCCGCCCTTGATCTCGTCGGGGTTGTAGGCGATCCACACCGCGCCGTGCTCGAGCCCGTGCACCATGTTCTCGTTGCGCACGGCGGTGTCGTAGACGGTGCCGTTGCAGTTGGCCCAGACCTGGTCGTGCGGGCCGCCGAACGGCGGGCTCTGGTCGTAGGCGACCCGCTGGTCGGCGGTGACGTGCTGGGCGCCGTCGTACTCGACCTTGGTGACGCCCTCGATGTCGTCCGACGGGTCCTGGTTCTCCTCGGTGGCGACCCACTGTTCCTGCTCGTTGATCTGCATGAACGCGTAGGTGAACACGCCGGCGGCGAGCGTCACGACCGCGACGACCGCCGCGATCATGCCCCACGGCTTGGGCCTGCGCGGCCGGGAGATCGACGAGCGGGTGCGCCCGCCCTTGCCCTTGGGCTTGCCCTTGCTCTTCGTCCCGCTCGCCATGCCGGTCTCGGACCTCGTCTCGTACAGGAAAGTCGCTGCAGCGACTCAGTGTAAGGACCCGGTGTGGGCTCGGTGTCAACGGCCGGTTATCAGTTGCCGTTCACCGGCATCGCGTCCGGTCCCGGCTCGCTCGGATCGAACGGCGGCGGGTTGGTCGGATCGAACGCGCGCGGGTCGATGTCGCAGGGCGCGCCGGGCTCCGGGGTGGTGTACGGGTTGGCCCGCAGGGCCTGGACGAACTGGTCGATGCGCTCGTCGTCGGGGCTGTCCAGCTTGAGCTGGTGGCCCCAGGACTGCACCGAGATCGGGGTGTCCATGCCCGGGTAGGGCGAGAGCATCAGGTACGGCTGACCCTCGACCCGCTCGGCCAGCGCCGTGACCGCGGCCTCGTCGAGCCCGTCCGGGTCGTAGGCGATCCACACCGCGCCGTGCTCGAGCGCGTGCACCATGTTCTCGGTGCGCACCGCGCGGTCGTACACCACGCCGTTGCAGCTGGCCCAGACCTCGTCGTGCGCGCCGCCGAGCGGCGGGTGCCGGTCGTAGGCCACCCGCTGGCCCGGGTCGGCGTGGGTCCCGCCCCGGTAGTCGACGGTCTCCACGCCCTCGATGCGCTCCGACGGGTCCTGGTCGTCCTCGCTCGGCGCGAACGGCGCGGCGGGCGGCGCGGAGGTCTCCGGGGCGTCCGAACCGCCGCCCGAGCCACTGTCGTCGCCACCGCCGCAGCCGGCGAGCAGGACGAGCCCGGCGGCCAGGGCGGCGAGGGTGCGTGACGTGTCGATGGTGATCTTCCTCCCGGTCCGGGCTCCCCGGGCAAGGCTACCTAGACTTCTGCGGGTGACTCCCGCCGCTCTTGCCGAGCTCGTCCGCGCCGTCGCCGTGGACGTGCTGACCAGCCGAGACCTCGATCACGCCGCGCTGCCGGCGACGGTGACGATCGAGCGTCCGAGAAACCCGGAGCACGGGGACTACGCGACGAACCTCGCACTGCAGGTGGCCAAGAAGGTCGGCGTGCCGCCGCGCGACCTGGCCGGCTGGCTCGCCGAGGACATCGCCGGGCGCGACGGGGTGGCCTCGGCCGACGTCGCCGGGCCCGGGTTCATCAACTTCCGGCTCGCCGCGGACGCGCAGGGCGAGATCGTCCGCCAGGTGCTCGCGGCCGGGGCCGACTACGGCCGCGGCGACGCGCTCACCGGGACGCGGATCAACCTGGAGTTCGTCTCGGCGAACCCGACCGGGCCGCTGCACCTGGGCGGCACCCGCTGGGCCGCGGCCGGCGACGCGCTGGGCCGGGTGCTGGCCGCGCAGGGCGCCGAGGTCGTGCGTGAGTACTACTTCAACGACGCCGGCGCGCAGATCGACCGGTTCGTCCGCTCCCTGATCGCCTCGGCCAAGGGCGAGCCGCCGCCCGAGGACGGCTACGCGGGCGCCTACCTGTCCGACGTCGCCGCCGCCGTGCTGCGCGCCGAGCCGGGCGCGCTGTCGCTGCCGGACGCCGAGTGCCGCGAGACGTTCCGCCGGATCGGCGTCGGGCTGATGTTCGACGAGATCAAGCGGAGCCTGCACGAGTTCGGCACCGACTTCGACGTCTACTTCCACGAGGACTCCCTGCACTCCTCCGGCCAGGTCACCGAGGTCGTCGAGGCGCTCAAGGAGCACCGGCACCTCTACGAGGCCGACGGCGCGTGGTGGCTGCGCTCGACGGAGTTCGGCGACGACAAGGACCGGGTGGTCGTCAAGTCCGACGGCGCCCCGGCCTACATCGCCGGGGACATCGCCTACTTCCGGGACAAGCGCCGCCGCGGGTTCGACCTGTGCATCTACATGCTGGGCGCGGACCACCACGGCTACATCGCCCGGCTCAAGGCCGCGGCCGCCGCGCTGGACGACGACCCGGCCACCGTCGAGGTCCTCATCGGACAGCTGGTCAACCTGGTGGCCGACGGCAAGCCGGTGCGGATGAGCAAGCGCGCGGGCACCGTGGTCACCATGGAGGACCTGGTCGACGCGGTCGGCGTGGACGCGGCGCGGTACGCGCTGATCCGGTCGTCCGTGGACGCCACGCTGGACATCGACCTGGACCTGTGGAGCCGGAGCACCAGCGACAACCCGGTGTACTACGTGCAGTACGCGCACGCCCGGCTGGCGTCGCTGGCGCGCAACGCCGAGGACCTCGGCGTCAAGGTGCCGGACAGCGCGTCCGACGTGGACCTGTCGCTGCTGACCCACCAGCGGGAGGGCGAGCTGGTCCGCACGATCGGCGACTTCCCGAAGGTCGTCGCCACCGCCGCGGCGCTGCGTGAACCGCACCGCGTCGCGCGGTACCTCGAGGAGCTGGCGAGCGCGTACCACAAGTTCTACGACGCCTGCCGGATCCTGCCGCAGGGCGACGAGGAGGCGACGCCGCTCACCACGGCCCGGCTCGCCCTCTGCGCCGCGGCGCGCCAGCTGCTCGCGAACGGTCTCGGCCTGCTGGGCGTGACCGCACCCGAACGGATGTAGGAAACAGTGAGAGCTCACCCGGCCGGGCCCCGGCACGCCGACGTCCTGCCGCCAGGCCACGCCGCCATCCCCCGACCGTCCACGACCGACGAGCTGGACGAGCTGCTGCCGGCCGTCTGGCCGCGCAACGCCTCGCGCGGCGACGACGGCGCGGTGCGGGTCGCCGGCGTCGACGTCCGTGATCTCGCCGCCGAGTTCGGCACCCCGCTGTTCGTGGTCGACGAGGACGACTTCCGCGCGCGCTGCGCGGAGCACGCGCGCGCGTTCGGCGACCCGGAGCTGGTGCACTACGCCGCGAAGGCGTTCCTGTCCGTGCAGGTCGCGAAGTGGGTGGCCGAGGAGGGCCTCTCGCTGGACGTGTGCAGCGGCGGTGAGCTGGCGATCGCGCTGCGTGCCGGGTTCCCGCCGGAGCGGATCGCCCTGCACGGCAACAACAAGTCCGCCGCCGAGCTCGCCGAGGGGGTGGCCGCCGGGGTGGGCACGGTGGTGCTCGACTCGTTCTTCGAGATCGCCCGGCTGGACCGGATCGCCCGCGACCAGGGGGTCGTGCAGCCGGTGCTGGTGCGGGTCACCGTCGGCGTCGAGGCGCACACCCACGAGTACATCGCGACCGCGCACGAGGACCAGAAGTTCGGCTTCTCGCTGGCCGGCGGGGACGCCGCGGAGGCGGTGCGCCGGGTGCTCGGTTCACCGGGGCTGCGGCTGGTCGGCCTGCACAGCCACATCGGCTCGCAGATCTTCGACGCCAACGCCTTCGAGCTGTCCGCGCACCGGGTCATCGGGCTGCTCGCCGAACTGCGCGACGAGCACGGCGCGGACGCGCTCGACTCCGTGTCCACAGTGGACCTCGGCGGTGGGCTCGGCATCGCCTACACCGCCCTGGACGACCCGCCGCCGCCCGGCTGGCTCGCCGAGCAGCTGCGCACCATCGTGGCCAAGGAGTGCGAGCAGTACGAGCTGCCGGTGCCGAAGGTCGCCGTGGAGCCGGGCCGCGCGATCGTCGGGCCGGGAACGGTGACGCTCTACGCGGTCGGCACGACCAAGGACGTCGCGCTCGGGCACGGCACCGCGCGCCGGTACGTCAGCGTCGACGGCGGGATGAGCGACAACATCCGCACCGCGCTGTACGACGCCGAGTACGACTGCCGCCTGGTGTCCCGGTTCTCCGACGAGGGCCTGCGCGGGGGCGAGCCGGTGCTGTCCCGGGTGGTGGGCAAGCACTGCGAGTCCGGCGACGTGGTGGTGCGGGACTGCTGGCTGCCGGAGAACCTCGCGCCGGGCGACCTGATCGCGGTCGCCGCCACCGGCGCGTACTGCTACGCGATGGCGTCGAGCTACAACCGGCTGCCCCGCCCGGCCGTGGTCGCGGTCCGCGACGGCGAGGCCAGGCTGCTGCTGCGCCGGGAGACCGTGGACGACCTGCTCCGGCTGGAGGTGTCATGACGGTCAAGGTGGCCATGCTCGGGTGCGGAACCGTTGGCGCCCAGGTGGTCCGGCTGCTCACCGAGCAGGCCGGCGACCTCACCGCGCGGATCGGCGACGAGGTCGAGCTGGCCGGGATCGCGGTGCGCCGGCCCAACCGCCACCCGGACGTGCCGGCGCACCTCATCACCACCGACGCCGCCGCACTCGTCGAGTCCGATGTGGACGTCGTGGTCGAGGTGATCGGCGGCATCGAGCCGGCCCGCACGCTGCTCACCAAAGCCCTGCGCGACGGCAAGTCCGTGGTGACCGCGAACAAGGCGCTGCTCGCCGAGCACGCCGCGGAGCTGTTCGCGGCCGCCGCGTCCGCCGGCGCCGACCTGTACTTCGAGGCGTCCGTGGCGGGCGCGATCCCGTTGCTGCGCCCGCTGCGCGAGTCGCTCGCCGGTGACCGGATCACCCGCGTGATGGGGATCGTCAACGGCACCACCAACTACATCCTGTCCGAAATGGACTCCTCGGGCGCCGGCTACGCGGAGACGCTCGACGAGGCGTCCCGGCTCGGCTACGCGGAGGCCGACCCGACGGCCGACGTGGACGGCTACGACGCCGCGTCCAAGGCCGCCATCCTCGCCTCGATCGCCTTCCACACCAGGGTGACCGCGGCCCAGGTGTACCGCGAGGGCATCTCCTCGGTCACCCCCGCCGACATCGCCGCGGCCCGCGCGCTCGGTCGCACGATCAAGCTCCTGGCCATCTGCGAACGGGTCGACGGGGCCGGGCAGGAGTCCGTCGCGGTGCGCGTGCACCCGGCGATGATCCCGCGCACCCACCCGCTCGCCGGCGTCGGCGGCGCGTTCAACGCGGTGTTCGTGGAGGCCGACGCGGCCGGCTCACTGATGTTTTACGGCCAGGGGGCGGGCGGCGCGCCGACCGCGAGCGCGGTGCTCGGCGACCTCGTGGCGGTGGCGCGCAACCGGGTGGTCGGCGGGCGCGGGCCGGGGGAGTCCTCCTACGCCGCGCTGCCGGTGCTGCCGATCTCCCAGGTGGACACCCGGTACCACATCAGCCTCGACGTGGCCGACCGCGCGGGCGTGCTGTCCGCGGTGGCGTCGGTGTTCGCCGAGCACGACGTGAGCATCGCCGCGGTCCGCCAGCAGGGCCGGACCGACGACGCGAGCCTGGTGATCGTGACGCACTCGGCCCCGGACGAGGCCCTGCGTTCCACAGTGGACAAGATCGCCGGTCTCCCGGTGGTGCACGACGTGGTCAGCGTGATGCGGGTCGAAGGCGAGGAACAATGACAGCGGCCTCCACGACGCGGCCGGCGTGGCCCGGGATCATCCAGGCCTACGCCGACCGGATCAGCCTCCCCGCCGGCGCGAAGGTGGTGACCCTGCAGGAGGGCGGCACGCCCCTGCTGGAGGCGCCGCACCTCGCCGAGCTGACCGGCTGCCGGGTGTACCTCAAGATCGAGGGCGCGAACCCGACCGGTTCGTTCAAGGACCGCGGCATGACCGTGGCGATGACCCACGCGCTGGCCACGGGCGCCACCGGGGTGATCTGCGCGTCCACCGGCAACACCTCGGCGTCGGCGGCCGCCTACGCCGCCCGTGCCGGGTTGACCTGCGCGGTGCTGGTGCCGAGCGGCAAGATCGCGCTGGGCAAGCTCGCCCAGGCGGTCGCGTACGGCGCGCGGATCCTGCAGATCGGCGGCAACTTCGACGACTGCCTGGAGCTCGCCCGCAAGACCGCCGCGGAGTACCCGGTCGAGCTGGTCAACTCGGTCAACCCGATCCGCCTGGTCGGCCAGCAGACCGCCGCCTGGGAGATCTGCGACGCGCTCGGCCGCGCCCCGGACGTGCACCTGCTGCCGGTCGGCAACGCCGGCAACATCACCGCGTACTGGAAGGGCTACTCGGTCTACGCCGCCGACGGGGTGGTGGACGCCACCCCTCGGCTGTTCGGCTTCCAGGCCGAGGGCGCCGCGCCGCTGGTCCGCGGCGAGCCGGTGCGTGACCCGGACACCGTGGCCACCGCGATCCGGGTCGGCAACCCGGCGTCCTGGGCGGGCGCGGTCGCCGCCCGGGACGCGTCGGGCGGCCTGATCGACATGCTCTCCGACGAGCGCATCCTGGAGGCGTACCACCTGCTCGCGAGCCGGGAGGGCGTGTTCGTCGAGCCCGCGTCGGCGACCAGCGTGGCCGGCCTGCTGACGACCGCGCGCGACGGGCGCCTCCCGGCCGGCTCGACCGTGGTGTGCACGGTCACCGGGCACGGCCTCAAGGACCCGGACACCGCGCTGGCCACGATGGCCCCGGTCGAGCCGGTCCCGGTGGAGCCCGGCGCGGTCGCCTCCGCCCTGGAGCTGGTGTGACCCACCTTCTGTCAACCTCCGGAACCGTCACCTCAGGGGACCGTGACGCAAGCCAGCCACAAGTACGTGACCTGGCCGAACCCACACTCCCCAACGTGACCAACAGGGTTAATTCCGGGGAGGCGGCACAGTGACCCCCGTTCGGGTGACCGTGCCCGCGTCGACCGCGAACCTCGGGTCCGGGTTCGACGCGCTGGGGCTCGCGCTCGCGCTGTACGACGTCGTCGAGGTGCGGGTCGCCGGGGCCGGGGTCACCGGGACCGTCACCGGCGAGGGCGCGGACCTGGTCGTCGACGAGAAGCACCTGGTCGTCCGTGCGCTGCGGGCCGCCGCCGACCAGCTGGGTCTCGACCTGCCGGGGGTGGAGCTGACCTGCGTCAACGCGATCCCGCACGCCCGCGGGCTCGGCTCCTCGGCCGCCGCGATCGTGGCCGGGATCGCCGCCGGGTACGCGCTCGCCGGGCGCCCGCTCGACGGCGACGCGCTCCACCTGGCCGCGTCGTTCGAGGGCCACGCCGACAACGTGGCCGCCAGCCTGTCCGGCGGCCTCGCCCTGGCCTGGGTCGAGGACGGCTCGAGGTATCACGCCGTGCGGCTGGAACCGCACGCGGAGTTGCGGCCGGTCGTGCTGGTGCCGGCCGAGCACTCCGCGACCTCGCTCACCCGCGGCCTGCTGCCGGCGACCGTGCCGCACGCCGACGCCGCGTTCGCCGCCGGCCGGTGCGCGCTCGCGGTGCACGCGCTCACCGCGCGGCCCGACCTGCTGCTCGCCGCGACCGCCGACCGGCTGCACCAGGACTACCGCGCCGACGCCTGGCCGAACACTCTGCGAGTAGTCCGTGAACTTCGGGACAACGGTGTCCCGGCAACGGTTTCCGGTGCGGGCCCCAGCGTCTTCGCGCTGCCGCCGGGCGGGGTGCTGCCGGCCGGTGTGGACACCACCGGGTTCGCCGTGCGTGACCTGGCGGTCGACCGGGACGGGGTCCGCGTCGAGCCGATCGGAACAAATTCCAGGTAGCCGGCGTTGTGACGGTTAGCCACGCCGGTACACCCGGTTCTTGCACGCGGATGCGGGGCGGTCTACCCTCAGGGGCGTTCAGTCACCGCGCGTACGGGCGCCCGGTGTCGTTCCCGGGGAAGATCTATTCCGGGTCGCATCATCATCCGTTGAGATGCCGGCTCGGCCTCCATGAGGTCGGAGTCGACGCTGGCGGATACCGAAAGCCGTGGTGACGCCGAAGGCAGCTCCGCGTTGACGATCCATCTCGGCAATGGCGAATCGCCAGGTGGCCAGGGTCGTGACGGAGGCAATCAACCGGGGCAATACGCCGTCTCGAAGTTCGTCGGGCGGCGGTCCGCTGGTACACGGGTCCTCCTGTGGAGGCGGGGACCTGGTCAGGAAGGACATGAGTGAGCAACACTGATCTGCTGGGCAGCGAGACAGCCAACGGCGCGCAGGCCGCGCCCGGGACTGTTGCCGACGCGGCCGAGGCGCCGCGCACCAGCGCAAACGGGGGTACGACCAAGCGGCGCGCCGGCCTGTCGGGCATGGTGCTCGCCGAGCTGCGCGAGCTGGCCGGCCAGCTGGGCATCACCGGCACGACGGGCATGCGCAAGGGCGACCTGATCGCCGCCATCAAGGAACGCCAGAGCGGCGGCTCGCCCGCCCCGGCGGCCGCGTCCGAGACGCTGCCGCTCGGCATGGGGGGCAAGACCGAGCAGTCGGCGCCGAAGTCCGAGCCGAAGCCGAAGTCGGAGCCGAAGGCCGGGCCCAAGTCCGAGCCGGCGCCGGAGGCGAAGGTGGACACGAAGCCGGAGCAGTCCGAGCCGGCCCCGGCAGCCAAGGCCGACGCCCCGCCCGCCCCGGCCACCGAGAGCGAGGACGGCGAGCGTCGGGACGGCCGCGAGGGCCGTGAGGGGCGCCGCCGCCGCGGCTCCAACCGCGCGTCCGGCAGCCCCGACACCGAGCAGCGCTCCGGCGACGACCGGAGCGACAACCGCTCCGACAACCGTTCGGACAACCGCTCCGACGGCCGGGACAAGGGCGACCGGTCCGACAACCGGGACCGGGGCGACCGCCAGGGCCGCGACCGCAACGACGGGCGCGGCGACGGGCGCAACGACCGCAACGACCGCAACGACGGGCGTGACGGCCGCGGTGGCCGCGACCGCGGCCAGAACCGCAACCGGGACAACGGCCCGGACGACGATGACGACGACGAGGGCGGCCGGCGTCGCGGCCGGCGTTTCCGCGACCGCCGCCGGCGTGGCGGTGGCCGCAGCGAGGGCGGCGGCCCCGACACCGAGGTGCGCGAGGACGACGTCCTGCTGCCCGTGGCCGGCGTGCTGGACGTGCTCGACAACTACGCGTTCGTGCGGACCTCGGGTTATCTGTCCGGCCCCAACGACGTCTACGTCTCCCTCTCGCTGGTCCGCAGGTACGGCCTGCGCCGCGGCGACGCGATCACCGGCATGGTGCGCCAGCCGCGCGAGGGCGAGCAGCAGCGGCAGAAGTTCAACCCGCTGGTGCGCGTCGAGACGATCAACGGGCTCGAGCCGGACCAGGCCAGGAACCGCCCCGAGTTCACCAAGCTGACCCCGCTGTACCCGAACGAGCGCCTGCGGCTGGAGACCGAGTCGCACCTGCTCACCACCCGCGTCATCGACCTGGTGATGCCGATCGGCAAGGGCCAGCGCGCGCTGATCGTGTCGCCGCCGAAGGCCGGCAAGACCTCGGTGCTGCAGTCGATCGCCAACGCGATCACCACGAACAACCCCGAGTGCTACCTGATGGTCGTGCTCGTGGACGAGCGCCCGGAAGAGGTCACCGACATGCAGCGGTCGGTGAAGGGCGAGGTCATCGCCTCCACCTTCGACCGTCCGCCGGGTGACCACACCACCGTCGCGGAGCTGTCCATCGAGCGGGCCAAGCGCCTGGTCGAGATGGGCCACGACGTGGTGGTCCTGCTGGACTCGATCACCCGCCTCGGCCGCGCCTACAACCTGGCCGCGCCGGCGTCGGGCCGGATCCTGTCCGGTGGTGTCGACTCGACCGCGCTGTTCCCGCCGAAGCGGTTCCTCGGCGCGGCACGCAACATCGAGGACGGCGGCTCGCTGACCATCTTCGCCACCGCGCTGGTGGAGACCGGGTCCGCGGGTGACACGGTGATCTTCGAGGAGTTCAAGGGCACCGGCAACGCCGAGCTCAAGCT
>DATABL010000144.1:0-7510 GCA_036259595.1 Actinophytocola sp.
GGGGGCCTTCGTGCTGCGGAGGTCGAATGATCCCTGACCAACCCCACGCGGCCGCGCCGAGCGCGGGCGACAAGTTCGACGATGAGCACTACCCCGCCTACACCATGGGCCGGGCCGCGGACATGCTGGGCGCCACCCAGGGATTCCTGCGCAGCCTTGACGAGGCCGGACTGATCAAGCCGCAGCGTTCCGCCGGCGGGCACCGCCGCTACTCCCGTCACCAACTGCGCTTGGCCGCGCGCGTGCGGGAACTGGTCGATCAGGGCACCGCGATCGACGCGGCCTGCCGCATCATCACCCTCGAAGACCAACTCCACGAAGCGCAACAACGCAACGCCGAACTCCGCCCCTCCGACTGACCCGCGTGGTGTGCCGCCACCCTTCGGCACACCAGCACTCGACGCGACCGTGGACACCTGGTCGCCGACGCCAGGGGCCCACCAGGGCACTGTGAGCACAGTGTGTTCGGTTTCGGCGTCTTCCTCGATCCAGGCGAGATACTCCGGCCCTTCCATGCCCCACAGTCCGGGCCAACCGTCCGCTGCCGCGTTGCCATCGGGCGTTTCCTTCCGCAGGGCTCACGATGCGGACGTTCCCTAGCGCCCGGCTTCCGCGCCGGCCGGCCGGACGGTGCGCACGAACTCCTGGAAGTCCCCGACCACCGCGTCCAACTGGTCGGGGGTGCAGGTCAGCACCAGTTCGAGCACCACGCGCTTGGCCGGGTCGTCGACGTCGGTCATGGACACCAGAACCTGGGTCTGGACCAGTGGCAGCGCCTCGCCGCGCACCGGGGCCAGGATGTCGAGGGTCTGGGTGAGGCCGGGTGCCTCCGCGGAGCCCAGCTCGGTGCGGGCGCGGACGTGCACGGTGCCGGCGTTCTCCTCGAGCCGCTGCACCGACTCGTCGGCGAGCACGATCATCGTCAGCGCCGGGTCGCGGACCTGGCCGGCGATGGTGATGTTCGCGGTGAAACCGCCCTCGGGGTTGCGGCTGGCCGGGTGCAGCGCGACGAAGGCGACGCCGGGCGCGCCGACCTCGTCCGGCGGCGCCGCCTGCCAGCCGTCCGGCAGGCGGAACTCGATGCGTACGGGTAGCTGGGTGGCCATGAGGCGTGCTCCAAGCGGTCAGTCGAATGGGTTCAGGGCGCTGCCGACGTCGCCGGCCACGTCGCCGACCGCGTCGGCCGCGTCGCCCAGGGTGTCGGTGACCTCCTCCGGGTCGACGGTGATCTCGAAGCCCAGCTTGGCACCGACACCGAGACCGACGCCGGCCTCCGCCCCGATCGTCCACTTGCCGTCCTCGTTCTTGCCGAACGTGGCGCTGGCCTCGGCACCAGCGCCGGCCCACGCCTCGCCGGTGAGCCCGGCGCCGACCCCGCCGACGTCGCCGTGCACCTCGGCGGTGGCCTTCGCGCCGGCGAACGCCTCGGCGCCGACGTGCACGCCGTCCACGCCGATCGAGCCCTTGACGCCGGCCTCCGCGCCGACCATGCCCTGGGCCGAGCCGCCGACCTCGGCGATCCCGTAGTGGGCCGAGCCCTGGGCGGATGCCTGGGCCAGGTAGGCGCCCGCCTTGGCCTGCCCGGTGACGCCGTCCTGGCTGATCCCGGCGCTGGCGCTCGCCTCGGCCCCGAGCACCTTGATGCCGGCCTGCCCGGCGAGGGTGACGTCGCCGATCTGGGTGGCGCCCTTGGCCTCGGCGCCCCACAGGCTGACCTCGGCCTTCCCGCCGACCAGCGTGACGTTGACGCCGGGGCCCTGCTTCTTCTGGAACTGCTCGCCCCACTGGCCGTACCGGGCGAAGCGGCTGCCCTCGCCCTGCTGGCGCTCGGCCTTCTCCAGCCAGGTCTCGGTGGCCTTGATGTCGATGGCGACCTTCTGCGGCCCGTTCTGCTGCACGAACTGCGCGGGCCCGGTCAGCCAGCTCGGCGCGTTCTCGCCCTTGCCGCCCTGCTTGTCGATCGCCTCGGCGTTGGTGTCGCCGGCGGTCTTGAGCTGTTCACGGGCCCGGTCGAGGATCTCCTTCGCCTGCTGGCGCTTCGCCGCGCCGGGGTCGGTGAACTGGCCGCCGACCGGCTGGGGCCCGTTCGGGCTGCCGAGCGGTGCCTGCGGGTCGACGCCCTGGGTGAACGAGCCGCCGTCGGCCTCGAAGTCCCGCACCGCCTGGCGGGTGGCGGCCTCGCCGTCGTTCCACAGTTCGATGGCCTCGGCCGCCTGGCCCTGCGCCCAGCTGAGCGAGGAGGCGTGGCTGTCGAGCGTGCCGGCGGCGCTGCGCATCGCGTCGCGGGCGAGCTCCCAGTTGGCCTTCTCCGGGGTGAACTTGTCCCAGAACTCGCTGCTCGCCGGGCCCTCCCAGTCGGGGATGCGGACGTTGCCGAGGTCCTGGGCGACGCCGTCCATGGTGTCGGCCTTGGTGCGGAGCTTGTCGGCCGCGTCGGTCACCTTGCTGGGCTCGCCGGGGACGAGGGCCTTCGGGTCGTCGGTCTGTCCGAGCTCCGCCATCAGTTCGCCCCCGGGTCGAAGGTCGCGGAGTGGGTCGCCTCCTGCTGCTCGTACACGGTGGCGCAGCCGTTGAGGGCCTGGCCGGCCGACGCGGAGCGCTGCTGCAGGATCTGCTTGGCCAGCTCCCAGGTGGTGCAGAAGGCCTTCAGCGAGTCGGCCACCTTGCCGTGGCCGTACGCGCCGGCGTCGCCGGGGACGTCCTCGAGGTTGGTGTCGTCGGCGGCGCCGATCGCGTCGCCGATGTCGTTCGCCGCTGTGCGGAGCTGATCGGGGTCTACCCGGTAACCGTCCATGCCGTACCCGTCATCGTTGCCGAACGCGTTCACTTGGCCACACCGACGCACGGGGAGTCGCCCCGGTTCCCGCGAGTTTCGCTCGCGTCCGAGCGGCGACTCAGCCACAGCGCCGCGGACAGTGTGACAGCAGCGGCCGAGATGTACACCGTTCGGAAGTCGATCGTCGCGATCGCGAACGCGCCCAGCGCGTGCGCCGCCGGTTGCGGCGCGAACAGGGCGAGGGTGACCGCCGCGGAGACCCGGCCCTGCAGGTCGTCGGGTGTGGTGCGCTGGGCGAGGTTGATCAACGCGACGACGGTCCAGGGCAGGGCGAAGCCCAGGACGAACGCCCCGACCAGCGCGGTCGGGGTGAGGCCGGTGAGGTAGAGGAGGTACCCGAGCGTGCCGTTGGCCAGCCCGAGCACGGCCAGCCGGCGCTCCCCGACGCGCCGGACCAGCCGGCCGCTGACCAGGCCGGCGACGATCGAGCCGGCGCCGAGCAGCCCGGTGAGCACGCCGAGGAAGCTCGGCGGCCGGTGCAGCGCGTCGACCAGGGCGTACTGGGCGCCGGTGGCGAACCCGGCGACGATCATGGCGACCGCTGCCGCGAGGGTCGTCGACCGCAGGACCGGCACCGCGCGGATATGGCCGAGTCCGGCGACCAGCTCGGTCCGCCAGTGCCGCCGCGCGGGCCGGGGCTTCGGCTCGTCGAACCGCAGCCGGGTCATGGCGAACGCGGCGAGGACGAAGGTGGCCGCGTCGACGGCGGCCACCGCGCCGCCGCCGAGGAGTACGTACAGCCCGGCGCCGAGCAGCGGCGCGACGAGCTTGCCGCCCTCCTGGAGCGCGAGCCGCAGGCCGTTCATCCGGCGGCGGACGTCGCCGGGGAGCATCACGGCGAACAGGGCGTTCTCCGCCGGGTCGACCAGGACCAGGGAGATGCCGTAGGCGAGCATCGCGGCGTAGATCAGCCAGACCCGGCCGGCGGAGTCCACCAGGAGCAGCGGCAGGAGCGCCGCGGCGGAGGCCAGGTTGACGACCACGAGCAGGCGTCGGCGGCGTACCCGGTCGACCAGCAGGCCGGCGGCCGGGCTGAGCAGTGACGGCGCGTAGATGCAGACGGCCACCAGGGCGGCGGCGCTGCTGCTGCCGGTGAGCGACTTGACCCAGATGCCGGCGACCAGCGTCATCGCGCTGCTGCCGATCAGCGACGCGGCCAGGCCGAGCAGGTAGACGCGCGCGTTGCGCCGGTGTACCGCATCGGTTGTCACCGGCTCACGATAGCTTCTTGTGGCTCAGGCGGACAGCTAAGTTGAGCCGCGTGGACTCAACCTCCGCTCTTGTTCGCCTTCTCCTTCGCCTTCTCGTTGGCGTTCTCGTTCGGCCCCTTGTTGTCCTTGGCCTTGTCCGTGGCGTGTTCGGGTGGGCCGGAGTTCGAGGGCGTGTCCTTCTCCTGCGAGTACGGTCGCGGGCCGCGGACGGTGGTGGACTCGTTGGCGGCCGGGGCGACCGGGACCTCGGTGTGCCCCACCCCGGGTTCCGGCACGGTCGGCTCCTGGTCCGGGCCAGCGGGTGGAGTGCTCGTCGTCGGGGCGGGTCCTCCGCCGGTCGGTTCGCCCGGCACGACGCTCGTGGCGGCCGAGAGGCCCAGCACGGTGGCGCCGACCAGCGCCACCGCGGTCACCCCGGCGGACAGCGCCCGGACCCGCGCGGCCGGTCTCGACCCCGCCGGGAACGGGAGCTTCGCAGTGGGGTCCCGGACGATCGTGCGGAGCAGTTCGGCGCAGCGCGCGGCGTCGGGCCGGTCGGCCGGGTTCCACTCGGTCATCGCGGTCAGCAGCGCCCGCCACGACGACGGCAGGTCGTGGGGCACCTGCGGCCGGCGGGACAGTCGGGCGACCGCGGCCTCCACGGTGGTCCCGGTGTACTCGATCTCGCCGGTCAGACACTCGAGCAGGACCAGGCCGAGCGCGTAGACATCGGCCTTCGGGCCGGTGTCCACGTCGGTCACCTGCTCGGGCGCCAGGTAGGCGGCGGTGCCGACGAGCTCGCCGGACAGGGTGAGGTGTGCGGCGCTGAGCGCCCTGGCTATGCCGAAGTCGGCGAGGTAGCCCTCGCCCGCGTCGTCGACGAGCACGTTGGCGGGTTTGATGTCGCGATGTACGACGTCCTGGGTGTGGACATAGGCGAGCGCGTCGGCGAGGCGCGCACCGATCCGCGCCGCCGCCGCCGGGGCGACGGGGCCGTCGTCCAGGAGCCGGCGCAGCGTGTCGCCGCGGACCAGCTGCATCACGAGGTACGGCCGGTCCTCGTCGAGGCAGACGTCGTGCACGGCGACCAGCGCGGGGTGGGACAGCCCAGCGAGCAACCGGGCCTCGGCGGCGAACCGGTACAGCGCGATCCGGCTGTCGCTCGGCTGGAACACCTTGACCGCGACGTCGCGGCCCAGCACCACGTCGACGGCCGCGTACACGCTGGCGCCGCCACCGCGCCCGAGCAGCTCGCCGACCCGGTACCGCCCACCCAGCAGGCCGTCGAGCTCACCCGAGAGTTCCACCGCCCAAACCCCTTCTCCCTGACCTGGAACCCGAGTACCCCAAGCTGTTGAACCCGAAACCACCTTAGGGGCGCCGGTCGCGTTGGAACACCGTGTAGAGGTAGAACAGCGACGGCACCAGCAGCACCGCGCCCGCGGCGAGCACCCAGAGCACGGCCCGCAGCACGGCGGTCTCCGTCGCGGCCGCCTCGACGGTCAGGCCGGGCAGCAGCACGGGGTACTGCGCGACGCCCCACGCCCACAGCACGGCGGCGACCGCGAGTGCGGCGGTGACCCGGACCAGGACGTACCGCCGCGCGAGCAGCAGGCCGAGCGACAGCACCCCGGCCGCGCCGCTGGCGACGACCAGGGGCAGCGCCGCGCCGGTGAGGCCGGCGAACAGGTCGGGCGCGTCCGCGCGTGCCACCGGGAGTCCGGCCAGGGTGAGCGCGCCGAGGAGCACGCCGGTGACCAGCGCGCGGAGCCGGAACGCCTCGGCCAGCTCGGGCTCGCCGGCGCGGCGCGCGTCGGCGGTGAGGTACACGGCGGCGAGGTAGGCGGTGGCGGCGACGGAGATGGCGCCCGTGGTCAGCGACGTCGGGTTCCACCAGCTGCCGAGGATGTCCCCGTCGCCGAGGTCGACGGGCACCCGGCCCGACGCGACCGCGCCGAGCGTGGTGCCGAGGAAGAACGGGGTCACCACGGACGAGAACGCGAACGCGGCGCCGAACAGCCGCCGCTGCCACAGCTCCTCGCTGGCCTTGCGGAACGCGAACGCCGCGCCACGGGCGATGATGCCGAGCGCGGCGAGGGTCAGCGGGATGTAGAGCGTGGCCGCGAACGGCGCGAACGCGGACGGGAACGCCGTCCAGAACAGGGTGATCACGAAGATCAGCCAGACGTGGTTGGCCTCCCACACCGGGCCGATCGAGTGCTCGATCAGCTCCCGCTGCGGCCGACCGCGTTCGGCGCCGCCGGCGAGCAGGTCCCACAGCCCGCCGCCGAAGTCGGCGCCGCCGAACAGGGCGTAGAGCGTGAGCCCCACCCACAGCACCGCCAGCAGCGCGTCCGCGGCACTCACGGTTCCGACTCCTGCGGTGCGACCTGCTTGGCGGGCACCGGGCCGCTTCGGGCCAGCCGGCGCAGGACGTAGATCGACGCGACGGTGAGCGCCGCGTACACGGCGAGCACGATCAGCAGCCCGACCAGCAGCCCCGGCTGCGGGTTCACCGCGTCCCGGGTGAGCATGACGTCGTAGACGATCCAGGGTTGCCGGCCGACCTCGGTCACCACCCAGCCGGCCTCCATCGCTACCACGGTCGCCGGCCCGGCGACGGCGGCGGCGCGGAGGAACCAGCGGGAGCGGGGCAGGTCGCGGCGGCGCCACCAGGCCACCGCGAACCACACGCCGAGCGCCACGAGCGCGAACCCGATGCCCACCATGATCTGGAAGCTCCAGTGCACGACGTTGACCGGCGGCCGCAGCTCGGGCGGCGCCTGGTCGAGCCCGAGCACGACCGCGTTCGGGTCCCAGTGCGCGAGCAGGGACAGCGCGTTCGGGATCTCCAGGGCGTAGCGCAGCTCGCCGTCGACGTAGACACCGCCGAGCGACAGCGGCGCGCCCGCGGTGGTCTCCGCGAGGCCTTCGATGGCGGCCAGCTTGAGCGGCTGGTAGTCGGCGAGGAAGTGCGCGGCCCAGTCCCCCACGACGACCTGGACCGGCGCCAGCACCGCGGCGAAGGTGAACGGGACGGCGAACCCCAGCCGGTGGTGCCGGTCCCGCCGCCCGCGCAGCAGCCCGACCGCGTAGACGGCCGCGATGCCGAACCCCGCGACCATGAACGCGGCGACGATCATGTGCACGGTCTGCGGCGGCGTGGCCGGGTTGAACATCGCCTCCCACGGCCGGACCCCGGTCACCTCCCCGTCGACGAGGTCGAACCCGCGCGGCTGGTTCATCCACGCGTTCGCGGTGACCACGAAGAACGCCGACGCCACCCCGGCGACGACGATCGGGATCCCGGTGAGCACGTGCACCCGGGGCGGCAGCCGGTCCCAGGCGTACAGGTAGACCCCGAGGAAGATCGCCTCGACGAAGAAGGCGAACCCCTCCAGCGTGAACGGCAACCCGATGACGTCGCCGAACCGCCCCATCAGCCCCGGCCAGAGCAGCCCCATCTCGAACGACAGGATCGTGC
>DATABL010000145.1:0-7671 GCA_036259595.1 Actinophytocola sp.
CTCAAGATGAAGACCAAGGCGAGCTACAGCCACTCGCCGACGACGGCGGACGAGGTCAAGAAGGCTGGACGGGCGGCTGATGCCCTCGTGGAGAAGGCCCGGCGCGCACACGCGTCGAGTGGATGAGATCGCTCAGGTCAGGCGGCGGACCACCGCGTCTGCGAGCAGGCGGCCGCGGGGGGTGAGCACGCAGCGGCCGAACCGGCCGTCGACTCCGGCCAGGGCGGGTCGGTCGAGCAGGCCCTCCGCCGCCAGTGCCTGGGCCTCCTCGCGGGCCGCCGGGGTCAGGGCGTCGACGACCAGGCCGTCGACCAGGCGCAGTTCCAGCATCACCCGCTCCAGGTGGCGGTCCGCGTCGGTCAGGAGTTCGCGGGCGGCGGCGGGGGAACGGCCCTCCGCCAGCGCCCGCGCGTAGCTCGCCGGGTGTTTGACGTTCCACCAGCGCACGCCGCCGACGTGGCTGTGCGCGCCCGGACCCGCCCCCCACCAGTCGGCGCCGTGCCAGTAGCCCAGGTTGTGGCGGCACCACGCGGCCGGGCCGGCCGCCCAGTTCGACACCTCGTACCAGTGCAGCCCCACCGCCGACAGCGCGGTGTCCACCTGCTCGTACCGGGCCGCCAGCACGTCGTCGTCCGGCTCGGGCAGGTCGCCGCGGGCGATGCGGCGGGCCAGCGCCGTGCCCTCCTCGACGATCAGCGCGTAGGCCGACACGTGGTCCACGCCCGCGGCCAGCACGGCGTCGAGGGACGCGGCCAGGTCGGCCGGCGTCTCCCCCGGGGTGCCGTAGATCAGGTCCAGGTTCACGTGCTCGAAACCGGCCGCCCGCGCCTCGTGGGCCGCGGCGGCGGCGCGGCCGGGGGTGTGGGTGCGGTCGAGGACCGCGAGCACGTGCGGCGCGGCGGACTGCATGCCGAGCGACACCCGGGTGTAGCCGGCGCCGCGGATGCCGTCGAAGAACGCCGGCGAGGTCGACTCGGGGTTGGACTCGGTGGTCACCTCGGCGTCCTCGGCCAGGCCGAACGAGGCCCGCACGGCGTCGAGCACCTCGGTGAGGCCGGCGTCGCCGAGCAGGGACGGGGTGCCGCCGCCGACGAAGACCGTGTCGGCCGGCGGGGGCGTCCCGAGCACCGCCGCGGCCAGGTCCAGCTCGCGCCGCAGGCCCTCCAGCCAGGACCGCGGCGACGCGGGCGAGGACGTCAGCTCGGCCGCCGTGTAGGTGTTGAAGTCGCAGTAGCCGCACCGCGTCGCGCAGAACGGCACGTGCACGTACACGCCGAACGGCCGGCGCCCGAGCCCGCTACGTGCGGATTCGGGCAGGGAACCGTCTGCCGGCGCGGCGTGGCCGTCGGGAAGCGCGGATGGCACGCCGTCCATCCTCCGCCCGGCGCCTCAGCGCAGGACGACCAGGGTCACCGCGCACGCCCCGGCGGTGAGCACGAGGAACACGATCCCGTAGACGGCGGACCTGCGGCACCAGTGGGTGTTGCGGTCGATCGCGATCCGGCCGGCGCCGGTGAACAGCAGCGCGAGCGCGGCCGCCGCGTACATCATCTCCAGCTCGACGCCGCCGAGGAACGTGTTCCAGTCCCCCCGGACGATGATGACGTTGGCCATCACGCCGAGCACCGCGGCCGCCCCGACCGGGGTGAACAGGCCGAGGATCAGCAGCACACCGCCCGCGGTCTCGCTGACCGCCAGCACCCAGGCGAGGATCTTCGGCTCGGTGAAGCCGAAGCCGGCGAGCATCTGCTCGGTGTTGCCCATGCCCAGGTCGGTGAACCAGCCGAACAGCTTGTCCAGGCCGTGCATGACGAAGAACGTGCCGAGCGCGAGCCGGAGCACCAGCAGGCCGAGGTCCAGCCCGCCGTGCCAGTTGTGGGTCTTGCGCGCCGGCTCGTCGAACGTGGTGCCGAAGTCGTCGTCCTCGTAGCGCGACGAGTCGTCGTCGAACCGCGACGCGGAGGGCGAACCGGGAAGCACGGTGGTGGCCGAGCTGGAGTAACCAGCATCGTCGTACGCCGGGTCCGAGGAGAAGTCCTGGGTGTCGGCGTTGTAGAGGCCGCTATCTGCGTAACCGCCCGCAGCCCGAGGGCGGTCGTCGTCAGTAGTCACCCCGCGCAGAGTAGGGCATCGGCCGAACCGTCTCGCTCACGGTGGGAAAGTCAGTACGCGCCGTGCACGAGGTTCGCCGGGTCCTCGCCGGCCGCGAACCGGGCCACCTCCCCGGCCACCACGGCGTAGGCGCGGCGGAGGTAGTCGTGCACGCTGCCGGCGACGTGCGGGGTCAGCAGCAGCCCCGGTGCCGACCACAGCGGGTGGTCGGGCGGCAGCGGCTCCGGGTCGGTGACGTCCAGGGCGGCACGCAGGCGGCCGGCGGTGAGCTCGGCCAGCAGCGCGTCGGTGTGCACGACCTTGCCGCGGGCGGCGTTGACCAGCACCGCGCCGTCGGGCATCCGGGCCAGGAACTCGGCGTCGACCAGGCCCGTCGTCGCGTCGGTGAGCGGCACCATGAGCACCACGGCGTCGTGCGAGCCGAGCAGCTCGGGCACCTCGTCGATGCCGTGCACGCCGTCGCGGGCGCGGCTGCCGACCAGCGTGCAGGTGGCGTCGGAGGCCTCCAGCCGGCGCTTCATCCGCTGCCCGAGGTCGCCGGCGCCGAGGACCAGCACGCGCTTGTCCTGCAGCGTGTCGGTCGGGTGGCGGCGGGACCAGTCGCGGGACTGGCGGACGTACTCGAAACCGATCAGCTCGCGGTAGACCGCGATGAGCGCGCCCAGCGCCCACTCGGCCGTGCTGCCACCGTGCGCGCCGCGTGCGGTCGACAGCAGGACGTGGCCGGGGATGCGGCCGATCCAGTTCTCCGCGCCGGTGGTCTGCAGCTGGATGAGCCGCAGGCTCGGCAGCTGCTCGACGTAGTGGGCCGGGTCGGTCACGGCGAGGAAGCTCGGGACGAGGACCTCCGCGTCGCACGGCAGCGGCGCCTCACGGTCGTAGTGCACCGTCTCGATGCCGTCGATGCCGGCCAGCGCGGTGACGCCCTGTTCGTCGGGCACCAGGACTCTGATCACGGTCACCCACCCTCTCACGTGATGTTCACCCGGTCTCACCTAGCTTGGGGTCATGGGAGTCGGGTGGCGGAGGCTGGTGGCCGGGGTGTCGGTCGGCGGGATGCTGCTCACCGCCGGGTGCGCCTCGTTCAGCGACCAGCCGGAGACCTGGCGCCCGCAGGAGCAGGTCACCCCGCAGGCGCCCCCCGAGCCGCAGGTCCCCGGCGCGGGCGACGGGTCGCCCGGCGGCGGTGGCGGCGCCGGCGGCGGGCAGCCGCCCCCGGCCTCGGAGATCCCCCCGCCGGACGGCTGCAAGGACTACCACCCCGCGGTCATCGGCACCTGCCTGGACACGGTCGCCGCCGTGGCCGCGTTGCCCGGCAACGGGAGCGACCCGACCGCGCTGGTCGGCGAGCGCACCACCGGCCGGATCCTGCGGGTGAAGAAGGGCACCGAGCCCAAGGTCGTGGCGGTCGCCCCGGTCGACGCGTCCACCGGCGGCGGGCTGACCGGGCTCGCGCTGTCCCCGACCTACGCCGAGGACCAGCTGGTCTTCGCCTACATCACCACGCCGACCGACAACCGCCTGGTGCGGATCGCGCCCGGCGACACGCCGAAGCCGGTGCTGACCGGGATCCCGCGCGGCACCACCGGCAACGCGGGCGCGCTGGCCGTCGACCACCGGGGCGCGCTGCTGCTGGCGACCGGCGACGCGGGCAAGCCGGCGCTCGCGGCCGACCCGCGGTCGCTGGCCGGGAAGGTGCTGCGGGTCGACCCGAGCGGCAAGCCGGCGCCGGGCAACCCGAATCCCGGCTCGCCGATCGTGGCCGAGGGCCTGCACTCCCCCGGCGGTGTGTGCGCGTCGCTGGACGGTTCGCGGATGTGGGTCACCGACCGCGGCGCCCAGGCGGACCTGCTCTACCAGCTCGAGCTCGGCAAGCCGATGACCACGCCGGCATGGAGCTGGCCCGACCGCCCCGGCGTGGCGGGCTGCGTGTCCACGCCGGACGCCGTCTGGGTGGCGACGTCGACGGCCGGCAACCTGCAGACGCTGCCGTTGGCCGAGGACGGCTCGTTCTCCGGCAAGCCGGTGGTCTCCATGGCCGAGGACGAGGGCTTCGGCCGGCTCGGCGGCATGGACCTGGTGAACGAGCAGGTCGCGGTCGGCGGCACCGTCAACAAGGACGGCGGCACCCCGGTCTCCAGCGACGACCGCGCCGTGACGATCGTGGTCGTCGGCGGCGGCGCGAACGGCGGCCCCGACTAGCGGAACCGCCGCCCACGCTCGGGGCCTACTGGCAGCGCTCCAGGATCAGCTCGCGGACACGCTTGGCGTCGGCCTGGCCCTTGGTCGCCTTCATCACGGCGCCGACGATCGCGCCGGCCGCCTGGACCTTGCCGCCGCGGATCTTGTCGGCGACGTCCGGCTGGGCGGCCAGCGCCTCGTCGACCGCCGCGTACAGGGCCGAGTCGTCGGAGACCACCTCGAGGCCGCGGGCGGCGACCACCGCGTCGGGCTCGCCCTCGCCGGCCAGCACACCGTCGACGACCTCGCGGGCGAGCTTGTTGGTCAGCCTGCCCTCGGCCACCAGCGCCGCGACCCGGGCCACCTGGGCGGGGGTGATCGGCAGCTCGCCCAGCTCCACGCCGCGCGTGTTGGCCTCCTGGGACAGGTAGTTCACCCACCAGGCCCGCGCCTCGCCCGGCGTCGCGCCGGCGTCCGCGGTGGCCGCGACGAGGTCGACGGCACCGGCGTTGACCAGGTCGCGCAGCTCCAGGTCGGACAGCTGCCAGTCGGCCTGGATCCGCTTGCGGCGCTGCCACGGCATCTCCGGCAGCGTCGCGCGCAGCTTCTCCACCCACTCCGCCGACGGCGCGATCGGCACCAGGTCGGGCTCCGGGAAGTACCGGTAGTCCTCGGAGGTCTCCTTGCGCCGGCCGGCCGACGTGCCGCCGGTCGACTCGTCGAAGTGCCGGGTCTCCTGCAGGATCTCCCCGCCGCCGACGAGCACCGCGGCCTGGCGGGTCATCTCGTAGCGCACCGCCCGCTCGACGCTGCGCAGCGAGTTGACGTTCTTGGTCTCCGTGCGGGTGCCGAACACCGTGGTGCCCTTCGGCATCAGCGACACGTTCGCGTCGCAGCGCAGCGAGCCCTGGTCCATCCGCACGTCCGAGACGTCCAGCGCGCGCAGCAGGTCCCGCAGCGCGGTCACGTACGCGCGGGCGACCTCGGGGGCGCGCGCGCCGGTGCCGGTGATCGGCTTGGTGACGATCTCGATCAGCGGCACGCCCGCGCGGTTGTAGTCGAGCAGCGAGTGCTCGGCGCCGTGGATGCGGCCGGTCGCGCCGCCCACGTGCAGCGACTTGCCGGTGTCCTCCTCCATGTGCGCGCGCTCGATGCCGACCTCGACCACCGTGCCGTCCGCGAGCTCCAGGTCCAGCGAGCCGTTGAACGCGATCGGCTCGTCGTACTGGGAGGTCTGGAAGTTCTTCGGCATGTCCGGGTAGAAGTAGTTCTTCCGGGCGAACCGGCACCAGTCGGCGATGTCGCAGCCCAGGGCCAGGCCGATCCGGATGGCCGACTCGACCGCCACCCCGTTGACCACCGGCAGCGCGCCGGGCAGCCCCAGGCACACCGGGCAGACCTGGGTGTTGGGCTCGGCGCCGAACGCGGTCGGGCAGCCGCAGAACATCTTGGTGTTGGTGGACAGCTCGACGTGCACCTCGAGCCCGAGCACCGGGTCGAACCGCTCGAGGACCTCGTCGTAGTCCAGCACGTCAGCGGTAGACACAGTCATCGCGCGGCGACCTCCAGCTCCGGAACGCGGTTGATCAGGGGCCCGCCCCAGGCGGCGTCGCGGGCGAACTCGTAGGCGGCGGCGACCCGGTACATCCGCTGCTCCTGCAGGGCGGGTGCCATCACCTGCAGGCCGACCGGCAGGCCGTCGTCGTCGGACAGTCCGGCCGGGACGCTCATCGCCGGCGTGCCGGCGAGGTTGGCCGGGATCGTGCACAGGTCGGCCCGGTACATCGCCACCGGGTCGTCCACCCGCTCGCCGATGCGGAACGCGGTGGTCGGGGTGGTCGGCGAGACCAGCACGTCGACGTCGGCGAACGCGCGCTCGAAGTCCTGCGAGATCAGGGTGCGAACCTTCTGCGCCTGGCCGTAGTAGGCGTCGTAGTAGCCGGAGGACAGCGCGTAGGTGCCGACCATGACGCGGCGCTTGACCTCCGCGCCGAAGCCGGCCTCCCGGGTCAGCGCCATGACCTGCTCGGCGCTGTGGCCGTTCTCGTCGCCGACCCGCAGGCCGTAGCGCATCGCGTCGAACCGGGCGAGGTTCGACGAGCACTCGCTCGGCGCGATCAGGTAGTACGCCGGCAGCGCGTAGTCGAAGTGCGGGCAGGACACCTCGACGACCTCCGCGCCGAGCCCGCGCAGCGCCTCCACGGCCAGGTCGAACGCGGCGAGCACGCCGCCCTGGTACCACTCGCCGGTGAACTCGCGGACCACGCCGACCCGCATGCCGCGCAGGTCGCCGCCGGCGCCCTCGCGGGCAGCGGCGACCACCGGCGGCACCGGCGCGTCGATCGAGGTGGAGTCGAGCGGGTCGTGGCCGCCGATCACCTCGTGCAGCAGCGCCGCGTCGAGCACCGTGCGCGCGCACGGCCCGCCCTGGTCGAGCGAGGAGGAGAACGCGACCAGGCCGTAGCGGGACACGCCGCCGTAGGTCGGCTTGACCCCGACGGTGCCGGTGACCGACGCGGGCTGGCGGATCGAGCCGCCGGTGTCGGTGCCGATCGCCAGCGGCGCCTCGAACGCGGCGAGCGACGCGGACGAGCCGCCACCCGAGCCGCCGGGGATCCGGTCGAGGTCCCACGGGTTGTGGGTGACGCCGAACGCGGAGTTCTCGGTGGAGGAGCCCATCGCGAACTCGTCCATGTTGG
The DNA here is from genome assembly GCA_036259595.1 of Actinophytocola sp. Taxonomy (GTDB): domain Bacteria; phylum Actinomycetota; class Actinomycetes; order Mycobacteriales; family Pseudonocardiaceae; genus Actinophytocola. Next base: position 6,993 of record DATABL010000145.1, read on the forward strand.
TCTTGCCGAGCACCACGACGCCGGCGTCACGCAGCCGGCGGGCGACGGTCGAGGAGTACGGCGGGATCCAGTTCTCCAGGATCCGCGAGCCGCAGGTGGTCGGGATGCCCTCGGTGGCGAACACGTCCTTGAGCGCGAGCGGCACCCCGGCGAGCGGCGAGGCGACCGGACGCCCGGCGGCCACGTCGTCGTCGACCCGCTGGGCCGCGGCGAGCGCGCCCTCGGTGTCGACGTGCAGGAAGGCGTGCACGGTCTCGTCGATGGCGGCGATCCGGTCGAGGTGGGCGCGGGTGACCTCGACCGAGGACACCTCGCCGGTGTGGATCTTCGCGGCCAGCTCGGCCGCGGTCATGCGCGTCAGCTCGCTCACGCTTCCTCCCCCAGGATCCGCGGCACGCGGAAGCGGCCCTCCTCGACGGCCGGCGCGCCGGCCAGTGCCTGCTGTTGGGTGAGCCCGGGGCGGGGTTCGTCGGCGCGGAAGACGTTCTTCAGCGGCACGGCGTGCGAGGTGGGCGGGATGTCCTGGGCCGCGACCTCGCCGACTCTGGCCACCGACTGGAGGATGACGTCCAGCTGACCGGCGAACTTGTCCAGTTCGTCCTCGGTGACAGCTAGCCTGGCCAGGCGAGCGAGGTGGGCGACCTCCTCGCGGGAGATGTTGGGCACTGGACGAACTCCC
>DATABL010000146.1:0-2510 GCA_036259595.1 Actinophytocola sp.
TCGTAGATGACGGTGCGCTGCTTGTTGAGCACCTCGTCGTACTTGAGGACGTTCTTGCGGATCTCGAAGTTCTGCTGCTCGACCTGCGTCTGCGCGCTCTGGATGGCCTTGGTGACCATGCCCGCCTCGATCGGGACGTCATCGGGCAGGTTGAACCGGTTCATGATCGACTCGACCATCTGGCCGTTGAACCGGCGCATCAGGTCGTCACCCAGGGAGAGGTAGAACCGCGACTCACCCTGGTCGCCCTGCCGGCCGGAGCGGCCGCGCAGCTGGTTGTCGATGCGCCGCGACTCGTGGCGCTCGGTGCCGAGCACGTAGAGGCCGCCCGCCTCCTTGACCTCCTCGGCCTCGGCGGCCACCTGCGCCTTCATCGCGGCGAGGACCTCGTCCCACGCCGCCTCGTACTCCTCGCGCCGCTCCACCGGGTCGAGGCCCCGGCGGCGCAGCTCGATATCGGCCAGGAACTCGGGGTTGCCGCCCAGCTGGATGTCGGTGCCGCGGCCTGCCATGTTGGTGGCCACGGTGACGGCGCCGGCGTGGCCCGCCTGGGCGATGATCGCCGCCTCCCGCTCGTGGTGCTTCGCGTTGAGCACCTCGTGCGGCACCTGCAGCTTCCGGAGCAGCTGCGACAGAAGCTCCGACTTCTCCACGCTCGTGGTACCGACCAGCACGGGCTGGCCGTTGCGGTGCTTCTCGGCGATGTCGGCGGCCACCGCCGCGAACTTCGCCTCCTCGGTCTTGTAGATCAGGTCCGGCTGGTCCGCGCGGATCATCGGGCGGTTGGTGGGGATCTGCACCACGCCGAGCTTGTAGATGTTGCGGAACTCGGACTCCTCGGTGAACGCGGTACCGGTCATCCCGGACAGCGTCTTGTAGAGCCGGAAGTAGTTCTGCAGGGTGATGGTGGCGAGCGTCTGGTTCTCGGCCTGGACCTCCACACCCTCCTTGGCCTCGATGGCCTGGTGCATGCCCTCGTTGTAGCGGCGCCCGGCGAGCACGCGGCCGGTGAACTCGTCGACGATCACCACGTGGCCGTCGCGGACGATGTAGTCCTTGTCCTTCTTGAACAGCTCCTTGGCCTTCAGAGCGTTGTTCAGGTAGCCGACGAGCGGGGTGTTGGCCGCCTCGTAGAGGTTGTCGATGCCGAGCTGGTCCTCGACCAGCGTGACGCCCTCCTCGGTGACACCCACCGTGCGCTTGCGCTCGTCGACCTCGTAGTGCCGGTCGCGCTGCAGCATCGGCGCCATCCGCGCGAACTCCTGGTACCAGCGGGCGCTCTGCTCCGCCGGACCGGAGATGATCAGCGGGGTGCGGGCCTCGTCGATGAGGATGGAGTCGGCCTCGTCGACGATGGCGAAGTTGTGCCCGCGCTGCACCATGTCGGCCTTCTTCCAGGCCATGTTGTCGCGCAGGAAGTCGAAGCCGAACTCGTTGTTGGTGCCGTAGGTGATGTCGGCGGCGTACTGGCCGCGGCGCACCGCGGGCGGCATCTCGGCGAGGATCACCCCGACGGTGAGCCCGAGGAACCGGTGGATGCGGCCCATGGTCTCGGAGTCGCGCTTGGCCAGGTAGTCGTTCGTGGTGACCACGTGGACGCCGGCGCCGGAGATGGCGTTGAGGTAGCAGGGGAACACCGAGGTGAGCGTCTTGCCCTCACCGGTCTTCATCTCGGCGATGTTGCCCAGGTGCAGGGCCCCGCCGCCCATCAGCTGGACGGGGAAGGCGCGCTGTCCGAGCGTGCGCACCGCCGCCTCCCGGACCACGGCGAACGCCTCGAACATCATGTCCTCGAGCGACTCGCCGCCCCGGTAGCGCCGGCGGAAGTCGTCGGTCTTCGCGCACAGCTCGGCGTCGGTGAGGGCCTGCATCTCCGGCTCGAGCGCGTCGATCTCCTGGGCGTAGCGCGCCAGCCGCTTCACCAGCTTGGTCTCGCCGGCGCGGAGCAGACGGTTCAGGAACGACACGGATCGACCTCATTCACCTCGCGGTCAGGGCGCAGCCCGCTGCCGAGCACGGACTGCCCGGCCCAGGGTAGCGAAGTGACGGGCCGCTCCCTGCACAACGCCGGAGGGGCGGCTCACGTTCCGTTCCCGGTGCGCGAGCCGCCCCTCCGTGGCGTGACATCGTGCCTACCCCTCGAGGCGGATCATCCCGTAGTCGTAGCCCTTGCGCCGGTAGACGACGCAGGGCTGGCCGCTGTCGGCGTCGGAGAACAGGTAGAAGTCGTGCCCGACGAGCTCCATGCGCGACAGCGCGTCGTCGACGCTCATCGGCGTCGCCTGGTGCACCTTCTGCCGCACGATCCGCCCCGGGAGCGACTCGTCGGGCGCGAGGTACTCGTCGTGCGCCCGTGGACCGGGAATGTCGACGTCGGCCTCTTCGGCCTGCTCGGTCTGCGGGGGCGCCTCGAGGACGGCGGTGCCCGCACCCGCCGCTGCACGCCCGGCCGTCACCCGCGCCCGCCGTCCGGTGATCTTGCGGCGGTCGTGCGACCTGCGCAGGCGCGC
>DATABL010000147.1:0-2238 GCA_036259595.1 Actinophytocola sp.
ACCGGCCACCTCTCCGACGCCGACCTCGCCCGCATCAACCGCGGCGGCGTCCTCGCCCACACCACCGACGAAGGCCTCCAACTCTTCGACGCCGCCTGCCGAACCGACCAACCGCACCTCGTACCGGTCAAACTCGACCCGACCGCACTGCGCACGGCCACCGACCCGGCGGCGCCGCTGCGGGGTCTGGCCCGCACGCCGCGCAGGCGTGCCCGGCCGACGGGGTCCTCGCTGGCCGGCGAGTTGGCCGGGCGGAGCGCGGACGAGCAGCGGGCACACCTGCTCGGCATCGTCCGCACCCAGGTGGCGGCCGTGCTGGCCCAGCCCGACCCGGACGCGGTCAACGCCACCCAGGCGTTCCGGCAGCTCGGGTTCGACTCCCTCACCGCGGTCGAACTCCGCAACCGCCTCAACACCGCCACCGGACTCCGCCTACCCGCCACCCTCACCTTCGACCACCCCACCCCCCACGCCCTCGTCGACCACCTGCTCGACGAACTGGGCGACCGGGTCGAGGACGAGCCGCCGGCCGTGGCCGCCGCGCCGGTGCGGGTCGACGAGCCGATCGCGATCGTCGGGATGGCCTGCCGCTACCCGGGCGGGGTGAGCTCGCCGGCGGACCTGTGGCGGATGCTGACCGCCGGCGACAGCGGGATCACCGGGTTCCCGACCGACCGCGGCTGGAACCTGGACACGCTGTTCGACCCGGACCCCGACACCCCGGGCACGAGCTACGTCGACAAGGGCGGCTTCCTGCTCGACGCGGCCGGGTTCGACGCCGAGTTCTTCGGGATCAGCCCGCGGGAGGCGCTGGCGATGGACCCGCAGCAGCGGGTGTTCCTGGAGTCCTGCTGGGAGGCGCTGGAGGACGCCGGGCTCGACCCCGGCGCGCTGCGCGGCTCGGCGACGGGCGTGTTCACCGGGCTGATGACCCACGACTACGCGGCCAGGTCGAGCGCGGTGCCGGAGGGGGTCGAGGGGTTCTGGGGCACCGGTACCGCCGGCAGTGTCGCCTCCGGCCGGGTCGCCTACACGCTCGGCCTCGAAGGCCCCGCGGTCACGATCGACACGGCGTGCTCGTCGTCGCTGGTCGCCCTGCACCTCGCGGCGCAGGCGCTGCGCAGCGGCGAGTGCTCGCTGGCCCTGGCCGGCGGGGTCACCGTGATGGCCACGCCCGGGCTGTACGTGGAGTTCTCCAAGCAGCGCGGTCTCGCCAAGGACGGGCGGTGCAAGGCGTTCTCGGCCGAGGCGGACGGCACCAGCTGGGCCGAGGGCGTCGGCGTGCTGGTGGTGGAGCGGCTGTCCGACGCGCGCCGCAACGGGCACCAGGTGCTGGCCGTCGTGCGCGGGTCCGCGGTGAATCAGGACGGTGCGTCCAACGGGCTGACCGCGCCGAACGGCCCGTCGCAGCAGCGGGTGATCCGCGCCGCCCTCACCGGTTCGGGGCTCGCCGCGTCCGATGTGGACGCCGTGGAGGCACACGGAACCGGGACGACGCTGGGTGACCCGATCGAGGCGCAGGCGCTGCTCGCCACCTACGGTCAGGACCGACCCGCCGACCGCCCGCTGCGACTGGGGTCGCTGAAGTCGAACATCGGGCACACGCAGGCCGCCGCCGGTGTCGGCGGCGTGATCAAGGTGGTGCTCGCCCTACGGCACGGCGTGCTGCCGAGGACCCTGCACGTCGACGAGCCGAGTCCGAAGGTCGACTGGACGGCCGGCGCGGTGGAGCTGCTCACCGAGCCCGTCCCGTGGGTGGCGAACGGCCGCCCGCGCCGGGCCGGCGTGTCGTCGTTCGGTGTGAGCGGCACCAACTCGCACGTGATCATCGAGGAGGCGCCGGCCTCGGCGGCCCCGGAGCGCGGCCCGGTGCCGCCGGTGGTGCCGTGGGTGCTGTCGGCGCGGAGCGGGCAGGCGCTGCGCGACCAGGCCCGCAGGCTGCGCGAGCACGTCGTCGCGCACCCCGACCAGCACCCGGCGGACGTCGGGCTGTCGCTCGCCACGCGGGTGGGCTTCGACCACCGCGCGGTGGTGTGCGGCGCCGACCGCGAGGAACTGCTGGCCGGCCTGGCCGATGTCACCGACGGCGAGGCGAAACCGGGCGGCCGGCTGGCCGTGCTGTTCACCGGGCAGGGCGCGCAACGGCTCGGAATGGGTGCCGGGTTGGCGGCGGCGTTCCCGGTGTTCGCCACGGCGTTCGACGAGGTGTGCGCGGCGCTGGACGTGTACCTGGACCGC
>DATABL010000148.1:0-10209 GCA_036259595.1 Actinophytocola sp.
CGGGTGTTGCCGTCTTCGACCGCGGCCTTGGTGACCACCAGCACGCGCAGCCCGAGGTGTTGAGCACGCAGTGCGGCGCTCAGCCCGGCGACGCCGCTGCCGAGCACCACCAGGTCGGCGCGGGCTTCCCACTGTGGCGACGGCGAGGCGGTTTTCGTCTTATCGACGTTAACCTGGTCGCTCATTCCCCGCCGCCAGGCTTGCCGATCTCGATCATCCTGCGCACCGAGGCGCGCGCACGCTCGGCCGTGTCCGGGTCGACGTGCACCTCGTCGGCGCCCTCGCGCAGTGAGCGCAGCAGTGCGGCCGGCGTGATCATCTTCATGTACCGGCACGATGCGCGGTCGTTCACCGCGCGGAAGTCGACCTCGGGCGCGGCGCGGCGCAGCTGGTGCAGCATGCCGACCTCGGTGGCCACGAGCACCGTCCGTGCCTGGGTCGAGCGGGCCTCGGTCACCATGTCACCCGTCGACAGGATCTTGACCTGATCGGCGGGCACCACGCCCTCCCCCGCCAGGTACAGCGCCGACGTCGCGCACCCGCACTCGGGGTGCACGAACAGGTCCGCGTCCGGATCCGCCGCGGCGCGCGCGGCGAGCTCGGGGCCGTTGATCCCCGCGTGCACGTGGCACTCGCCGGCCCACACGTGCAGGTTGTCCCGTCCGGTCTCGCGCTTGACGTGCGCGCCGAGGAACTGGTCGGGCAGGAACAGCACCTCGCGATCGGCCGGGATCGAGCGGACCACGTCGACCGCGTTCGACGAGGTGCAGCAGATGTCGGTCTCCGCCTTGACCTCGGCGGTCGTGTTGACGTAGGAGACCACGACGGCACCCGGGTGCTCGGCCTTCCAGGCGCGCAGCTGGGCGGCGTCGATGGAGTCGGCGAGCGAGCAGCCGGCGCGCGCGTCCGGGATCAGCACCGTCTTGTGCGGGCTGAGGATCTTCGCGGTCTCGGCCATGAAGTGCACGCCGCAGAACACGATCGTCGACGCGTCGCTGGCCGCGGCGATCCGGCTCAGTGCCAGGGAGTCGCCGGTGTGGTCGGCGATGTCCTGGATCTCCGGCAGCTGGTAGTTGTGCGCGAGCAGCACGGCGTCGCGCTCCTCGGCCAGCCGGCGCACCTCGTCGCGCCACGCGGCGTCGGCGTCGACGCCGCCGTATGGCGTCAGGTCCTCAACCCGCTCGGTGGCGGTCACTGACATCTCGTCCTCCTCGGGTCGACGCCCCAGTCCCGATTTCCCATCCCGAGGTTTTCGCCTTAGGATCGAAAACATGGCCGATGCTACCACCGTCCCCTCGCTCGCGGCCCACGAAGTCCTGGCCGCGGTGCTCCAGGTGCGAGCAGGCTCACTCCAGGTGCTGCTGTGGGAACGCGCACTGGAACCGCACGCGCACCGTTGGTCACTGCCGGGCGGCCGGCTCGGCGCGACCGAGGACGTGGAGGCGTCGATCAGGCGCCAGCTCGCCGAGAAGGTCGACGTGCGGCAGTTGTCGCACGTCGAGCAGCTGGCGGTGTTCAGCGCACCCGCTCGGGTGCCGGGCGAGCGGGTGGTCGCGACCGCGTTCCTCGGCCTGGTGCCCTCCGACATCGACCCCGGACTGCCCGACGACACCCGCTGGCATGCCGTCGACGACCTGCCGGCGACGGCGTTCGACCACGAGTCGATCACTCGACGAGCCAGGCACCGGCTGCGCTCGAAGCTGTCCTACACCAACATCGGCTTCGCGCTCGCCCCGCCGGCGTTCACCATCTCCGCGCTGCGCGGCCTGTACTCGGCCGCGCTCGGCTACACCGTCTCGGCGACCAACCTGCAGCGCGTGCTCGCCCGCCGCGGCCTGCTGGAGCCGACCGGCGAGACCGCGCCGCCGGGGCGGGCCGGCGGCCGGCCGGCGGCACTGTTCCGGTTCGCCGAGCGCAGCATGGCCGTGACCGACCCGTTCGCGGTGCTCCGACCGCCGAACCAAGCGCGCAGCGGCGCGCCGTCGTAGGTTGGGACGGTGCCCGAGACGATTCCGCTCTTCCCGCTGCAGACGGTGTTGCTGCCGGGCACGACGCTGCCGTTGCACATCTTCGAACCCCGCTACCGGCAGCTCACCGTCGACCTGATCACCGGAACGCTGCCGGACAAGCGGTTCGGGGTGGTCGCGCTCGCCCCGTCGCACGAGCCGGAGGTCACCTCGTGCGACCAGCTCCAGGAGATCGGCTGCGCCGCCGTGCTGCGCCAGGCCAAACGGCTGCCCGACGGCCGCTTCGACATCGTCACCAAGGGCGAGCGCCGCTTCCGCGTGCTCGCGCTCGACTCGACGAGCGCGCCGTACCTCATGGGCGCCGTCGAGTGGGTCCCGGACGCCCCCGCGATGGTGCCCGGCCAGCGCGACGCCGCCAACACCATCGGCTCGCTGATCGACGCCGCCCGCGCGGCCTACCGCCGCTACTGCCAGGCGGCCTGGCAGCAGGACGACTGGCGCGAGCCCGACGAAGACGTCGAGATCGAGAAACTGGCGCACCTGCTGGCCACCGACTGCCTGCTCCCGCTGGAGGACCGGCAGCGGCTGCTGGAGGAGACCCGCCCGCTGCACCGGTTGCGCCTGGCCGGCCGGCTGCTGAACCGGGAGGCGGGCATCCTGTCGACCCTGCACGCGGTCCCGGGTCCCCCGGCGGAGTTACGCCGCCACGCCAGCAAGAACTAGCGCGCTCAGCCGAGCCTGCGGCCGAGGTCGTCCATGCTGTTCCAGGCCGCCATCACCCCGTAGACCAGCGCGGTGGTCAGCGGCCAGGCCAGCAGCACCCCCAGGCTCTCCAGCTCCGGGGCCACCTCGACCACGTCCAGCACCTGGACGTCGTCGGGCACCGGGTAGCGAGCCGCCGCCCAGGACGCGCCGAGTTGGCTGGCCAGCCAGCCGGCGACCACCGATCCGAGCACCGCCGCGACCATGACCACCGGGCCTCGGCGTTCCCGCAGGAACCACACCGCGAGCCCGGTGCACAGCCCCGCCGCCAGGCCGAGCAGCAGGAAGATCACCAGGTCGTCGGCGCGGTGGTAGCTCTCCGCGGGCAGCGGGAAGGTCTGCCCGTCGCCGCCGACCACCTGCCGTTGCGGCGGCGCGAGCACCGACCACAGCCACGCGACCGGCACGCCCAGCAGCGACACCGTGGACAGCACGGTGACCGCCGGGACCAGGTCGGCCCGCACCACGACCTTCGGCCGCTCCTGGCGCCACGGGTAGGGCAGGTAGGCGGGGTACGCGGGAGGCACGTTCGGCGCCTGCCCGTTGGTCTCGGCGTGATCCTCTCGGAGCGGCGCGGCACCCCGTGCCGCACCGGGTTGCTCCGTCACGCCGACCTCCCACTCATCCGCCAAGTCCACGAGCACGATTCAGAAGTCCGGCCGACCTCTGCCAATGCGGTCCGTCGGCCTGTTTCGAATCGTGCTCGTCCGTCGACCAGAGACTAGTCGGTCGCGGACGCGGCGTTGAACGAAGAGCGGTCGCCGTGCCGGCTGCAGCGCGCGGACCACCCGGACGGAGTCACCTGGACCACCATCCGGCGCGCGCACTCGGGGCAGAAGCGCGGTGGGTCGATCGCCCCGCGCGCGCCCCGGCACCTCGTGTGGTCGCCCTCCTCGGGTGGCCTGCCGCAGTGCACGCAGTACATCAGAGCGTGTCGCTGAGCGCCTTGATCGGCATGTTCAGCTCGGTCAGCATGTCGAGGTCCTGCTGGGCCGGGCGGCCGAGGTTGGTCAGGTAGTTGCCGACGATGATCGCGTTGATGCCGCCGAGCATGCCCTTCTCCGCGCCCAGGTCGCCCAGGGTCAGCTCGCGGCCGCCGGCGAAGCGGAGCATCGTGCGCGGCATCGCCAGGCGGAACGCGGCCACCGTACGCAGCGCGTCGGGACCCTCGACGAGCTCGTAGTCCTCGTACGGGGTGCCGGGCTGCGGGATGAGGAAGTTCATCGGCACCTCGTGCGGCTCCAGCTCGGCGAGCTGGGCGGCGAACTCGGCGCGCTGCTCGACGGTCTCCCCCATGCCGATGATGCCCCCGCAGCAGACCTCCATGCCGGCGTCGTGCACCATCCGCAGGGTCTCCCAGCGCTCCTCCCAGGTGTGGGTGGTGACCACGCTCGGGAAGTGGGACCGGGCGGTCTCCAGGTTGTGGTTGTAGCGGTGCACGCCCATCGCGACGAGTTCGTCCACCTGCGCCTGGGTCAGCATGCCCAGCGAGCAGGCGATCTGGATGTCGTTGCCGTCCTCGCGGATCGCCGTGATGCCGTCGCGGACCTGGGACATCAGCCGCTTGTCCGGGCCGCGGACCGCGGCGACGATGCAGAACTCGCTCGCCCCGGTCGCGGCGGTCTCCCGCGCGGCCCGGACCAGGCCGGGGATGTCCAGCCACGCGGAGCGCACCGGGGAGGGGAACTGGCCGGACTGCGAGCAGAAGTGGCAGTCCTCGGGACAGCCGCCGGTCTTCAGGCTGACGATGCCCTCGACCTCGACCTCCGGGCCGCACCAGCGCATCCGCACCTGGTGGGCGAGCTCCAGCAGCTCCGGCATCCGCTCGTCGGGCAGCCGCAGGATCTCGAGCACCCGCGCCTCGTCCAGGCCGATGCCGCGCTCCAGCACCTGCTCCCGGGCCACCGCCAGCACGTCTCCGGGCGTGCGGTCGGCCTTGGTCCGTTCAGCGGCAGCGGTCACGGATGCCTCCTCGCTCGTGGGGATGGACCTCCGGCCAAGTCTGCCGCACGCGGCCGCGGGACGAAGGCGATGTATCTCACGCGCTACCGCCCCTCGAGCGGACCGTCATCACGCCGCGTGCTCGGCGGCGAACCCGGTCGCGTCGAACTCGCCCCCCAGCGAGGGAGCGAGCGAGGCCCGGGCGACCATCAGGAACTCCTCCCGGCCCAGCGCGCCCGCGCCCGCCGGCAGGGCCCCGACCAGCGGCGCGTCCGCGACCACCGGCAGGTCGTCGAGGTTGCAGCGGGCGGCGAGGTCCGGTTCGGCCGGCCAGGCGCCGACGACGACACCCGCGCAGGCGATCCCCCGGCGGCGCAGGGCCTCGGCGGTGAGCGCGGTCGCGTTGAGGGTGCCGAGGCCGGCGTCCGCGACGATCAGGACGGGCGCGCCGATCGACCAGGCGACGTCGGCGAGCGTGCCGCCGTGGTCGTCCATGCGCACCAGCAGGCCGCCCGCGCCCTCGACGAGCACCTGGTCGTGCCCGCGGGAGAGCTCCACCGCGGCGGCGGCCGCCTGGGCGGGGGTGACCGGGAGGATGTCCGCGCGCCGGGCGGCCGTGCCGGGGGCGAGCGGGTCGGGGAAGCGGGCGAGCTCCCAGGTGGTGACGTCGTCGCCGGCCAGCCGACCGACGTCGTGGACGTCGCCCGGCTCGTCGGGCCCGAGCCCGGTCTGCGCCGGTTTCAGCACGGCCACGCTGCGCCGCCGCTGCAGCGCGAGCGCCGCGACGGCGGCGGTGACCACGGTTTTCCCGACTCCGGTACCGGTACCCGTGAGCACCATGACATCGGCAGGGACACTCACGGAGCGTCAGGCTAGACCCACCCGTTCGCCGCAACCGCACCCGCCCCGTGGTCGGTAGGGTCTACCCCGTGATGACCGGGCAGCAGCGCGTCCAGCTGTACGGCGCCGACTGGTGCGACGACACCCGGAGCGTCATCACCTGGATGAACCGGCACCACGTCCCGTTCACCGGCCACGACACCACCGACGACCAGGTCCGGGCGCGGGCGGTGGAGCTCGCGGGCGGACGCACCGACATCCCCGTCGTGGTGACCCCGAACGGCACGGTCCTGGTCGAGCCGACGGTCGCCGAGCTGGCGGGCGCCCTCGCCGGACTGCGGCAGCCGCGCCGCCGGTCCACCGGGTCCCGCTGCCGGTGAGAGCGCCGGGTGAGTTTCACCCGCTCGCCGAACTCGGCGGTAGCGGCGCCGGATCGACCGCCCCGGCTCACCGAATCCTGCGACGGTGAAGGCACCGGGCCAACCACACCAACCCGGCAACGGCGAAGGCATCGGGTCAACCACACTGACCCATTGGCCCCGGCAAAGGTGAAGGGGCCGGGATCTCAGCCGGCTTTCGCGGCGGCCAGGATGGCGCCGGTGATCGTGGCGATGTCTGTCGGTTCGCTGACGAACGGGGGCATGGTGTAGATCAGGTCGCGGAACGGCCTCAGCCAGGCGCCGTGTTCGGTCGCGGCTCGGGTGGCGGTGGGGAGGTCCACGTCGTGGTCCAGTTGGACGACGCCGATGGCGCCCAGCACTCGCACGTCTCGTACGCCGGCCAGGGTGGTGGCGGGGGCTAGCCCGTCGCGGAGGTCGCGCTCGATGCGCTTGATCCTTCCTCGCCAGTCCTGGTCGCGCAGCAGGTCGATCGAGGCGTTGGCGACCGCGGCGGACAGGGGGTTGCCCATGAACGTCGGGCCGTGGGCGAGCACCGGCACCTCGCCGCGCGAGATGCCGTCGGCCACCCGTTCGGTGCACAGGGTGGCGGCCATGGTGAGGTATCCGCCGGTCAGTGCCTTGCCGACGCACATGACGTCCGGGCTCACCGGGGCGTGGTCGGCGGCGAACATCTCGCCGGTGCGGCCGAACCCGGTGGCGATCTCGTCGAACACGAGCAGCACGTCGTGGGCGAGGGTCAGCTCGCGCAGTACGTGCAGGTAGCGCGGGTCGTGGAAGCGCATGCCGCCGGCACCCTGGACGACGGGCTCGACGACCACCGCGGCGAGCTCGTCGGCGTGGGTCTCGATCAGTTCCGCGAGGTGGGCGACGTAGTCGTGGTCCAGCCGCTCGGGTGGGGTGCGCGCGAACAGCTGGTCCGGGAGCACGCCGCGCCAAAGGCTGTGCATCCCGCCGTCGGGGTCGCACACGCTCATCGGGTGGAACGTGTCGCCGTGGTAGCCGCCGCGCCAGGTGAGCAGGCGCCGCTTCTCCGGGCGGCCGGCGGAACGCCAGTACTGCAGGCACATCTTGACCGCGACCTCGACCGACACGGAGCCGGAGTCGCAGAGGAAGACGTGCCGCAGCGGCTCGGGGGTGATCTCGACGAGGGTGGCCGCGAGCCGGACGGCGGGCTCGTGGGTGAGGCCGCCGAACATGACGTGGCTCATCCGCCGCGACTGCTCGACGAGCGCGGCGTCGAGGACCGGGTGTCGGTAGCCGTGGATGGCCGCCCACCAGGAGGACATGCCGTCGACGAGCTCCCGCCCGTCCGCGAGCCGCAGCCGCACCCCGGACGCCGACTCGACGACCAGGGGGTCCGCGGTGCCCGGCATGGGTCCGTACGGGTGCCAGACGTGCGCCCGGTCGAGCGCGATCAGCTCAGCGACATCCACCCCGGCAGGTTAATACCCGCCGGTCAGGAGTCGGTCAGGCATCGACGGCCACCCCGGGGATCGCCTTGATCTCGCCCAGGAACGCCGGGGTCACCTTGATCGGGTAGTCGTCGAGGGCGAGGGTGACGCCGTTCTCCTTGTGGGCGAACCTGAGGTGCACCGGGGTGTCGCCGCGATGTGCCGTGAGGGTGTTCTTGAGCTCCCCCACCACCTCGTCGTTCAGCTTGCCGGGGTTGCACAGCAGGACGAACGGGGGCACCTCGCCGGGAGCCCCGAGGTCGGCGTCGGTGATGTCCAGCGGGATCAGGCCGGAGCCGAAGATGGACATCTTGTCCTCGCGCCAGTTCACCCTGCCTTTCACCGCGACGGCGGCGTCCTCGACCAGGTCCTGGGACAGGACCGAGTAGGACTTCGCGAAGAACAGGACCTCGATCGAGGCGTCCAGGTCCTCGATCGTGCAGATCGCCCACGGCTCGCCCTGCTTGTTCACCCGGCGCTCCAGGGCGGAGATCATCCCGGCCAGGACGATCTCACCCTCCTTCGGGGCGTCGGTGATGATCTCGGCGATCGGCTTCGGGGCGTGCTTGCGGAGCAGGCGTTCCGCGCCGTCCAGCGGGTGCGCCGAGACGTACAGGCCGAGCATCTCCCGCTCGTAGCCCAGCAGCTGCTTGCGGGGCCACTCCTCCGCGGTGAACCTCAGGTGCGCCAGCGGGGAGGCGTCGACCGACGCCGGGGTGCTGTCGTCACCGCCGAAGAGGTCGAACTGGCCCATCGCCTCCTGGCGCTTGAGTCCGACGACCGCCTCCACGGCCTCCTCGTGCACCTGGATCAGCGACAGCCTGGTGTGGCCGAGCGAGTCGAACGCGCCGGCCTTGACCAGCGACTCGATCACCCGCTTGTTGCAGCACAGCAGCTCGGACTTGTCGAGGAAGTCGGTGAACGACGTGTAGGCGCCCTTCGACTCGCGGGTCTGGATGACCGACTCGACCACGTTCGCGCCCACGTTGCGCACCGCACCCATGCCGAAGCGGATGTCGGTGCCGACCGCGGCGAACCGCAGGGCCGACTCGTTGACGTCCGGCGGCAGCACCTTGATGCCCGAGCGGCGGCACTCGGACAGGTACACCGCGGACTTGTCCTTGTTGTCGGCCACCGACGTGAGCAGCGCGGCCATGTACTCGGCCGGGTAGTTCGCCTTGAGGTAGGCCGTCCAGTACCCGACCAGGGCGTAACCGGCCGCGTGCGACTTGTTGAACGCGTACCCGGCGAACGGGAGGATCGTGTCCCACAGGGTCTTGATGGCCTCCGACGAGTAGCCGTTGGCCCGCATGCCCTCCTCGAAGCCGGCGTACTCCTTCTCGAGCACGTCCGCCTTCTTCTTGCCCATGGCCTTGCGGAGCACGTCGGCTCGACCCATGGAGAACCCGGCCACCTTCTGAGCGATCTGCATGATCTGCTCCTGGTAGACGATCAGGCCGTAGGTCTCCGCCAGGATGTCCTTGAGCGGCTCCTCGAGCTCGCGGTGGATCGGCACGATCCGCTGCCGGGCGTTCTTGCGGTCGGCGTAGTTGTTGTGCGTGTTCATCGCCATCGGACCGGGGCGGTAGAGGGCGTTCACCGCGGTGATGTCGTTGAACTCGGTCGGCTGCATCCGGCGCAGCAGGTCCCGCATGGCGCCACCGTCGAGCTGGAACACGCCGAGGCTGTCGCCGCGGCCGAGCAGCTCGAACGTGGCCTTGTCGTCCAGCGGCAGGGTGTCGAGGTCGATGTCCTCGCCGCGGTTGGCCTTGATGTTGTCGATCGCGTCGCCGATGACGGTGAGGTTGCGCAGGCCGAGGAAGTCCATCTTCAGCAGGCCGATGGCCTCGCAGGACGGGTAGTCCCAGCCGGTGATGATGGAGCCGTCGTCGCGCTGCCACAGCGGGATCGACTCCATCAGCGGGCTCTTCGAGAGGATCACCGCACAGGCATGCACGCCCGCGTTGCGGATCAGGCCCTCCAGACCGCGCGCGGTCTCGAAGATCTTGCCGACCTCGTTGTCGGTCTCGATCAGCGTGCGGACCTCGGCGGCCTCGGCGTAGCGCTCGTGCTTGGTGTCGACGATGCCCGACAGCGGGATGTCCTTGGCCATGACCGGCGGCGGCAGCGCCTTGGAGATCCGGTCCGCGATGGAGAACCCGGGCTGGCCGTGCAGGACGCGGGCGGCGTCCTTGATCGCGGCCTTGGTCTTGATGGTGCCGAACGTGATGACCTGGGCGACCTTGTCCGCGCCGTACTTGTCGGTGGCGTAGGCGATCATCTCGCCGCGCCTGCGGTCGTCGAAGTCGATGTCGATGTCGGGCATGGCGGTGCGCTCGGGGTTGAGGAACCGCTCGAACAGCAGGCCGTGCGCGATCGGGTCGAGGTTCGTGATGCCCATCGCGTAGGCGACCAGCGAGCCGGCGGCCGAGCCACGGCCGGGGCCGACCCGGATGCCGACCCGGCGGGCGTAGGCGACGAGGTCGGCGACCACGAGGAAGTAGGCGGGGAAGCCCTTCTGGCTGATCACGCCGACCTCGAAGTCGGCCCGGTCGATGTACTCCTGCGGCACGCCGTCCGGGAGCCGCCACTCGAGGCCGCGCATGACCTCCTTGTGCAGCCAGCTGGACTGGGTCTCGCCCTCCGGCACCTCGAACACCGGCATCCGGTCGGCCGGGGCCCAGACCTCCTCGTAGGACTCGACCCGCTCGGCGATCAGCAGCGTCGAGTCAGCGGCACCGGGGACCTCCTTGTCCCAGTAATCGCGCATCTCAGCCGCGGACTTGAGGTAGTAGCCGTCGCCGTCGAACTTGAACCGGTTCGGGTCGGACAGGGTCTTGCCGGACT
>DATABL010000149.1:0-8667 GCA_036259595.1 Actinophytocola sp.
GGAGACCGGCCGCTCGGCGAAGGTGACCGAGCACTGGTTCGCCGGCGCGGTCGGCGTCCGGCTCGCGGTCGACACCGCCACCGGCCGGGTGCGCATCGAACACCTCGCGGTCGCCGGCGACGTCGGCAGGGCGATCAACCCGGCGCTGGTGGAACAGCAGCTGTCCGGCGCGGCGATCATGGGCATCGGCCACGCGCTGTTCGACCAGCTCGTGCTCGACCAGGGGCAGCTGATCAACGGCACGCTGCTGGACTACCAGCTGCCGTCCGTCCGGGACCTGCCCGACCAGCTGACGCCGATCGTGGTGGAGAGCCCGCACGACGACGGCCCGTTCGGCGCGAAGGGCGTGGGGGAGACCGGCATCCTCGGCGTCGCCCCGGCCATCGCGAACGCGGTCCGGGACGCGGTCGGCGTGCGGCTGACCACCCTGCCGCTGACCCCCGAGTCCATCGTCACGGCGTTGGAGGAGAAGCAGTCATGAACCGGATCAGGCTGACCGTCAACGGCGTCACCCACCAGGTCGACGTCGCCGACGACACGCTGCTGCTGGACGCCCTGCGGGAGGCCGTCGGCACGACCAGCGTGCGTGAGGGCTGCGGGGTCGGCGCGTGCGGGGCGTGCACGGTGCTGGCCGGCGGGTCGAGCGTGTCGAGTTGCCTGGCGCTCGCGCTGCGCTACGACGGCGCGGAGATCACCACGGCCGAGGGGCTCGACGAGAACGACGACGTGGTGTCGTCGTTCGTGGAGTGTGGCGCCGCGCAGTGCGGCTACTGCATCCCCGGCTTCGTGCTGATGTCCAAGGAGCTGCTGGCGGAGAACCCGCGACCGTCCCAACAGGACATCACCGACCACCTGGAGGGCAACATCTGCCGCTGCGGCACGTATCCGGAGATCCGTCGTGCGGTGACGGTGGCGGCGGAGCGGAGGGCCCCGAAGTGAGCACCGTACTGCTGCTGCACTCGCTCGCCATGTCCGGCGAGCAGTGGCGCCCCCTGGCCGACCGGCTCGAACCACACGCGAACGTGGTCGCGATGGACGTCCGGGGACACGGGAAGTCCAGGTGGGACGGTACGCCGTTCACCGTCGAGGACCTGGCCGAGGACGCCGCCGAGCTGATCGCCGGGGACGGTCCGGTCGCGGTGGCCGGCATGTCGATGGGCGGCTGCGTCGCGGTCGCGCTCGCCGGGCGGCACCCGGAGCTGGTGAGCCGGCTGGTGCTGGCCGACACGACCGCCGACTACGGCCCGGACAAGGCGACCGCGTGGGCGCAGCGGGCGGACAACGCCACCGGCAAGCCCCGGGACAAGCAGCTGGAGTTCCAGCTCGACCGGTGGTTCTCGCCCGCCTTCCTGGAACGCGAGCCGGCCGAGGTGAAGCGGCTCGCCGACATCTTCGTCGCCACCGACTCCCGCGCGCACGCCCAGGCCTGCCGCGCCCTCGGCGCCTTCGAGGGCACCGACCTGCTCCCGTCGATCACCGCCGACACGCTCGTGGTGGTGGGGGAGCACGACTACGCGACCCCGCCGGCGATGGCCGAGACCCTGGCGGCGGGCATCCCGAACGCCACCCTGAAGGTGTTCGAGAACGCGCGGCACTTCAGCCTGTTCGAGGCCCCCGGCGCCCTGGACCTCGTGGCCGCCCACCTGCTGGGAGACCCGCGATGAGCGAGCTGCCCACGAGCCTGCGGACCTGGCTCGACACCGTCGACGGTTTCGGTGAGCTGCGCCAGGTCACCGGCGCGCACTGGGACACCGAGCTGGGCGCCATCGCCGAGCTGAGCTACCAGCGTCCCGCGCCGAAGGCCCTGCTGTTCTCCGGCATCGAGGGCTACGCCAAGGGCCGCGTGCTCACCGGCTCGACCGGCTCCGCGCGCCGGCTGGGCCATACCCTGGGCCTCGGCGACGACCTCGACGACGCCGCGCTCGTCGCCGCCCTGCGCGGCAAGCCGTCCCGCTGGGCCGCCGGCGCCGCCGACCACCCGCCCGAGGTGGTCACCGAGTCCCCGCTGCTGGACAACGTGGTCGAGGGCAAGGACGTCAACCTGCTCGACCTGCCGGTGCCGCGCTGGCACGCCGGTGACGGCGGCCGCTACATCGGCACCGGCTGCCTGGTCGTCACCTCCGACCCGGAGACCGGCGACATCAACGGCGGCTGCTACCGGATGGAGGTCGTGGATGATGGCCGCTCGGCCACCGTCAACGCCGTCCCCGGCAAGCACGGCGCCCAGCACATCCAGCGCTGGTTCGACCGGCACGGCAGGGCCCCCGTGGTCGTCTCGTTCGGCCACCACCCGGTGCTGCTGGTCACCGGCGGCACCGAGGTGCCCACCGGGATCTCCGAGCTGGCCTACGCCGGCGCGGTCCTCGGGCAGCGCGTCCCGGTGCTCACCGGCGAGACCGGCCTGCCGATCCCCGCCGCCGCGGAGGTCGTGATCGAGGGCTGGCTGCGCCCCGACCTGCTCCGCGACGAGGGCCCGTTCGGCGAGTGGACCGGGTACTACTCCGGCAAGCGCCGCCCCGCGCCGGCCATCGACATCGTCCGGATGTACCACCGGAACGACCCGATCCTGCTCGGCGCCCCACCCGGCAAGCCGCCGCACGACTACTCCTACATGCGCACCGTGATGAAGTCCGCGATGATCGAGGACGCCCTGGTCAACGCCGGGGTGCCGGGGATCCGCAAGGCGTGGGCGCACGAGTCCGGCGGCGGGCGCCTGTTCGTCGCGGTCTCCATCGAGCACCGCTACGCCGGGCACGCCCGCCAGGTCGGGCACCTCGCCGCGCAGCTGCCGGCCGCGGCCTACATGAACCGGTTCGTGGTGGTGGTCGACGAGGACGTCGACGCGGCCAACCTGGAGGAGGTCGTCTGGGCGATGTGCACGCGCTGCGACCCTCGGCAGGACATCGACGTGGTGGCCGGGACCTGGGGCAGCAAGCTCGACCCGATGCTGGTCGAGGGCGCGCCGCCGTACAACAGCCGAGCGGTGGTCGACGCCTGCCGGCCGTTCGAGCGGCGGGCGACCTTCCCGAAGGTGTCCACCGGCGACCCCGACTACCTAGAGTCGGTGGCGACCAAGTGGGCCCACGTGCTCGCGGACTGACCGCGGGCATCCGAGACAAGGGGAGATGACCGTGGCGAGCGACGTGCCGGCGGTGTCGTCGGCGGTGCGGATCCTGGAGCGGCTGGCGGCCGAGTGGCCGCACCCGGTGGCGCCCAAGGACCTCGTCGGCGAGCTGGGGCTCAACCGCAGCACCTGCTACAACATCCTCGCCACGCTGCAACGCTCCGGCTGGGTCAGCTCCACCGGCGAGCGCTCCGGCTGGACGCTCGGGCCGAAGCTGCTCACGCTCACCGGCGTCACCGACGACATGACCGCCACCGTCGTCCAGCAGGAGATCGACGAGCTGGCCCGCCGGCTCGGGTTCGTGGTGTTCGTCGCCGAGCCGGACGGCGCCGGCGGATACGTGGTCACCGTCAAGGCGGAGCGGTCCATCGGCGTGCGGGTGACCGTCGGGGTGGGGGAGGGGTTCCCGTTCTCCGCCCCCGCGCTGATGCAGGCGTTCTATGCCTGGCAGCCCCGCTCGGTGGTCGACGAGTGGGTGGACCGCTTGGGACTCAAGCAGTTCACCCCGCACACCATCGTGGACCGGGAGGCGCTGCACGCCGCGCTCGCCGAGACCAGGGAGCGCGGCCACTCCACCAGCGTCCAGCAGTACGACATGGCGCAGAGCGGGGTCGCCGCCCCGGTGTTCGACCGACGCGGGCAGGTCGTGCGGGTGGTGTGCTCGCTGGCGTTCTTCACCGAGCTGCACGAGGACAACATGGCCCGGATCGGCGCGCAGGTCAGCGCCTGCGCCGAGCGGATCACGGCCCGGACCGGCGGGCGGCGGCCCACGGGAGTCCCGACGTGAGCCGGCGCCCCTGGCTGGTCGGCATCACCGGCGCGAGCGGAACCCCGTACGCGGCGGCGGTCCTGCGTGGGCTGATCGACGCGGGTGAGCCGGTCGACGTGACGGTCAGCCAGGCGGCGCGGCTCACCCTGCTCGACGAGACCGGGCACGCGGTGCGGGACCGGCACTGGCGCGAGGACCTGTCCGCGTGGCTGGAGCGGGACGTGACGGACCTGCGGTACTGGCCCGTCGGCGACCTCGCGGCCGGGCCGTCGTCCGGCTCGTACCGGACCAAGGGCATGATCATCGTGCCGGCCACCACCGCGACCGTCGCCGCGGTCGCCACCGGGGTCACCCACAACCTCGTCCAGCGCGCCGCGGACGTCACGCTCAAGGAGCGCCGCAAGCTCGTCGTGGTGCTGCGCGAGACCCCGCTCCGACTGTCCACCTTGGACAACCTGCGCACGCTGGCCGCGGAGGGCGCGGTGATCATGCCGGCCAGCCCCGCGTTCTACGCCGGCGCGCGGGACGTGGCCGCGCTGGTGGACTTCATGGCCGGCCGGGTGCTCGACCAGTGTGACGTCGATCATGACCTCTACCTGCGGTGGACGGGTACGTTGGGCGCGGCCCGGTCCGATGTGGAGTGGGGAGTGCGTGTCGAGCGGTAGCGAGCCCCTGCGCCTGTTGCGGGCGGCGGCGTTCACCAGTTCCTTCGACCGGCTGATGATCGCGCCCATGCTGGTGGTGATCGCCGGCGAGCTGGACGGCTCGGTGGAGGAGGTCAGCCGGGCGGCGGCGGCGTACTTCCTGTGCTACGGCATCGCGCAGATCTGCTGGGCGATGGTCTCCGACCGGCTGGGCCGGGTCCGCACGATGCGGCTCGCCCTCGTGGCCGCGGCGGTGTTCGGCCTCGCGTCGGCCGCGGTGCCCGGGATCGGATGGCTGGTCGTGGCGCGCGGGCTCACCGGCGCGTGCTTCGCCGCGGCGATCCCGAGCGCGCTGGTCTACATCGGCGACACGGTGCCGGTGAAGGTTCGCCAGGCGCCGCTCACCGACCTGATGACCAGCACCGCGGTCGGCATGTCGCTGGCGACCGTCGGCGCGGGGGCGTTGGCGGACTTCACGTCCTGGCGGGTGGCGTTCGCGCTGACCGCGGTGGCGGCGGCCGTGCTGGCGGTGGTGATGCGCCGGCTGCCCGAACCCGCGATCACGGTTGGGCGTTCGCCGGTGTGGGCGTCGCTGCGCTCGGTGCTGGTGAACCGGCCCGCGCTGCTGGTGCTGCTGCTGGCGCTCACCGAGGGGCTGGTGCTGCTCGGCCCGCTGACGTTCTTCCCGGCGGTGCTGCACGCGAGCGGGCTGTCGGTGACCGTGTCGGGGTTGCTGGTCACCGCGTACGGCGCGGCGGTGCTGGTATTCGCGCGGGTGGTGAAGTCGTTCACCCGCAGGCTCGCGCCGGCGATGCTGATCCTGGTCGGCGGCACGCTCGTGGTGCTGGCCTACGTGCTGTTGACCGTGTCGCACGCGGCGGTGCCGGTGGTGGCGGGCACCGTGCTGCTCGGCGCCGGGTGGGCGTTCATGCACTCGACCCTGCAGACCTGGGCGACCGACATGGCGCCGGACGCCCGCGCCACCGCGGTGTCGCTGTTCGCCACCATGCTGTTCACCGGCAGCGCGGTCGGCGCGGCGGTCTTCGGGCCGATGGTCGACGCGGGCAGCTTCCGGCAGGTCTTCGCGATCACCCTGGTGGTCGCGGTGCCGCTGACCGTGGTCGCCACGCTGGGCCGCCGCCGGTACGCCGTCCGCGGATAGGCACCGTGCCTGGCATCCACCGGCAGGGCAGAATCGTCCGGTGCGCATCGCCCTGGTCGCGAACCAGCTCTCCGGCAGTGGACGGACCGACACCGCCGTGGTCCGCCGGCACCTCGAGGACTTCGGCGCGGAGGTGTCCCTCGTTCCGCTGGACGAGGTGGACGAGCCGCTCCCGGACGGCGTCGACCGGGTCGTCGTCGCCGGCGGGGACGGGTCGATCGGGGTGGCCGCGCGGGCGGCGAACCGGGCCGGCCTGCCGCTCGCGGTGCTGCCCACCGGCACCGCCAACGACTTCGCCACCGCGCTCGGGCTGCCGCGCGAGCTGGCCACCGCCTGCCTGCTCGCCGCCGACAAGGACGCCGAGGTCGAGCACCGCGAGGTCGGGCTCGTCGGCGACCATCCGTTCGTGAACGCGGCCGCCGCCGGGTTGTCGGCCGTCGCGAGCCGGCTGGCCAGGCCGCACAAGGCCCGGCTCGGCGCGCTCGCCTACGCGGTCGGCGCGGCGCGGGCCGGGGTGACCGCGCCACACCTCCGCTGCCGGGTCCGGTGCGACGGGGAGACCGTGTTCACCGGCGACGCCTGGCAGGTGGTGGTCGCGGTCACCGGGGCCTTCGGCGGCGGCTCCAACATCGGCGGCACGCGTCGGGACGACCAGCGGCTCGACGTGGCGGTCGTGCCGGCCGGGTCGCGGATCAAACTCGTCCGGATCGGCTACCACATGCGGCGCGGCATGCTGACCCACCTCGACGACGTGCCGCACCACCGCGGCGAGGTGATCGAGGTCGAGCTGCCGGCGCGCCGGGAGTTCAACGTGGACGGTGAGCTGCGCCGGCTCGACCCGGCCCGGTTCACCCTGCTCGACGGCGGTGTGGACGTCGTGGTGCCTAGTCGTCGATGAGGTCGCTGGGCCGGATGCGGAAGACCTGCAGGCGCAGGTTGTAGTACTTGTCGGTCTCGCCGACCCAGGTCATGCCGATCCGTTTGGCCGTGCCGATCGCGCGGGTGTTGGACGGGCGCGCGACCGCGAACAGCTCGTCGATCTCCTGGGTGAACGCCCATCTGACCAGCGCGTCGCCCGCCTCCGCGGCGTAGCCGTGGCCCCAGGCCTCCGGCCGGAGCTGCCAGCTGAGCTCGAGGTCCTCGTCGTACGGCGGCAGCAGCCGGATGCCGAGCCCGCCGATGACCTCGCCGGTGTCGCGCCGCTGGATGGCCCAGCGGCCGCGCGGCGGCAGCATGTTCGGCTGGTCCTCGATCCACGCCTGGAGCACCGAGCGCATCGCGCCCGCGTCGGCGACCTGGCCCATGGCCGGTGTGAGCCACCGGGTGACCTTGTCGACGCCGTAGATCTCCAGTGCGGCCTCGGCATCGTCGAGCTCCCACTCGCGCACGACGAGCCGATCGGTGGTGAGTGCGCCCATGCTCCGAGATTACTCGTACCCGAGGTATCGGTGATATCGTTGCGATGATACCAATGGAAACATCGAGGAGTTGTTCCATGCAGACACGCCAGCTCGGGTCCACCGGTCCGACCGTCTCCGCGATCGGGCTCGGGCTCATGGGCATGTCCGATCTGTACGGTCCGGCCGACGAGGCCGAGTCCGTCGCCACCGTCCGCGCCGCGCTGGACGCCGGCGTCACCCTGCTCGACACCGGCGACTTCTACGGCATGGGCCACAACGAGCTGCTGCTCCGCGACGCCCTGCGCGGCACCGACCGCGACCGGGCCGTCATCAGCGTCAAGTTCGGTGCCCTGCGCGACGCCGACGGCGCCTGGCTCGGTCACGACGCGCGGCCGGCGGCGGTGAAGAACTTCCTGGCCTACAGCCTGCGGCGGCTGGGCACCGACCACATCGACGTCTACCGGCCCGCACGGCTCGACCCGCACGTGCCGATCGAGGACACCGTCGGCGCGCTCGCCGAGCTGGTCGAGGCCGGGCACATCCGCCACATCGGCCTGTCCGAGGTCGGTGCCGAGACCCTGCGCCGGGCCGCCGCGGTGCACCCGATCGCCGACCTGCAGATCGAGTACTCCCTGCTGTCGCGGGGGATCGAGGCGGAGATCCTGCCGGTGGCGCGCGAGCTGGGGATCGCCGTCACCGCCTACGGGGTGCTCTCCCGCGGCCTGCTCAGCGGGCACTGGAGCCCGTCGCGCGAGCTGGGCGCGAGCGACTTCCGCGCGACCAACCCGCGGTTCCAGGACGGCAACGTGCAGCGGAACCTCGCGCTGGTCGAGTCGCTGCGCGCGGTCGCCGAGGCGAAGGGGGCGACCGTCGCGCAGGTCGCGGTCGCGTGGGTCGCCCGGCAGGGCAAGGACATCGTGCCGCTGGTCGGGGCGCGGACCCGGGCCCGGCTGGCGGAGTCGCTCGGCGCGGTGGAGGTCCACCTCGGCGAGGACGACCTGGCCGCGATCGACCGCGCGGTGCCGGCCGACGCCGCCGCCGGCGAGCGGTACCAGCCGCCGATGATGGCCCAGCTGGACAGCGAGAAGAGGAGCTGACCCGAACGTGTTTTGGTAGTTTGGGAGCACCGAAACGGACAGTACCCGGGTGAGAGGATCATGGACTCCTATCGAAGTACCGACAGCGTCCCGTCGAGCGACAGTGGACGCTGTCCCCCCGATCCAGATCCTCCCTGTCCTAGACACGTGCCCGCCGGTGACCACGCCGAGGCGGTGGGCACGTGATAGCGAGCCTGCTCGGTGTGTTGCTCGGAGTGGTCGTCGTCGTCCTGCTCTCCGTGCTGACGGGGTACTTCGTCGCACAGGAGTTCGGGTACATGGCCGTCGACAGGTCGCGGCTGAAGGCCAGGGCCGCGGCCGGTGACGCCGGCGCCGCGCGTGCGCTGAAGATCACCAGCCGTACCTCGTTCATGCTCTCCGGAGCCCAGCTCGGCATCACCGTCACCGGTCTGCTCGTCGGCTACGTCGCCGAACCCATGATCGGCACGGGTGTGGGCCAACTGCTGGGGG
>DATABL010000150.1:0-8287 GCA_036259595.1 Actinophytocola sp.
CCCTCGGCCGCGGGTGCGGGAGCGGCGAGGGCGAGCGACGAGCCGATGAGGACCAGGGGCGTCAGCAGGCGAACCACGCGCCGAGCGGGTGAGAGCACGTGGAACTCCCGTCGTCAGCCCCGGTCCGAAAGTTTCGGACTAGTTCCGAAACTGATGTTAGGACGCTTCGAACACGGCTGTCAACGCCCTCCCCTGACCGAGAAGGGCGTTCGGAAGTTTCGGAACTAGCGGCGCCGGAGAGTCGCCGTGAAGCTCCGCCCGTGGGCCTGGTGGGTGCGTACGGTGACCAGCGTGCCGCCGGGGACGCGGCGCGCCCGGACACCCTCGTCGGCCTCGACGAGCCGCAGCGGACCGCCGCGGACGACGACGCTCACCTCGTCCCGGCGCATGGTCGGGTCCGAGACTGCGAGCTCGACGGTGTGCCGGTCGCCTTGGGCGATGACCGACGCCGGGCCGTGCACGGCGAGGCGTTCGGCGCGGTGCCAGCCGCCGGTGAAGGTGTTGGCCGCCACCAGGTCCAGCCCGGCGTGCTTGACCGCCTGGAGCCGCCGGGAGTTCGCCAGCACGCTCAGCGGTCCGTCCAGGTAGGACCGCAGCCGTTCCTCGCTCGCGTTCGGCACCAGTGCGTACGCCAGTTCGCCCTCCCCCGCCACGGACAGGGTGAAGACGTTCCTGGTCACCTCGGTGTCCGGGTTGGACATCCGCACCACCCGGCGGCTGCGGGTCACCGGCGCCAGCTCCACGTTCACCCGTTCCCGCCGCGCGAACACGTAGCCCACCGCGGTGCCCTCGGTCTCGTTCGCCCACCGGACCCAGCGCGCCCGGTCGGTGCCGGTCCGGGCGCCGGTGACCGTGACCTCGTCGGTCGGCGCCGCGACCCGGCTGTCCACCGTGGTCACCACCTCGCGGCCGTCCGGGTCGGCGATGCCGGCGACGAGCACCACGACCTCGTCGTCGAGCAGGAACCAGGACTTCGTCGACCGCGCGTTCCGGTAGGCGACGAAGTCGTCCGGCAGCACGCCGGCGCGCTTGTCCACATAGGGCACGTCGTCGGACTGCACCATGCCGGCCGCGCCGTACGCGCCGAGCGTCGCGCCGCCGGAGTGCTCGTTGGTGCCGCGGGGGAAGTACACGTACTTGTTCTGCGACTCCGACGAGGAGGTGAACTCCAGCGGGTGGTCGGGGTTCTCGTACCAGTACCGCCCGTACAGCTCGGGGATCGACTCGCGGTCCTCGACCGGCGCGGTCACGCCGGGCAGCCGGTAGGGCGAGACCGTCGTGTAGAAGTCCACGCCGTAGGCCCGCCGCTGGTCCTGTCCGGACAGGTACAGGTGGTAGGACCCGTCGCCCTGGAACCAGGGCATGAGGTTCTCGCCGTTCATGTACTCGTACTTGCTGATCCGGTCGGAGCTGCGGGACAGCGCGAACGCCCAGCCGGGCCGGCGGTGCACGGTGCGGTCCATCGCGTTGAACGCGACGCTGCGCCGCGGCGGGTTGAGGTCGCCGGCCGGGACCGAGTCGTCGGCGAGGATGTCGGCGTAGCGCGCCACGCTCACCGGGGAGACGAACTTCGCCGGGTCCAACGCCTCCCGCGAGGTCGCGCGG
Organism: Actinophytocola sp.; assembly: GCA_036259595.1. Lineage (GTDB taxonomy): Bacteria > Actinomycetota > Actinomycetes > Mycobacteriales > Pseudonocardiaceae > Actinophytocola. Next base: position 1,606 of record DATABL010000150.1, read on the forward strand.
AGGTGCTTGACGTAGCCCGCGAGCACGGCGCGGTCGACGTGGTCGGCGAGGTCGACGACCGCCTCCACCACGACGGCGACGTCGGCGTAACCGGTGGTGGTCCGGGAGACCGCACGACCCTTGACGGTCTCCATCATCCAGCCCTCGAAGATCAGCGGCGCGAACCCGTTGACCACCCAGCCGCGCACCACGTCGGCCAGGCCGGCGGCGCCGCCGTAGGGCGTGCCGTCCAGGATCTTGATCGCCTGCACCACCCGGGTCAGCAGCGCCTTGCCGTAGGAACCGGTGTAGGCCACCGAGTGGTGCTGGATGAACGAGCCGTCGGCGTAGTAGCCGTCGGTGACGCCGTGCTCGAGGTGGTAGGGGTCGATCGTGGCGAACACCGTGCTCTGGTCGGCGACGGCCTTGGTGACGCGGGCCTCGTCCGCGAGCACCGCGCCCTGCAGGATCCGGTTCGTGGTGATGTCGGCCAGGTTGGCGCCGGTGTGGAACCGGGAGTCGAGGTCGACGTCGCCGTTCTCACCCTTGCGCAGGTAGGCGTCCATCGAGGCGACATAGGCGGGGGCTAGGTCGCCGGCCTGGTCGCCGAGCAGGGCCAGCATGCGGCTGACGTGGGTGGAGATGCCGATCTCCCAGTTGTGCCAGTTGCCGTAGTAGCCGCTGTCCTGGTCGCCGTAGTGGTGCTCGTACAGCCAGGCCAACCCGTCGACGACGCGGGTGCGCGCGGCGGGGTCGAGGTCGAGGCCGGGGGTGCGGGTGGCGAGCGCGATCTCGTACAGGTACTGGAACGAGCGGGTCAGGTTGACGTCGCTGGTGCCGAGCGGCAGGCCGGCGAACAGCTCGCCGGCGCCCGCGTCGTCCAGGGCGGCGAGGCGGGTGCGTGCGGCGCGGTCGATGGCGGCGAGGCGGCCGGCGACCTCGGGGCGGGCGTTGGACTCGGCGGTGCCGGCGAGGATCGTGACGGCGTTGGTCAGCAGCCGGGGCAGCTCGGCGGCGGTGGCCACAGTGGGCACAGTGGGCGCGGGGGTGGCGGCGGTCGCGAGGGCGGGGCGGGTCAGGGCGAGTAAGCCCGCGGCGGGGACCAGGGACAGGGCGCGGCGGCGGGAGATCGGAGCCATGGCGATCAGCTTCCGCCGGATGAGGTTCGTGCACAAGGTTCGTTGACCTGACGTAGTTGGTGAAATACCGTCGAGATACGTGAGAGCGCTCTCACCCCTGCGGAGCCGACCCCTGCCCGGCTCCGGGAGCGCTCCCCGGGAGGTCTCGATGCCGAGATCACTGCTGACCCCTGTTCTCGTCGCCGCTCTGCTCGTGCCCACGGCCCCGGTCGCGGCCGCCGAGCCCGAGCCCGAGCCGGCGGCCCCGCTGGCGGTGGTGTGCAACAAGTACTGCGACGCGCGGGATCCCGCGCTCGCGCCGACCGACCGGGAGCCGGTCGCGGTCACCCTGCACGGCCGCCGGATCTCGTTGCACGTCAACGACACCGACGCGATGGGCTGGGCCGGGCTGGTCAACGGCCGCGAGGGCGACGAGCTGTGGCTCGACCGCTCCTATGACGGTGGCCGGAGCTGGGCCGCGGACAGCCGGCTCGGCGACACGCGCGTCCCGCCGGGCGCGGGCGGCTGGCGAACGTCGATGTACAACGTGGACGACTGGGCGAACCGCGGCGTCGGCGCGCTGCGGGCGTGCGGCAAGGCCGTCGACGCGCCGGAGATCGCCTGCACCGCGTGGGCGCGGACCACGTGGAACGCCTGGGACCGGCGGACCGCGGCGGCGACCGCCCTGATGATGTTCTACCGCCACGACACCGGCCTGTTCGCCACGACCGGCTGGTGGAACTCGGCCAACGCGCTCACCGCGGTCATCGACAACATCCGGGTGTCCGGGATGAACAGCTACGCCTACGTCGTCCCCACCACCTACGACCACAACGTCGGCGCCGCCCTCGGCCACTTCCGCAACGACTACCTCGACGACACCGGGTGGTGGGCGATGGCGTGGATCGCCGCCTACGACCTCACCGGCGACCGCCGCTACCTGGACACGGCCCGCATCGGCGCCGAGCACATGCACCGCTACTGGGACGGCACCTGCGGCGGCGGGGTGTGGTGGAGCACCGCGCGGACGTACAAGAACGCGATCACCAACGAGCTGTACGTCCAGGTGAACGCCGCGCTGCACAACCGGCTCCCGGGCGACACCGTCCACCTGGGACGCGCGCGGGCCGGGTGGGCGTGGTTCCTCGGCACCGGGATGATCAACGGCGCGAACCTGGTCAACGACGGCCTGGACACGGCGTGCCGCAACAACGGACGGCCGGTGTGGAGCTACAACCAGGGCGTGATCCTCGACGCGCTGGTCGAGCTGCACCACGCGACCGGCGACGCGTCGCTGCTCGCCCACGCGCGCCGCCTGGCCGACGCCTCCACCACCGACGGCACGCTCAACCCCGGCGGCATCCTGCGCGATCCGTGCGAGTCGGGGTCCTGCGAGCCGGACGGGCCGACGTTCAAGGGCGCGTACGTCCGCGGCCTCGGCGCGCTGAACGCCGCGCTGTCCGACCACCCGTACACGTCGTACCTGCACCGGCAGGCCGACCGCGCGTACGCGGCCGACCGCAACGCCCTAGACCAGTACGGCCTGCACTGGGCCGGTCCGCTCGACCGCACCGACGCGGCCCGCCAGCAGAGCGCGCTGGACCTGATGAACGTGGCCTAGCGCCGGCCTAGCGCAAGGCCGCGCGGAGGAGCGCGACGGCCGGGGGCACCTCGGTGTCGCCGATGTTGCCGTAGCCGAGGACGAGCGCGCGGTCGGCGCAGGGCGTCACGCGGTAGTCGTCGAGGTCGGCCAGGCGCAGGCCGGCGGCGGCCGCGGCGCGGAGTGTCCCGTGGGTGTCGGTGCCGGCCGGCAGGTGCAGCAGGACGTGCAGCCCGGCGGCGGTGCCGGCGACCCGGCCGGCCGGTACCTGGGCGTCGAGGGCGCGGACCAGCAGGTCGCGGCGCGTACGGAACCGGCGCCGGGCCGCGCGCAGGTGGGCGTCGTACCAGCCTCGGTCGACGAAGGTGGCGAGCGCGAGCTGGTCCAGCACCGGCGGCGCGGTGGCGACGGGGTTCGCCGCCCGCAGCGCCGGGGTCAGCGCGGCCGGCGCGACCAGCCAGCCCAGGCCCAGCGCCGGTGACAGGGTCTTGCTGACCGAGCCGAGGAGGAACACCCGGCCCGGATCCATGCCCTGCATGACGGCGACCGGGTGGTGGTCGTAGCGGAACTCGGCGTCGTAGTCGTCCTCGACGACGTAGCCGTCCACCTCGCGGGCCCAGCGCACCAGGCTCGCCCGGCGGGCCGGGGACAGCACGGTGCCGGTGGGGAACTGGTGTGCGGCGCCGACGACGACGGCCCGGGCCGGCGAGCGCGCGAGGTCGTCGACGCGGAGGCCGTCGTGGTCCACGGGCACCGGGTGCACGCGCAGGCCGACGCTCGTCACGGCGTCCCGCAGCCGGCCCCAACCCGGATCCTCCACGGCCACGTCAATGACCCCCTCGGCGCGCAGCGTCCGGCACGTGCGCACCAGGCCGTCGGTGACGCCGGAGCACACGGTCACGGACTCCGGCCGCGCGTCCGCGCCGCGTGAGCGCCGCAGGTACTGCGCGACGGTGGTGCGCGGCACCGCGTGTCCGTCGGGGTCGGGCAGGCCGAGGTCGTAGTACCCAGCCGAGCCGGTGACCGCGCGGACCGCCTCGGCCCAGCGGCGGCGCGGGAACGCCCGCAGGTCGGGTAGGCCGGGCGCGAGGTCGTACCGGACCGGTGGCCGCGCCGGTGCGGGCCGCGCGGGAGGTCGTGGCGGCGCGGACCAGGCGACGCGCGTGGCGGAGCCGACCCGGGCGGAGAGGTAGCCCTCCGCGACGAGCTGCCCGTACGCCTCGGTGACGACCCACCGGGAGCAGCCGAGCTCCTCGGCGAGCGCCCGGCTCGGTGGCACGGCGGCGCCCTCGACCAGCCGGCCGTCCCGGATCGCGGTGCGCAGCGCGTGCGCCAGCCGGTCGTGCAACCGGCGGCCACGCTCGGGCCGGCCGACGTCCAGGAGCGTCGCCCACGCGAGATTGGTCTGGGAAACCGCCACGGGATTGGAGCGTACTGCCGGGCCGAATCCGCCTACCGTCGGTGAACATGACTGACAACCTGGCTCTCGGCGCCATGCTGTTCGGCACGGCCACCGACGAGCGCCGATCGTTCGACTTGCTCGACCGCTTCGTGGACGCCGGCGGCGTCTGGATCGACACCGCCAACTGCTACTCGTTCTGGGAGGACCCGACCGGCTTCGGCGGGCAGAGTGAGACCGTGCTCGGGCGCTGGCTGGCCCGGCGCCCGGGGGTCCGGGACCGCGTGCGGATCAGCACCAAGGTGGGCTGCGAGCCGACCGAGGCCGGGAAGTTCCCGGAGACCGCCGAAGGCCTCACCGCCGAGGTGATCAAGAGCGGGATCGAGGACAGCCTGCGGCGGCTCGGCACCGACCACGTGGAGCTGTACTGGGCGCACAAGCCCGACCCGGTCACCCCGCTGGAGGAGACCGTCGGCGCCTTCGCCGAGCTGGTGGCGGAGGGCACGGTCGGGCGGCTCGGCTGCTCCAACTACCCCGTCTGGCAGCTCGAACGGGCCCGGCGGATCGCCGGGGACCTCGGCGGCGCCGCCTACACCGCGGTGCAGCAGCACCACACGTACCTGCGACCGCGGCCAGGGACCCAGCCCACCGTCGTGCACCGGTTCGGCGCGGTCGCCGACGACGTGCTGCACTACCTGGAGCACCACCCGGACGTGGCGCTGTGGGCGTACACCCCGCTGCTGAGCGGCGGCTACACCCGCGCGGACAAGCCACTGGCGGCGGAGTACGACCACCCCGGCACCACCCGCCGCCTCGCCGTGCTCGACGAGGTCGCCGCCGAGACCGGCACGAACCGCAACCGGGTGGTGCTGGCCTGGCTGACCGGCGGCAGCCCGGCCGCCACGCCGATCGTCGGCGTCAGCACGGTCGAGCAGCTGGACGAGGCGCTCGCGGGGGCGTCCCTGGAGCTGACCGCCGAGCAGCGGGCCCGCCTGGACGGCGCCGCCTAGGTCTCCTTGCGGGCCCTGCTGGGGGCGACGCGCGGGGGCTCGTTGGGCATCTTCGGGTAGACCGGGGGCCAGGGGGCGTCCATCAGGCCGGCGGCCAGGTCGCGCTCGTGCAGGGCCAGCAGCGGGTCCAGGGTCTGCGGGGTCATCGCCGCCCAGGGGTCGCCGTGCTCGGCGAGCCGCGCGGGCACGGTCGCCAGGGTCAGCGCGGCCGGGTCGACGGTCTCCAGCTCGCTCCAGGCGAACGGGGCGGACACCTGCCCGTGCGGGTTGGCCCGTACCGACCAGGCGCCGAACACCGTCTTGTGCGGGGCGTTCTGGTTGTAGTCGACGAACACCCGGGTGCCGCGCTCCTCCTTCCACCAGGCGGCGGTGAGCAGGTCCGGGCGGCGTCGCTCCAGCTCGCGAGCCAGGGCGACGGCCGCCGAACGCACCGCGTAGCCGTCCCAGTGCGGGAGCAGGCGCGCGTACACGTGGATGCCCCGGTTGCCGGTCGTCTTCGGGAAGCTCGCCACGCCGAGCTCGTCGAGCAGGGCCTTCGTCTCCGCGGCGCCCTCCCGGATCATGGCGAACGTGACACCGGGCCCCGGGTCGAGGTCGATGCGCAGCTCGTCGGCGCGCTCCGGGTCGGCGGCGGTGTTCGGCCAGACGTGGAAGCCGAGGCAGCCCATGTTGACCGCCCACAGCACGTGCGCCAGGTCGACCGCGACCAGGGCGTCGGCCGTGGTGCCGTTCGGGGTGGCCACCCGCGCGGTGGTCAGCCACGGGTCGGCCTTGGTGGCGGCCACCCGCTTCTGGAAGAACGACGACCCGCCGACGCCGTTCGGGAAGCGCTGCAGCATCACCGGCCGCCCGCCCATCGCCGCCATCAGCGGCTCGGCCACCGCCAGGTAGTAGCGGGCGAGGTCGAGCTTCGTCTCGCCGCGCTCGGGGAAGAACACCTTGCCCGGATTGGTGATCCGGACGGCGTGCCCGGCCACCTCGAGCACCTCGACCTCGTCAGCCACGGGAGAACGGTACGTCAGCGGGGGTGAGATCGGGACGGATCCGGTGCACCCTCGGGCGCAGCCGGGCGGTGAACGCGAACACGGTCGCCTCGGCCTCCACCTCGACGACGAGCGTGGGGTGCACCGGCTGGTACTCGGTGCCGCGCTGCCCGAGCACGGCGCCGGGCAGCCGGCGGCGCGGCTCGTCGCTGGGGGTGACGAGCGGGGCCGCACTGTCCCGCAGAGCCGGCGGCAACGGCAGGGACAGGCCGATCTGGCGCAGCTCGCCCGCCTCGTCGGGGCGGGCGAGGACCAGCGCCTCCGGCCGGGACACCGCGCCGGCCACGCCGACGACGACCGCGTCGACCACGACCTTCTGCCGGATCTTGCGCCAGTCGCCGGTGCGGCCGGCACGGTAGGGCCTGGTCACGTCCTTGACGACCACCCCCTCGATGCCGAGGTCGGCGACCTCGGGCCGCATCCACTGCAGGGCCGCGTCCCGGTCGCCGGTGGCGGGCACCAGCTGCACCCGCGGCCGTACCGGGAGCGCCGCGACCGGCTGGAGCGGCGGCTCGCGGACGTGCGGCCGCCGG
>DATABL010000151.1:0-4471 GCA_036259595.1 Actinophytocola sp.
GCTCCGCTTCCTGCGCAAGGAGAACCTGCCCGGCTACTTCCCGTTCACCGCCGGCGTTTTCCCGTTCCGCCGGGACAACGAGGACCCGGCGCGGATGTTCGCCGGCGAGGGCGACGCGTTCCGCACGAACCGCCGGTTCCGGTACCTGTCCGAGGGATCCGAGGCGACCCGGCTGTCGACCGCGTTCGACTCGGTGACCCTGTACGGGCACGACCCGGACACCCCGCCGGACATCTACGGCAAGGTCGGCACCTCCGGCGTCTCGATCGCCACCCTGGACGACATGAAGGCGCTCTACGACGGGTTCGACCTCACCGAACCGTCCACTTCGGTCTCCATGACGATCAACGGCCCGGCGCCGACGATCCTGGCGTTCTTCCTCAACACCGCGATCGACCAGGTCGTCGACCGGTTCGCCGCCGAACAGGGCCGGCAGCCGTCCGAGTCCGAGCGTGCCGAACTGGCCGCGTCGGCGCTGGCGAACGTGCGCGGCACGGTGCAGGCCGACATCCTCAAGGAGGACCAGGGCCAGAACACCTGCATCTTCTCCACCGAGTTCTCGCTGCGGATGATGGCCGACATCCAGGAGTGGTTCATCGCCAACCAGGTCCGCAACTTCTACTCGGTGTCGATCTCCGGCTACCACATCGCCGAGGCCGGGGCGAACCCGATCAGCCAGCTGGCCTTCACCCTGGCCAACGGCTTCACCTACGTCGAGTCGTACCTGGCGCGCGGCATGGACATCGACGACTTCGCGCCCAACCTGTCGTTCTTCTTCTCCAACGGCCTCGACGCCGAGTACAGCGTGATCGGCCGGGTGGCCCGGCGCATCTGGGCGGTGGCGATGCGGGAGCGCTACGGCGCGAACGAGCGGTCGCAGAAGTTCAAGTACCACGTGCAGACCTCGGGCCGGTCGCTGCACGCGCAGGAGATGCACTTCAACGACATCCGCACCACGCTGCAGGCGCTGTGCGCGCTCTACGACAACTGCAACTCCCTGCACACCAACGCCTACGACGAGGCGGTCACCACGCCGACGGAGAGCTCGGTGCGCCGCGCGATGGCCATCCAGCTGATCATCAACAAGGAGTGGGGCCTGTCGAAGAACGAGAACCCGCTGCAGGGCTCGTTCATCGTCGACGAGCTGACCGACCTGGTCGAGGAGGCCGTGCTGGCCGAGTTCGAGCGGCTGTCGGAGCGCGGCGGCGTGCTCGGCGCGATGGAGACCGGCTACCAGCGCGGCCGGATCCAGGACGAGTCGATGCTCTACGAGCAGCGCAAGCACGACGGCTCGCTGCCGCTGGTCGGGGTGAACACGTTCCTGCCGAGCAGGGACAACGCCGAGGAGCTGCCGACGATCGAGCTGGCCAGGGCCACCGAGGAGGAGAAGCGCTCCCAGGTGGACCGCACCCGCGAGTTCCGGCAGCGGCACGCCGACGCCGCGCAGGAGGCGCTGCACCGGCTGCGGGAGGCCGTGGCGAACGACGCCAACGTCTTCGGTGTCCTGATGGACGCCGCTAGGGTGTGCACGTTGGGTCAGATCACCGAGACGTTCTTCGAGGTCGGTGGTCAGTACCGGCGGAACGTGTGAGAGGGGTACCGGTGGCGGAGATCGAGCGGGTCGGCGTGGTCGGCTGCGGTCTGATGGGGTCGGGCATCGCGGAGGTGTGCGCGCGGGCCGGACTGGACGTGGTCGTCAACGAGGTCGGCGAGGACGCGCTCGCCGCGGGCCGGGCCCGGATCGAGAAGTCGCTCGGGCGCGCCGTGCGCAACGGCAAGCTGGAGGAGTCCGCGCGCGACGACGCGCTGGGCCGGATCCGGTTCAGCGCCGATGTCGGCGAGTTCGCCGACCGCCAGCTGGTGGTCGAGGCGGTCGCGGAGAACGAGCAGGTCAAGACCGAGGTGTTCGCCTCGCTGGACAAGGTCGTGGCCGACCCGGAGGCGATCTTCGCGTCGAACACCTCGTCGATCCCGGTGATGAAGCTGGGCATGGCGACGTCACGGCCCCAGCAGGTGATCGGCATCCACTTCTTCAACCCGGTGCCGGTGTTGAAGCTGGTGGAGCTGGTGCCGTCGCTGCTCACCGGCGAGTCCACGAAGGAGCGCGCGGAGTCCTTCGTGGAGTCCAAGCTGGGCAAGGAGGTCATCCTCTCCCAGGACCGTGCGGGGTTCGTGGTGAACGCGCTGCTGGTGCCGTACCTGCTGTCGGCGATCCGGATGCTGGAGTCCGGCTTCGCCTCCGCGGAGGACATCGACACCGGCATGGTGCAGGGCTGCGCGCACCCGATGGGCCCGCTGGCGCTGACCGACCTGATCGGCCTGGACACCACGAAGGCGATCGCGGAGTCGATGTACGCGGAGTTCAAGGAGCCGCTGTACTCGCCGCCGCCCCTGCTGCTGCGCATGGTCGACGCGGGCCTGCTGGGCAAGAAGAGCAGCCGCGGCTTCTACGACTACAGCTCGTAGCCGACACCCAGCGCACGGCCCAACGCCGCGGTGACCACCGCGGCGTGCGCGGGCAGCTCACGCGCGGCCCAGGCGGAGGAAGCCGGTCAGATCGCGCTCCGCGTCGGCCAGCCGGCCCCGCAACTCGGTGACCGACAGGCAGCCGGGAAGCAGTGTCGTGCCCGTGTCGGTGACCGGGCTCGGCCGTAACGTCGTCGCACATGGCGACGCACCACACAGCGGTGTCGACCTCCACGGGACCGAGCTCGCCACCCAACGGCAGGAACACACCTCGACATGGGCCGCCGCCGCCACGCCGGCGGGAATTGGCGTGGCGGCGGCGGGTTTTCGGTGGCGGTGCGGAGGCCCCCTGCTAGCCAGGCTCTCCGCGGCATCGCCGGTTCACGGGTTCGTCATGCCGAGCGTGTACTGGCCGGAGCCGCTGTAGGCGTGCACCCGGTACCGGTAGTAGCCGGCCGTTCCGTTGTAGGACAGGGTCTCGTCCGCGTTCGGGCTGGTCGCGCTGGCCACGTTCGCCCAGGTGGCGCCCGTCCACTTCTGCAGGTACAGGTCGAAGTCCGCGCCGGACGGGCCGTCCAGGCAGCCGGTGTGCGCGCCGCTGGCGGTCGACCGGTAGTAGCTGCCGTTCGGCTGGTAGCCGCTCGCGCCCGAGGTGAGGTTGCCGGTACCGGTCTCCTCGGCGTCCTCCCGACAGTCGCCGCCGCCCGGGGGCGGGCCGCCGTCGCCGTCGGTGATCAGGGTCAGGTTGTACGTCTGCAGGATCTCGTTCACCGGCTGGAAGTACGTGGTGCCGCCGGACCTGCAGTTGCCGGAGCCGCCGGAGGTCACGCCCTGCGCCTGGCTGCCGGCCAGCAGCGAGCCGCCGGAGTCACCCGGCTCCGCGCACACGGTCGTGCGGATCAGGCCGGACACCGTGCCCTGCGGGTAGGTCACCGACGTGTTCCGCGCCTGGATCCGGCCGCAGTGCCAGCCCGTGGTCGACCCGGAGCGACACACCGTGGCGCCGACCGCGGCATCCTGCGAGCCCGCGACGGCGACGCGGCCGCCGGCGTAGTTGTTCACCGCGCCGATCGGCGTGTTGCCGGCGCCGACCTGCACCCAGGCGTAGTCGTTGCCGGGGAAGCTCGACCCCGCGAACCGGCCGCTCGGCTGACTGGTGGTGGCCCCCGTCCGTCCACAGTGGCCGGCCGTGACGAAGCCGCCGGTCACCGAGAAGCCGACCGAACACCGGGTGCCGGAGCCGATGTAGTACGCGTTGCCGCCGACCACGTCGATCAGCGGGCGCGGCGTCTCCGCCGACCGCACGATCCGCACGGCGTCCGCGTCGACCCCGCTGGCCCGCACGAACCGCTTGCCGGCCGCGACCGAGCGGGTGTTCACCACGACGGAGTTCGTGGCGACGTCGACGTACCAGCTGGCGACGCCGGCCGGCACCGCAGCCCGGTGATCGTCCAGAGCGGACTGGATCGCGGCCAGTTCGGACACCGACCGCTCGACCAGCCGCGGCTCGGCGCCGCCCGCCCGCACCGAGTCGGCCGCCGCGGCGTCGGTGACGCCGACGGTCAGTGTCTTGCCGGACTTGTCCAACCACCCGCCGGCGTAGCGGTCGCCCAGCTCCTTGCGCAGCTCGAGATTGGTGGTGCTGGCCCGCTTCTCGTCGGCGAGGCGGGCCCTGGCCTGGTCTTCGGTCAGATCGTGGTAGCGCTGGACGGCGGCCAGCATGCCGTCCCCGCCGGCCCGGGCCGGTTCCGGGGCCCCGGCCGCCGGCACCGCGAGCGCGGTGACCATGGCCGCGCCCAGAGCCGCGACCAGGATTCCTGAGTGGACTCTTCGATCCATGTCCGTGTCTCCCTTGACATCGGTTCAGGGCGAGCACTGTTCGAAACAGACCGACGGACCGAACTTCGCCCAGGTGAGGAAGATCGCCAACGGAGGTCGGCCGGACTTTCGAACTGTGCTCGGTGGATCAGCAAGGGAAACGCTAGAGCGGAACCGGGCCGGCGGG
>DATABL010000152.1:0-13379 GCA_036259595.1 Actinophytocola sp.
GCCGTCCCCGCACCGGCCGCGGTCTCGCGGTGAAAGGTCAGCGGTGCCGCATCCCGCGCGCGGCGGCCGCACCCGCGGCCAGGACGACGATCACGGCGGTCAGCGCCCACCGGCGTTTCTCCTCGGTCTCCGGGGAGACCCCGCCGACGGCGGGAGCCACCGGTTCCTCCTCGGCGCGGTAGAGCGTCGTCTCCACCGGCGGCGGCGGTTCCGGCGGTTCCGGTGGGGGAGGCGGCGGAGGAGGAGCCGGAGCGGGCGCCGGTTCGGGCGGCGGTTCCGGGGTGACGACCTGTGGTGGAGGTTCCGGCGGTGGCTCCGGTGGTGGCTCCGGCGGGGGTGGCGGCGGCGGAGGAGGTGCGGGCGGTGGCGGTTCGGGCGTCTGCGACGGCCACGGCCACGGACGGGTCGGCGGCGGACGGTTCCCCAACCGGATCGCCAACTCGACCACCGACCCCGCCGCTCCGGGCGCGGGGTCGGTGGACCGCGCGATGGCGGTGAAGGGGGCGCCGCCGGTCAACGACACGGCGGTGCTCGGATCGGCGGGGGCGGGCCAGGCTGTCACGGCGGCGGCACCGGCCACCGCTGTGACGAGGGCTAGCGGGAATCGGTTCACTGCAGGCGGTCCAGTGCGGCCACGAACGCCGCCGGTTCGATCTCGGCGCCGCCGCTGTACGGATTCTGCAGTTGGTGGGTCGCGAACAGGAGCAGGGTCATGGTCGCCGCCAGGGTGGAGACGATCAGGATGTGGGTGAGCGGCCTCGGCCCGCCGAACAGCAGGGGCAGGGCGAGCGACATGACCGCGCCGGCGACCATCGCGAACCACACCACCGAGTTCACCCCGCCGTCGGTCGCGGCGTTCAGGCGCTCCTGCCGCGCCTGGTAGGCCTCCCAGAGCTGCTGGGACGCCTCGGTCTTCTGGTCGATGGCCCACTCGTCCTCAGCGGGGGCGGCCGCGACCAGTCGCCGTAACTCCGACAGCTCGTCCCAGCCCTGGTCGCTCACCTCCTGGCCCTCGCGCATCCGCGGCCACTCCTCGGTGATCACGGTCTCGGCGTAGGTACGGGCCTGCGCGACGATCGCGGCCCGGTCGGCCTCGGCAAGCGACTCCGACGCCCACGCCGCGGCCACCACGCTGTCCGCCTCGGCGTAGGAACCGTCCTCGGCCGCGCTCGCGCCGTCGAACAGCGAGATCAGCACGAACGCCACCAGCACCGCCTGCAGGCCGCCGACCAGCGTGAACACCTGGCCCGCGGCCTCGTTGTTCTCGACCACGCCCTCGGTCGCGCCGAGCCGCCGGATCAGGTACGCGACGATGCCCGCGACCACCGCCGCGCCGGTCACCCACAGCAGACCGGTGACGTAGATGCTCATGACAGCCCCTCGCAGGCTCGGTGCTGCCGCTCGCGGTCGCCCTGCCACATTGATTCGCTCGCAAGCTCCCTCATCGGCCCTCACCGGACCAGTCGCGCTTCATCGCCTCGTCCAGCAGGGTCTCCACGATCTGGCTCTCCGGCACGGTCTTGACCACCTCGCCGCGCACGAAGATCTGCCCCTTCCCGTTGCCCGAGGAGACCCCCAGATCCGCCTCGCGCGCCTCGCCGGGGCCGTTCACCACGCAGCCCATCACCGCGACCCGCAGGGGCGTCTCGAACCCGTCGAACGCCGCAGTCACCCGCTCGGCCAGCTTGTACACGTCGACCTGAGCGCGTCCGCACGACGGGCAGGACACGATCTCCAGCCGCCGGGGGCGCAGGCCGAGCGACTCCAGGATCGCGGTGCCGACCTTGACCTCCTCGACCGGCGGCGCGGACAGCGACACCCGGATCGTGTCGCCGATCCCGTCGGCGAGCAGCGCGCCGAACGCGACCGCCGACTTGATCGTGCCCTGGAACGCCGGCCCGGCCTCGGTCACGCCGAGGTGCAGCGGGTAGTCGCACTGTTCGGCGAGCAGCCGGTACGCGGCCATCATCACCACCGGGTCGTGGTGCTTCACCGAGATCTTCAGGTCCTCGAACCCGTGCTCGGCGAACAGCGAGCACTCCCACAGCGCCGACTCGACCAGCGCCTCCGGCGTCGCCTTCCCGTACTTGGCCAGCAGACGCGCGTCGAGCGAGCCGGCGTTGACGCCGATGCGGATCGGCACCCCGGCGTCGGCCGCCGCCCGCGCGATCTCGGCGACCTTGTCGTCGAACTTCTTGATGTTGCCCGGGTTGACCCGGACGGCCGCGCAGCCCGCGTCGATCGCCGCGAACACGTACTTCGGCTGGAAGTGGATGTCGGCGATCACCGGGATCGCCGACTTCGCCGCGATCGTCGCGAGCGCCTCGGCGTCGTCGGCGGACGGCACCGCCACCCGCACGATCTGGCAGCCGGCGGCGGTCAGCTCCGCGATCTGCCGCAGCGTGGCCTCCACGTCGGCGGTCACGGTGGTCGTCATCGACTGCACCGACACCGGGGCGCCGCCGCCCACCGGCACGGAGCCGACCATCACCTGCCTGGACGCGCGTCGTTTCGGCTCCGGACGCGTCTCCGGCATGCCGAGATCCACCAGGGTCATCGGGCTACCTCCTGCTCAGTGGGTGTCATGGCCGGCGGACCGCGAGGGGGAGGGTGAAGTGGATCGTCTCGGTCGCCGTCTCCCGTTCCACGACCTCGGTGGGGGCGAGGGTGGCGATCACCTCGTCCACCAGGCGGGGTGGGGCCGACGCGCCGGCGGTCAGGCCGACCACCCGTACCCCGGCCAGCCATTCCGGGCGGAGGTCGGACACGTCGTCGATCAGGTGTGCGGGGGTTCCGCCGCGGCGGGCCAGTTCCACCAGGCGCACCGAGTTCGACGAGTTCGTGGAGCCGACGACCAGCACCAGGTCGGCGTCGGCGGCGACCGACGCCAGGGCCTCCTGCCGGTTGGTGGTGGCGTAGCAGATGTCGTCCGAGGCCGGGCCGCGCAGCGCGGGAAAACGCTTGCGCAGCACCGCGAGGATCTCCTCGGTCTCGTCCACCGCGAGCGTGGTCTGGGTCAGGTACGACACCCGCTCCGGGTCGGGCACCTCGACGGTCCGCGCGCCGGCCACGTCCTGCACCAGGACCGTGCGCTCCGGCGCCTCGCCGAGCGTGCCCTCCACCTCCTCGTGGCCGGCGTGCCCGACCAGCAGCACGGTGTCGCCCCGCGCGGCGAACCGGCGCGCCTCCGTGTGCACCTTGGTGACCAGGGGACACGTCGCGTCGATCACGTCCAGGCCGCGCCGGGTCGCCTCGGCCCGCACGGCGGGCGAGACGCCGTGCGCGGAGTACACCACCGTGGCCCCGGCCGGCACCTCGTCCAGTTCGTCGACGAACACCGTGCCGCGCGCCTCCAGGTCGGCCACCACGTGCGCGTTGTGCACGATCTGCTTGCGCACGTACACCGGCCGGCCGCGCTGGGCCAGTGCGTGCTCGACGATCTCGACGGCCCGCTCGACACCCGCGCAGAACGAGCGCGGCGCGGCGAGCAGAACCGTGTCGATCAAGCCGTTGGGGACCGGGGACATGCGGGCCTCCTTGCTCAGTGGTCGCGGTGGGTGACCAGGCGGGCCAGTGCTTCCAGCTCGGCGGCGGCCATGCGGTGGTCGGCGGTGCCGTCGTCGAGCTGGATCAGCGCGCGGGCGAGCAACTCGTCGGCCTGCCGCTGGCTCCAGGCACGCCCGCCGGCCGTCTCGACCAGCGCCGCGGCCCGTTCCAGCTCGGCGCCGGACAGCGGTTCGGTGTGGGCGTAGAGCGCCGCCAGCTCTCGTCCCGCCGCCGTGCCCGACGCCAGCGCGGACACGACCGGGAGCGACTTCTTGCGGTTGCGCAGGTCCGAGTACACCGGCTTGCCGGTGGCCGCCGGGTCGCCCCAGATGCCGAGCAGGTCGTCGACGTGCTGGAACGCGAGGCCGAGGTGCTCGCCGAACAGGCGCATCCGCCGCACCTGTTCGTCGCCGGCACCGCCGAACAGCGCGCCGAGCGCGCACGAGCAGCCCAGCAGCGCGGCGGTCTTGCGCGCGGCCATGGCCTCGCACTCACCCACCGCGACCGCGTCCCGCTGCTCGAACGCCATGTCGGCGCTCTGCCCGTCCACCAGGTCCTGCACCGCGGCGGACAGCATCCGCATCGCCCGTCCCGCCGCCGGATGCCCGCTGGCGGCGAGGATGTCCAGCGCGCACGTGAGCAGCGCGTCACCGGCCAGGATCGCCGCGCCGATGCCGAACTGGTGCCACGCCGTCGGGCGGTGCCGGCGGGTGATGTCGCCGTCCATCACGTCGTCGTGCAGCAGCGAGAAGTTGTGCACCAGCTCCACCGCCACCGCCGCGGGCACCGACTCCCGGGGCGAACCGCCGGTCACCGCCGCGCTCAGCAGCACCAGCGCCGGCCGCAGTGCCTTGCCGGCCGGTGCCGCCTCCCCGCCGCCGTCGGCGTCCCACCAGCCGAGGTGGTAGCCGGCGATCCGGCGCATCGACGTGGGCAGCGTGTCCACCGCCGCGCGCAGCGCCGGGTCGACCAGGGCGCGGCTCCACGCCAGCGTTTCCCGCGCCGTCTCCCGCGCCGGCGTCATTTCCGGTGCGGCCACGGGTCAGCGCCCGATCTCGACGTGCTCGAGCACGCCGAGCGCGTCGGGGACCAGTACCGCGCACGAGAAGTACGCGCTGACCAGGTAGGAGATGATCGCCTTGTCGTCGATGCCCATGAACCGCACGTTCATGCCCGGTGCGACCTCGTCGTCGATGCCGGTCTCGTGCAGCCCGATGACGCCCTGGTCGTCCTCGCCGGTGCGCATGACCAGGATCGAGCTGAGGTGCCCGTCGGTGATCGGGATCTTGTCGCACGGCAGGATCGGCACTCCGCGCCACGACTGCACCACGCTGCCCTGGACCTCGACGTTGGCCGGGTAGATCGAGCGCGCGGTGCACTCGCGGCGGAACGCGGCGATCGTGCGCGGGTGGGCGAGGAACAGCTGCGACTTGCGCCGCCGGGACAGCAGCTCGTCGAGGTCGTCCGGGGTCGGCGGCCCGGTGCGGGTGAACACCCGCTGCTTGAGGTCGGCGTTGTGCAGCAGGCCGAACTCCGGGTTGTTGATCATCTCGTGCTCCTGCCGTTCGCGGAGCGCCTCGACGGTCAGCCGGACCTGCTGCTCGGTCTGGTTGATCGGGTCGTTGTAGAGGTCGGCGACGCGCGAGTGCACCTTCAGCAGGGTCTGCACGACCGACAGCTCGTACTCGCGCGGCGTGAGCTCGTAGTCGACGTACGTGCCGGGCAGGTCGACCTCGCCGTCGTGGCCGGACGACAGGTCGATCGACGCCTCGCCGTGCTTGTTCTGCGCCGCGGCGGGCTTGGCGAGCTCGGTGGCGATGTGCGCGCGCAGGCGGTCGGACTGGCCGTTCATCTGCTCGAACGACCGGCCGGGCAGGACGAGCACGGTGCACGGGGTCAGCGCCTTCGCGGTGAAGTCCCAGGTGGACTCCGTGCCGCCGAGTACGTCGCTGCCGAAGTGGGCGCCGTCGGCGAGCACGTCCAGCACGACGGGCTCGCCGAACTCGCCGGTGCCGAGCTTCTGCACCTTGCCGTGCGCCAGCAGGAAGAGCTCCTCGCGCCGCTGTCCCTGCCGGACGATCACCTCACCCGGCTCGACCTCACGCTGCTCGAAGCGCTGGGCGAGTGCGTTGAGCGCGGCGTCGTCGGTGAAGTCGCGCAGCAGCGGCAGCTCGCGCAACTCGGCCGGCACCACCCGGATGTCGGTGCCGACGTTGACGAACGTCAGCCGCCCGTCGCCGACCGCGAGGTTGAGCCGGCGGTTGACCCGGTAGACCGCTCCCTTGGCCTCCACCCAGGGGAGCATCCGCAGCAGCCACCGCGGGGTGATGCCGCGCATCTGCGGCACGGTCTTGGTGGTGGTGGTGAGGTTGCGGGCGGCGGTGGTGCTGAGGCTGCGGCGCACCGTCGCCTCGATCCGGACGTCGGTCTCGACAGTTGTCATGTCAGTCCTCCCGGCCGAGCTCGACGTTCTCCAGCACGCCGAGCGCGTCCGGGACCAGGATCGCCGCCGAGTAGTAGGCGCTGACCAGGTAGGACACGATGGCCTTCGGGCTGATTCCCATGAACCGCACCGACAGGCCCGGCTGGTACTCGTCGGGGAGGCCGGTCTGGTGCAGCCCGACCACCCCCTGCTGCTGCTCGCCGACGCGCATCGCCATGATCGAGCTGGTGCGGGTGTTCGAGATGCCGATCTTGTTGCAGGGGAACATCGGGATGCCGCGCCACGCGGGGATCCGGTTGCCGCCGACGTCCACCGTGTCCGGGTAGACGCCGCGCTTGCTGCACTCCCGGCCGAACGCGGCGATCGTGCGCGGGTGGGCCAGCAGGAAGCTCGGGTTCTTCCACACCACGGCGAGCAGCTCGTCCAGGTCGTCCGGGGTCGGCGGGCCGGTGCGGGTGTGCAGCCGGTGGCCGAGGTCGGCGTTGGCCAGCAGCCCGAAGTCGGGGTTGTTGATCATCTCGTGCTCCTGGCGCTCGCGCAGCGCCTCGATGGTCAGCCGCAGCTGCTGCTCGACCTGGTCCATCGGCTCGTTGTAGAGGTCGGAGACGCGGCTGTGCACGCGCAGCACGGTCTGCGCGACCGACAGCTCGTACTCGCGCGGGGCGAGCTCGTAGTCGACGAACGTGCCCGGCAGGTCGGGCTCGCCGTCGTGGCCGGACGCGAGCTCGATCGCGGCCTCACCGTGCGGGTTCTGCGCCGCCAACTGTCCACTTCGGAAGTTCTCGAGCTGTGCGCGCAGCGACTCCGACCGGTCGAGCAGCTCGTCGAAGGCGGGCTGGGGCAGCATGAGCACGGTGCACGGCGTGACGGCCTTGACCGTGTACTCCCACATGCTCTGCGGGTCGGCGAGGGTCTCGGCGCCGAAGTGGTCGCCGTTCGCCAGCGTGCCGAGCACGGTCTCGTCCCCGTAATGCCCCGGGCCGACCTTGCTCACCTTTCCGTGCGCGATCAGGAATGCCTCGTTGGACTCGTGGCCGAACTCCACGATGACGTCGCCGGGCGCGTATTCCCGCCGTTCGAAGCGGCCGGCCAGGGCGTCGAGCACCTCCTGGTCGTCGTATCCGCGCAGGAGCGGGAGCTCGCACAGTTCGGCGGGAATCACCCGGATGTCCGAACCGGTGTTCGCGAACGTCACGCGGCCGTCGCCGACCGCGTAGGTGAGGCGGCGGTTGACCCGGTAGGTGCCGCCCGACACCTCCACCCAGGGCAGCATCCGGAGCAACCAGCGAGACGAGATGCCCTGCATCTGCGGCACGGACTTCTTGGTCGTCGCCAGGTTGCGCGCGGCGGTCGTCGCCAGGCTCTGTTGCTGGCTCGTGCCGTTAGTCTCGAGTCCGGGCGCCACTGGTTCGGTCACCGTCACAACGCACACCACCAATCGGGATCAGGAAGGGGCGGCATTAAATCTGCACGGTGAAACCTCCCCGGGACAGTCGCCCAAAGGAGTGAGAAATGTTCGTAATTCGACCGGTTAGAAACCCGAGAAATGATCACGCGGTACGGTGAGAAACACGTCCACAGCGTGTAGTCACTGCTGTGGTTTTACTCCACTCGGGGTCCTTTTGCCGGCACTCGGGTGGTTCGGCCGGGACGGGAGGCCAACATTGGACACCGAAGTGGACTCGCCCGTTCGGGCAGTTGACCTACTCAGCGTTGGCACCGGTGCTCAGGGGCGTGTGGCTGGAGAGGACCCGCTCCGCCTTCGGGTCGCCGCGTTCGGGCTGGGCGAGCGCGCGGTTGGCCAGGTCGACGAACCGCTGCAGCGCACGCCGCTCGAAGACCAGCTCCACGCCGACCTGCCACGTGCCGACGCTGAACTCGAAGTCGCGGTGCGGGTTGATCCGGCACTCCATGTGCGCGTCGACGGGGATGCCCACCCACGACGACAGCTGCACCGAGTGCTCGACCGGACCCGGCTCGATCATCTTGTATCCCTCAGTCGCAGTATCGCTACTCGCGGCATCCCTATTCACGCGTAGAACGCTACGTTGTTGTCCGCTCGGATGTGAAGTACTCCTTTCGAGTGATGACAACCTGATGTCACTACCGGCAAGCTGAGCAGCGTCGAAAGGAGACGTGATGGCGAGGACCGCCCTGAAGCACCAGATGGCCGCGGGGCTGCGCGCCCTGCGGGAACAGGCCGGGGTCAGCCGCGACGAGGCGGCCGCGGTGATCCGCGCGAGCGTGCAGACCGTCGGACACCTGGAGACCGGCCGGTCGCTGCCCAACGGCCTGCAGCTGGAGAAGCTGCTGACCCACTACGGCGTGCCGGAGCGGATCCCGCACTACCTCGACCTCCGCGAGCGGGCCAAGAGCAGTAGCGACTGGTGGCAGGGCAAGCCGGGCGCCATGCCGGCCCACCGGGCCCTGTTCCTCGGCGGCGAGGCGATGGCCGAGCGGATCGAGACGTGGGACCCGCTGGCGGTCCCCGAACTCGCCCAGACCCCGGAGTACGCCCGCGCGCTGACCCGCGCCACCGAGCCGGACTGCGCGGACGACGAGGTCGAGCGGCGGGTCGACCTGCTCGTCTGCCGGCAGCGGGAGGTGCTGGACGGCGACGGGACGACCGTGTCGCTGCTGTTCGGCGAGGCCGCGCTGCGCTGGCCGGTCGGCACCCCGGAGGTCATGGCGGCGCAGGCCGAGCACCTGCTGGGGCTGGCCACCCGGTCGGGTTTCGCGCTGTCGGTGTTGCCGCTGGATGCCGGCCGGCGCGGGGTCGGCGTGCCGTTCACCGTGCTGTCGTTCCCCGACCTCGACGGTTCCGGCGACGACGCGGGCGCGGTCTACGTCGAGACCCTGGTCGAGGGCTACTACTACGCCCAGCGGGACCAGGTGGCGCGGTACCGGGCGGTGCTCGACGGGCTGCGTGCGTCGGCGGTCGGCGTCGACCCGGAGCGCGTGCGCGGCATGGTGTCGTAGGGCGGTAGGGTCGTGGTGCTGGTGGTTCGCCCCGCTTCGGTGGGGTGAGGCAAGAGGGAACCCGGCGTAATTCCGGGACTGCCCCGCAGCGGTGAGCGGGAACGACCGCCGTCATGAGCACTGGGCGCACTGCCTGGGAAGCGACGGCCAGTAGGTTCGCCAGGTTTCTGGCACTGCCCGCGAGTCCGAAGACCTGCCACCGGTACGCGCGCCGCCGGCGCGCGTCGGTCCGGGACCGCGTGGGACGGTTCTTCGCCTCCTCGTGCGCCCCGGGCTGCCCGCACACGCTCGCGAGGAGAGAGCAGTGACCCTCTCGACCCCCACCAGCCCGACCGTCGGCGCCACGGTGCTCGGCTACCCCCGGATCGGCCCGCGCCGGGAGCTCAAGCGCGCGCTGGAGGACCACTGGGCCGGCCGCGCCGACGAGGCCGGCCTCGCCGCCGTCGCCGCCCGGCTGCGCGCCGACACCTGGGCGGAGCTGGCCGCGTCCGGTCTGGACTCCGTACCCGGCAACACATTCTCCTACTACGACCACGTGCTCGACACCGCCGTGCTGTTCGACGCGGTGCCCCCGCGGTTCCGCGACGCCGGCCGATCCGCGCTGGCGACCTACTTCGCCATGGCCCGCGGCCGGGACGGGGTGGCGCCGCTGGAGCTCACCAAGTGGTTCGACACGAACTACCACTACCTGGTCCCCGAGCTCGGGCCCGACACCGCGTTCGCGCTCGCCGGCGACAAGGCCGGGGACAAGCCGGTGGCCGAGTTCACCGAGGCCCTGGCCCAGGGCGTGCGGACCCGGCCGGTGCTGCTCGGGCCGCTGACGTTCCTGCTGCTGGCCAAGGCCGCGCCCGGCGCCCCCGCCGGGTTCACGCCGCTCGACCTGCTGGACCCCCTGGTGGACCGCTACGTCGAGCTGCTCGGCCGGCTCGCCGCCGCGGGCGCGGACTGGGTGCAGCTCGACGAACCCGCGTTCGTCGCCGACCGGACGGACGCGGAGCTGGCCGCGCTGCGCTCGGTCTACACCCGGCTCGCCGCCGTCCCCGGCCGGCCGAGGCTGCTGGTCGCCGGGTACTTCGGCGGGTTCGGCCCCGCGCTGCCGGAGCTCGCCCGCACCGGCGTCGAGGCGCTCGCGGTGGACGCGGTGTCCGCGCCGGAGGTGCTCGACGAGATCCCCGCCGTCCCCGCGCTGCGCGACAAGGAGGTCGTGCTCGGCGTGGTCGACGGCCGCAACGTGTGGCGCACCGACCCCGCCCGCGCGCTCGCCGGGTGCGCGTCGATGCTCGGCTCCGTCGGCACGCTGTCGGTCGGCACCTCGTGCTCGCTGCTGCACGTGCCCTACGCCCTGTCCGCCGAGACCGCGCTGGACCCGGCGGTCCGCGCGCGGCTCGCGTTCGCCCGGGAGAAGGTGGCCGAGGTCGTCGCCATCGCCCGCGCGCTGCGTGAGCCCGGCGCGGTGCCGCCCCCGGTCCGGTCCGCCGCGCCGCACCGGGACGAGGCCGTGCGGGCCAGAGTCGCCGCGGTCACCTCGACCGACCTCACCCGCGCCCCGTACCCGCTGCGCGCGGCCGCGCAACGCCGCCGGCTCGACCTGCCGCCGCTGCCGACCACCACGATCGGCTCGTTCCCGCAGACCGGCGACGTGCGGCGGGCCCGCGCCGACCTGCGGGCCGGCCGGATCGACCGGGCCGGGTACGAAGCGCGGATGCGGGCCGAGATCGAGCGCGTGGTCCGCGACCAGGAGCGGCTCGGGCTCGACGTGCTGGTGCACGGCGAGCCGGAGCGCAACGACATGGTGCAGTACTTCGCGGAGCACCTCGACGGGTTCGCCGCCACCGCGCACGGGTGGGTGCAGTCCTACGGCTCCCGCTGCGTGCGCCCGCCGATCCTGCACGGCGACGTGTCCCGGCCCGCGCCGATCACGGTGCCCTGGAGCTCCTACGCCCAGTCGCTCACCGCGTCGCCGGTCAAGGGGATGCTGACCGGACCGGTGACGATCCTGGCCTGGTCGTTCGTGCGCGACGACCAGCCGCTGGCCGACACCGCGCGGCAGGTGGCCCTGGCCCTGCGCGACGAGATCGCCGACCTGGAGTCCGCCGGGATCGGCGTCGTCCAGGTCGACGAGCCCGCCCTGCGCGAGCTGCTCCCCCTCCGGACGTCGGCTCGCAAGGCCTACCTGACCTGGGCGGTCGACGCGTTCCGGCTCGCCACCGGCGGGGCCGCGCCGGCCACCCAGGTCCACACCCACCTGTGCTACTCCGAGTTCGGCGACGTCATCGAGGCCATCGACGCCCTCGACGCCGACGTCACGACGATCGAGGCCGCCCGCTCCCGGATGGAGGTCCTCGACGACCTGCACGCCATCGGCTTCCGCCGCGGTGTCGGGCCGGGCGTGTACGACATCCACTCGCCGAACGTGCCCACCGCGGCGGAGATCGCCGACCTGCTGGCCGCCGCGCTGCGCGTGGTCCCCGCCGACCGGCTGTGGGCCAACCCGGACTGCGGGCTGAAGACCCGCGGCTACACCGAGGTCGACCAGGCCCTGGCGAACCTGGTCGCGGCGGCCCGCGCCAGCCGCTGACGGAGCCGAGGAGGGTCAGCTGCTCGTCCGAGAGCGTCAGCTCCAGGGCGGGCAGCGCCTCCTCGAGCTGGGTGAACGTGCGGGGGCCGATCAGGGCCACCGGCGTCGGCGCGGCCTGGTGCAGCAGCCATGCCAGCACCACCTGGTTCGGCGTCGCCCCGAGGTCGGCGGCGAGCTTCTCGACCGCGGCGAAGCGGACGTCGGCGTCGGGGCCGCGGTGGGCGTTCATGATGCGGTTCGCCCGCTTGGCCGGGTCGCCGAAGACGCCCTTGAGCAGCGGCGAGTACGCCACCAGCGTCAGCTCCGGGTTGTGCCGCAGGTGGTGGCGCCATTCGTCGCCCACGATCGAGCGCTGGCCGCGCTGCCGGCCGGACACCCACTCGCCGCCCGCGACCGGATCGCGCTCGCCGACCTCGCCGGCGAGGAGTTCGTGTTCTACGCCCGCGACTCCGGCCCCGCGGTGTACGACCGGATCGTCGGGCACTGCCTGGCCGCCGGGTTCACGCCGCGGATCACCCAGGACGCGCTCGACGTGCAGACGATCGTCGCGCTGGTCGCCGCCCGGGTCGGGGTGTCGCTGCTGATCGCGCCGCCCCCGCACGGCGACGAGCGGGCCGTGGTGTTCCGGCCGCTGCCCGACGACCTGCCGCCGTGGAAGATGGCGCTCGCGTGGTCGCCGGTGAACCGCTCCCGCGTGCTGGCCCGCCTGCTCGGCACCGTTTCGATCTATGCTGGAGATCGATCAGATGCGGGGGTTCGGTGAGCTACTTCGACGACTACGTGCCATCGTCCGGGCTGCGGGTGCCGCGGGCCGCCCTGGACTCCGACGCGCCGCGGCTCGACCTGAGCGGGGAGTGGCGGTTCCGCCTGTCGTCCACAGTGGACGTGCCGGACGACTTCGCCGCCCCGGACTTCGACGACTCCGGATGGGCCGCGCTGCCGGTGCCGTCGCACTGGCCGCTGCACGGGTTCGGCGCGCCCGCGTACACGAACGTCGTGTACCCGTTTCCCGTCGACCCGCCGCACCCGCCGGAGGAGAACCCCACCGGCGACCACCGGTGCGTGTTCGAGGTGCCCGACGGCTGGGTGGACACCGCGGTCGTGCTGCGGTTCGAGGGCGTCGACTCGTGTGCGCGCGTCTGGCTCAACGGCACCGAGCTCGGGTTCTTCACCGGCAGCCGGCTGCCCGCCGAGTTCGACGTCGGCCCGCTGCTGCGGCCCGGCCGCAACGTGCTCGCCGTGCGGGTGCACCAGTGGTCGGCCGCGAGCTACCTCGAGGACCAGGACATGTGGTGGCTGCCCGGGATCTTCCGCGCGGTCACGCTCCAGCGCCGGCCCGCGGGCGGGCTGGACGACGTGTTCGTGCACGCCGACTACGACCACACCAGCGGCCTGGGCACGCTGCGGGTGGACACCCCGGTGCCGGCCACGGTGTCCGTGCCGGGTCTCGGGCTCGCCGCACTGCCGACCGGTGCGCCGGTGACCGTGCCGGTGTCGCCGTGGTCGGCGGAGTCGCCGACGCTCTACGACGCCACGGTCACCACGGTGGGGGAGACCGTGCGGCTGCGCGTCGGGTTCCGCACGGTCTCCATCGTGGACGGTGTGCTGCTGGCCAACGGCCAGCCGCTGGCCCTGCGCGGGGTGAACCGGCACGAGTTCCACCCCGACCACGGGCGCGCGGTGACCCGCGCGACCATGCTGGACGACGTGCTGACCATGAAGCGGCACAACGTCAACGCCGTGCGCACCAGCCACTACCCGCCGGACCCCGCGTTCCTCGACCTGTGCGACACCTACGGCCTGTGGGTGATCGACGAGTGCGACCTGGAGACG
>DATABL010000153.1:0-12741 GCA_036259595.1 Actinophytocola sp.
GTGTCCTGCGGAACAACTGAATACAGCTCATCCAGAGGGGCAGAGGGATCGGCCCGAAGAAGCCCCGGCAACCGGCGTCAGCCATTCGCTTTTCGCGAGGACGGCGACGAACACGGTGCCAATTCCGACCCGTACGCGGGACAGATGAGGAGACCTCGCCATGACTGCTGTCATTTCCTCCGCACTCGATCTTGGCCCCGCGCGGGCGTTGTCCTGCCGCGAGTGCGGCAACCAGGTTCCGCTCGCCGCCGAGTTCGCCTGCGTCGAGTGTTTCGGCCCCCTCGAGGTCGCCTACCAGTTCGGCGACATCACCCGTGCCGGCATCGAGTCCGGCCCCCCGTCGATCTGGCGTTACCGGAACCTGCTGCCCGTCCCGTCCGATGTGGACGCCCACCCGAACACCGAGCCCGGACTCACCCGCCTGGTGAAGGCCGACCGGCTCGCCGCGGCGCTCGGCGTGAAGTCGTTGTGGGTCAAGGACGACACGGGCAACCCGACGCACTCGTTCAAGGACCGCGTGGTCGCCGTCGCGCTCGCCGCCGCGCGCCAGCTCGGCTTCACCGTGCTGGCGTGCCCGTCCACGGGCAACCTGGCGAACGCGGTCGCCGCCGCGGCCGCGCGCGCCGGTTGGCAGTCGGTGGTGCTGATCCCGTCGTCGCTGGAGCGGGCCAAGGTCCTCACCACGGCCGTGTACGACGGCGCCCTGATCGCGGTCGACGGCAACTACGACGACGTCAACCGACTGGCCACCGAGCTCGCCGCGGAGCACGAGGACTGGGCGTTCGTCAACGTCAACGTGCGCCCGTACTACGCCGAGGGCTCCAAGTCGCTCGGCTACGAGGTCGCCGAGCAACTCGGCTGGCGGCTGCCCGACCAGGTGGTCGTGCCGGTGGCCTCCGGCGCCCAGCTCACCAAGGTGGACAAGGGTTTCCGCGAGTTCACCGAGCTCGGCCTGGTCGAGGGCAAGCCGTACCGGGTGTTCGGCGCCCAGGCCACCGGCTGCTCGCCGGTGTCCGCCGCGTACAAGGCGGGCCAGGACGTGGTCAGCCCGGTGAAGCCGGATACGATCGCCCGCTCGCTGGCGATCGGCGCCCCCGCCGACGGCCCGTACGTGCTGGACGCCGTGCGCCGCACCAACGGCGCGGTCGAGGACGTCACCGACGAGGAGGTCGTCGAGGGCATCCGCCTGCTCGCCCGGACCGAGGGCATCTTCGCCGAGACCGCGGGCGGCGTGACCGTCGCGACCGCGAAGAAGCTGATCGACACCGGCCAACTCGACCCGGACGCCGAAACAGTCCTCCTCATCACCGGTGACGGCCTCAAGACCCTCGACGCCGTCCAGGACAAGATCGGCCCGCGAGCCACCGTGCCCCCGTCGGCCGCGGCCGTCCGCGAAGCCCTGGAGTCCTAGGGCTGGTGACGCGTTCGGTGGCGTCGGGGCAGGTTCGCGAACAGGTCGCGGACGAGCCCCGGCGCCCCGATATTGAGCGTCGTCCCCACGTCTCCCACTGCGGCATCGCGATGTCCGCGGCCGGCAGGTACGCGGCTGACGATCCGCTCGCTGTCCCCTGTGGACACCGGCGAACGGCCGCCAGTTCCAACCACCCACCACCGGAGTTCGTGGCGTAGCACGCACTTCCGCCCGAGCACCGTCGCCCGCACCTCGTAGGAGACGCGGCACGTTCCCGCGTCCGCCGCGCCTGCCCAGCGTCTGGTCGTCACGCCAGCCACGCGGGGGAGGTCAACGGCGTGTTCCGGCGCCGGGACGAGCCAGCGCTCGACGTCAGCGCGGTAAGCAGAAACGGTGGCCGTTACGCCCGAGAATCCCACTGTCCTCCCGACACAATCACCTCCTTCACACGCGCCTCGTCCACACCTCTCTCAGACCACATCCTCATGGCGGCCCTCGAGCCGGACCGCGAGTCACTGCCCGAGGACCGCTCTCGCCAGGGACGATCGCCGCGTCGCCACCGGTGTCGGTGCGGATCACCAATGCTCCGGTCCGATCCAGCGCCCGGAGAGTGGTCGGGCTCGGGTGCCCGTACCGGTTGTCGGCACCGACACTCACCACGGCGATCCGGGCCCGGACCGCGGTGAACAGCTCGGGCGTGGTGTACCGGCTGCCGTGGTGGGGCACTTTGACCACCTCCGCGGTCAGGTCCACCCGCTCGTTGAGCAGGCTCGCCTGCGCCTCCAGCTCCACGTCACCGCTGAGCAGGATCCGCCCGGCCGGCGTCACCGCGCGCAGCACCAGCGACGCGTTGTTGATCTCCGTACCCTCGGCCTCCGCGGGCATCACCTCCTTCGTTGTCGGAGCCAGCACCTCGATCGTCAGTCCCGGCCACTCGAGCCGGCGGCCCGCGTCCAGCTGGACGACCGGCACCCCGGCCTCGGCGGCCGCGTCACGCACCTCCTCCCATGCCCAGTCCGGCTCCCTGGCCGGACTGACCGCGACCGCCCCGACCGCCCTGTCGCCCAGGACCGCGTCCAGCCCACCGACGTGGTCGGCGTGCAGGTGGCTGAGCACCACCAGCGGCACCCGCGACACGTCCAGCCGGTCCAGGCAGCCGTCCAGCGGCCCCGGCTCCGGCCCGGTGTCCACGACCACCGCCCGGCCAGCCTCGGCGGTGGCCAGTACGAGCGCGTCGCCCTGGCCCACGTCGCACGCGACCATCGCCCACCCGGGCGGCGGCCAGCCGGGCGAGATCACCCGGACCGGAACGACCACCACCAGCAGACCGGTGAGCACCGCGCCCACCAGCACCCGCAGACGCCGGCGCCGCAGTGCCGCCACCAGCAGCAGCACGCACGCCACCAGCAACAGGCCGCCCCACCAGCCGGACGGCCAGGCGATCGTCGCGCCGGGCACCCGCGACGCCTGCCGGGCGACCAGGATCAGCCAGTCGACCTCCGGCCCGGCGAACCGGACCAGCAGTTCGGCCAGCCACGAGGACACCGGGCCGACGAGCGCCGCCAGCACGCCGAGCACCGTGGCCAGCGGAACCACCGGTGCCGCCAGGAGGTTCGCCAGCACCGCCACCAGGCTGACCTCACCTGCCATCCCGGCCACCACGGGCGCGGTGACCAGGTGCGCCGCCGCGGGCACCGCGAGCGCCTCGGCGAGGCCACGTGGCACGCCCCGGGCCGCCAACCGCTCCGCCCATCGCGGCGCGAGCAGCACCAGCCCGGCCGTGGCCAGCACCGACAACGCGAACCCGAAGCTCACCGCCATCGCCGGATCCCACAGCACGAGCACGATCACCGCGGTGCCCAGCGCGGGCAGTGCCGCACGCTCCCGTCCCAAGGCCAGCGCCAGCAGCCCTACCGCGCCCATGACACCCGCCCGCAGCACGCTCGGCTCCGGCCCGGCCAGCACCACGAACCCGACCAGCGCGACCATGGCACCGGACGCCGCCGCCCGCGGCCCCAGGCGGAGCGCACGCAGCAGGAACAGCACCGCCACGCACACCACTGCCAGGTTCGCTCCGCTCACAGCGACCAGGTGCGCGAGCCCGGCCGCCCGGAACTCCTCCTCGACCTGCCGGGACAGCCGGTCGGTGTCCCCGACGACCAGCCCGGGCAGCAACCCCGCCGGCTCGGGATCGAGCACCGACGCGGCGTCGCGCAGCCCGGCTCGAAGCTCCTGTGCACCACGCTGCCACGCGGACGCCTCGCTCACCTCGTCCGGCGGCCCTCGGACACGCAGCACGGCCACGGTCAACTCCCCCGTGCGGGCGGGCGCCAACCGGGCTCTGGTGGTGGCGTCCTGCCCGGGCAGCAGCGTCGACCAGCCGTCCACGGGGGCGACCAGCACCACCCGCCCGGTCGAGACGACGGCTGTCCCGCCGATCACCGCGTCCCGGATCCGTGCGGGCACCACGACCGCCCGCACGCCGCCCTGCTGGCCACCGAAGCCGGCGGAGAACAACGGCCGCGGCCGCTCGGTGACCGTCACCCGGAACTCGCCCTCGCCGCCGGCATTCGCGTGGGCCCGAACCGGGTCCTCCTCGGCCTCGCGGAGACGCCCCGTGCTGGTGACGGCCATGAGCAGCCCGCAGACCAGCAGCGACCAACCCACACCGAGCCGGAACCACCGCACCACCGGCGCCCGCCGCCGAGCCGCGACCAGAACCGCGACCCCGGCGCCCACCGCCGCGACGGCACCGACCGCGGCCCACCACCAGCCGAGCACGAGCCCGAGCATCGTGGCGAGCCACACCGCGAGCGCGGCCGGAGCCAACCGCCAGTCCGGCGCGACGGCCGGGTCCGCCCGG
Source organism: Actinophytocola sp. (assembly GCA_036259595.1). Taxonomy (GTDB): domain Bacteria; phylum Actinomycetota; class Actinomycetes; order Mycobacteriales; family Pseudonocardiaceae; genus Actinophytocola. The sequence continues at coordinate 4,275 of DATABL010000153.1, forward strand.
TCGCGCCGCAGGATCATCGCGCCACCACCAGGTCCTTGAGCCGGGCGTACCGGGTCGGGCCGATGCCGTCGACCTCACGCAACTGCTCGACCGAGGCGAACCGTCCGTGCTCGGTGCGCCAGTCGAGGATCCGCTGCGCGGTGACCGGCCCCACCCCGGGCAGGGTGTCGAGCGTGGACAGCGACGCCGAGTTGAGGTCGACGGGCGCACCGCCCGACTGGCCGGCGCCGGGAGCCGACGCGGGCGGCCGCGCACCCGCCGGGACCGGGACGCCGACGTAGATCTGCTCGCCGTCGGTGAGGCGCCGGGCGAGGTTGAGGCTGCCCAGCTTGGCGCCGGGAGCGGCGCCGCCCGCCGCTTCCAGCGCGTCGGCCACACGTGCACCGTCGGGCAGGGTGACCAGGCCTGGGGACGCCACGCGCCCGACGACGCTGATCACGATCGAGCCGCTCCCGCTCGGTGCCGTGCTGCTGCCGGGGCCGCGCACCTCGCTGACCGCAGCGGCCGGCAGCGCCGGCGGTACCTCGGGCCGCTCGGGGGCGGTGGAGAGCGTCAGCCCGACCGCGATCGCGATGCCGAGCACCACGGCACCGACCGCCAACGCGGCCAGCCGCCATCGAGGCGGACCGGCGGCCCGATCAGGTGTGCGATCGGGCAGCCAGCGTTCGCGCAGGCGGTCGGCGACACGACGCCACCACGGTTCGGCCGCTGGAAACCCGCCGATCGGTGTCCCTGCCTCGCGGTCCCGTGGGCCGGGCGGAGGTTCCGGATCGGTCGGCGGCGCGGCTGCAGTGTCCGGCGAGCGCGCGGTGGCTGGCAACGGGGGCTCTGGAGCCGGCGGGTCGGGTGTCCACGCATCGGGCTCGGACCGGAAGGGTGAGTCGTCGAGCAAGGGCCGGGTCGAGGGCGGTTCCGGGTGAGAGGGGCCGATCAGGTGGTCGAGTCGGGTACGGGGACGGAAGGTTCGGCTTTCGCGCCGGGCGGTCGTTTCGATCACGCCTTCGACGCTAGGTCGGATCGCGCCTGTGCCGGAGCGGCCGGCGGCGATCTGTGGACAACCGGGATGGCTGTGGACAACCAGGCCGTTCGCGGTGTCAGCGGGACGGGATTGTCGGTGCCGTGTGCGAAGCTGGACGGTTCACCGTTCGGCTGGACAGATCACGACGCCGAGCATGCCGGGACCGGTGTGCGCACCGATCGCCGCGCCCAGTTCCGACACGACACAGCCTGGTGACGGGGAGATCCGCTCGTCGAGCCGGGTCGCGAGCTCCACCGCCCGGTCGTGCGCGGCAAGGTGGTGGACGGCGAGGTCGACCGCGCCCGCCCCGGGCGCCCGGGCGACCTCCTCGGCCAGCTCCACCAGCCGTGACATGGCCCGATGCGCGGTCCGCACCTTCTCCAGCGGTTCGATCCGCCCGTCCGCCACGTGTAGCACCGGCTTCACCGCGAGCGCCGTACCGAGGAACGCCGACGCCGTCCCGATCCGTCCGCCCCGCCGCAGGTACTCGAGCGTCTCCAGCACGAAGAACGTCCTCGTCCGCGCCGCCGCGGCGACCGCCGTGTCCTCCACCTCCGCCGCGCCGGCCCCACCGACAGCGGCGGCGGCCGCGCGCAGCACGGCGAACCCGAGACCCATCACCGTGGTGCGCGAGTCCACCACCCGAACCCGGTCCTCGCCGACCTCCTTCGCGGCCAGCCGCGCCGACTCCCAGGTGCCCGAGAGCTCCCTGGACAGGTGCACCGAGACGACCCCGTCGGCGCCCTCGTCGAGCAACCGCCGGTAGGTGTCGACGAACTCCTCCGGGTTGGGGCGCGAGGTGGTGACCGCACGCCGCCCGGCGAGCGCCTCCGCCACCTCCACCGGGCCGATGTCCACCCCGTCCAGCCCGGACTCGTCGTCGATCAGCACGTGCAGTGGCACCACGTGCACCGCGTGTCGCTCGGCGAAACCGTCCGGCAGGTACGCGCTGGAATCGGTGACCACGGCGACAGGCACGGTCGGTCAGCCTACGTGGTGTTCGTCCGCTTTCCGTGAACCCAGCGACGTGACGAGGTCAGCCAGTGCGGCGCCGACCTGGGCGTGCCCTTCCCAGCCCCAGTGGATGCCGTCGGGGTTGCCGCGCCCGCTGCGCACGTGCTCGCCGGTCAGCTCGGCGAGGTCGAGCAGCGGCACACCAACCCGCGCGCCCCAGGCCCGGATCGCGGGAACGGCGTCCAGCCGGCCGGTGTGCACCAGTCCGTAGGACGCCGCGCGGTGCACGGGCGGCAGCACCCCGACCGCCGGGAGGTCCGGACGCAGCGCACGGATCGAGCCGAGGATGCGGTCCAGGTAGCGGACGGTCAGCGCGGGCGGCAGCGCCACCGGCCGGCCCCGGGTGGCCCTGGCCAGCCACGGCTGGGCCGCCAGGTAGCGCGCGCGGACGAACCGGCGCAGCACGTCCGGCCGCAGGTAGCGCAGCCCTTCGCGCAGGTAGGTCGGCAGCGGCGAGGGCAGGGTGTCCATGCTGCCGACGGCCAGGACCAGCACGTCGGCCTTGGGCAGCAGCGCCCACACCCGGGGGTCACCGGCGAGCGCCCAGAACGCGTCGCGGGCGGTCCACCCGAACCCGGCGAACAGTTCGGTCCGGCCACCGAGCGCCGCCGCCGCCAGGTTGGGCCACAGCCGCTCGTCGTCCGCGGGATACGGCCCGTCGGGGCCGTGGAAGCTCAGGGAGTCCCCGAACGTCAACAGGGTCGGAGCCATGGCCGCGGGCTCAGCCGGTGATCCCGGCGTTGTAGACGCGCAGCCGCCAGGCCAGGCCACTCGTGCCGCGCCGGGCCAGCACGGTCCAGTGGCAGTTGCCGATACCGCCGAGCTTCGCCCACGCGGCGACCGGCAGCTCCAGCAGATGCCCGACGAGCGCGGTGATCAGGCCGCCGTGCGCACACAGGACCGCGGTGTCCTCGGTCGACTCGTCCAGGTCGACAACCACCTCGGCGGCTCGCGCGGCGACCTCGATCCGGGACTCCCCGCCCGGAGGGGTCCAGGTCGGATCCGTCTGCCAGGTCTGCCGCGCGCCGGGCCACTGCTCGTCGACCTCGGCGCTGGTCATGCCCTGCCAGAGCCCGAGGTTGGTCTCCCGCAGCCGCTTGTCCACCCGGGAGGGCACGCCGGTGGCGTCGGTGAACGTCGCCGCGGTGTCCATCGCGCGGCGCAGGTCGGAGGTCACGACGATGTCCGGGGAGAACCGGGCCAGCGCCGGTACCGCGAAGCGCGCCTGGTTGCGACCCACCTCGGTGAGCCGCGAGTCCAGGTGCCCCTGCCACCGGCCGGTCGCGTTGTAGTCGGTCTCGCCATGCCGCCACAGCACGAGCCGGCTCAGGGTCACGTCGGACCGTCCTCGTCGCCGTCCGGGTCGACCATCGCCGGATCCGGCTCGAACTCGATCCGCGGGCAGTCCTTCCACAGCCGTTCCAGGCCGTAGAACGCCCGCTCCTCCGCGTGCTGGACGTGCACCACGACGTCCACGAAGTCCAGCAGCACCCAGCGGCCCTCGCGGGCGCCCTCGCGCCGGATCGGTTTGGTGCCGGTGGCGCGCATCCTCTCCTCGACATTGTCGACGATCGCGCCGACCTGCCGTTCGTTCGGCGCGGACGCGATGACGAAACAGTCGGTGATCACCAGTTGCTCGGAGACATCGAGCACGATCACGTCGCTGGCCTTCTTGTCGGCGGCGGCGTTGGCCGCGACCAGTGCCAACTCGCGTGCGTCGTGCGTTGCGGTCACGTCACTCCTCGATCGTCGAACCCGGTCTCCTCGTGAACCCTACGAGGGTACCGGTGGCCGAGCCTAAGGCCCTCACGGATTGGTCGTCGAACTTGATACGAGTTTCGGAGGGCAGGGATCCCAGAAGCCGAGCCGACACAGCCGAGGACGCGCAGACCCAGTTGCTCTACTCGCTGCTGCGCGAACGAGCTCAGCTTCTAGGACTGTGCACCCTCCCGGTAGAGGTCGCGCTTCGATATGTACTGCACGACGCCGTCGGGCACGAGGTACCAGACCGGCTGGCCGTCGGCGACGCGCGCGCGGCAGTCGGTCGACGAGATCGCCATGGCGGGGACGTCGACCAGGCTCACCGAGCCGCTCGGCAGGTGCTCGTCGTCGAGCTGGTAGCCGGGCCGCGTCACGCCGACGAAGTGGGCCAGCGCGAACAGTTCCTCGGCCTGGCGCCAGGACAGGATCTGCTCGAGCGCGTCCGCGCCGGTGATGAAGAACAGGTGCGCGTCGGGATGCGTGGCGTGCAGGTCACGCAGCGTGTCGATGGTGTAGGTGGTGCAGCCGCGGTCGATGTCCACGCGGCTCACCGAGAACCTGGGGTTGGACGCGGTGGCGACCACGGTCATCAGGTACCGGTCCTCGGCCGCACTGACCTGGCGGTGGCTCTTCTGCCACGGCTGACCCGTTGGCACGAAGATCACCTCGTCCAGGTCGAACCTGGCCTGCACCTCGCTGGCCGCGACGAGGTGCCCGTGGTGGATGGGATCGAACGTGCCGCCCATGATCCCGATTCGCCGACCCGACATGAGTGCAGAGCCTAACCCGCCGCACAGGCCGCTGACCTGCGGAACCACCAAAATTTCCGTGCGAAAGGTCCATTCGCACGGTCCAGTCCTGGCCGTTGTCGGTGTCATGCGCCAGTGTGGACGGCGTGGATCAGCAAGCCCTCCGAACCTCAGCCGAAAACCGCCTCCGCGCCCTCGCCGGCGACGGAGCGTCCCTCCGCGACGACCAGTGGACCGCCATCAAGGCCCTGGTCGTCGACCGCACGCGGGCGCTCGTCGTGCAGCGAACGGGGTGGGGCAAGTCAGCCGTCTACTTCCTGGCGACCGCCCTGTTAAGGGAGCTCGGCCAGGGTCCCACCGTGATCGTCTCGCCGCTGCTCGCGCTGATGCGCAACCAGATCGACGCGGCGGGCCGGGCCGGGGTGCGGGCGGCCACGATGAACTCGGCGAATCTCGACCAGTGGCGCGAGGTGCAGGACGACGTCCTGGCCGGGCGGACCGACGTGTTACTGGTCAGCCCGGAGCGGCTCAACAACCCGGATTTCCGCGACACCATCCTGCCGGAGCTGACCGCGTCCGCGGGAATGCTCGTGGTGGACGAGGCGCACTGCATCTCCGACTGGGGCCACGACTTCCGGCCCGACTACCGGCGGCTGCGCAGCCTGCTGGGCACACTGCCGGCCGGGGTGCCCGTGCTCGCGACGACGGCCACCGCCAACGACCGGGTGGTCCGCGACGTCACCGAGCAACTCGGCCTCGGTGGTCAGGACACCGTGGTGCTGCGCGGCGAGCTCGACCGGGAGAGCCTGCACCTGGGCGTCCTGCGGCTGCCGACCGCGCAGGCCAGGTTCGCGTGGCTGGCGGAGCATCTCGACCAGCTGCCGGGGTCGGGGATCATCTACACGCTCACCGTGGCCGCGGCACACGAGGTGTCGTCGTTCCTGCGCGACCGCGGGTACTCGGTCGCGGCGTACTCGGGCAGAACGGACCCGGCCGAGCGGGAACGCATCGAGCAGGACCTGCTGGGCAACCGGATCAAGGCGGTGGCCGCGACGTCCGCGCTGGGCATGGGTTTCGACAAGCCGGACCTCGGCTTCGTGGTCCACCTGGGCGCGCCGTCGTCGCCGATCGCCTACTACCAGCAGATCGGTCGCGCGGGCCGCGGCGTGGAGCGGGCCGAGGTGCTGCTCCTGCCGGGCACGGAGGACCAGGACATCTGGACTTACTTCGCCTCGCTGGCGTTCCCGCCCGAACGGGTGGTCCGGCGTGTGCTGGACGTCCTGGCCGAAGCGGACCGCCCGCTGTCGACCGCGGCGATCGAGCCGGCCTGCGACCTGTCCCGCAGCCGGCTGGACATGGTGCTCAAGGTGCTGGACGTGGACGGCGCGGTGCGGCGGGTCAAGGGCGGCTGGCTCGCGACCGGGCAGGGCTGGGACTACGACGCGGATCGCTACCAGGGCATCGCGGGCGCGAGGAAGTCCGAGCAGCAGACCATGCTCGAGTACCAGCGCACGGACCAGTGTCGGATGGAGTACCTGCTCAGCCAGCTCGACGCTCCGAACCCGACCCCGTGTGGGAGGTGCGACAACTGTGCCGGGGCGCGGTGGAGCGCCGAGGTCTCGGAGGCGCACGTCGCCGCCGCCCAACGGCTCTTACACCGGCCGGGCGTGGAGGTCGGCGAACGTCGTATGTGGCCGAGCGGTATGGGCGCGCTCGACGTGCCGCTATCCGGAAAGGTCGGCGCCGGTGAGCGTGCGGAGCCGGGCCGTGCACTCGGACGGCTCACGGACATCGGGTGGGGCAACCGTTTGCGCGACCTGTTCGGGCCGGGCGCCGGCCACGCCGACGGGCCTGTTCCCGACGACATGGTGGACGGCTGTGTGCGGGTGCTGGCGTCGTGGGACTGGGCGGAGCGCCCTGTCGGTGTGGTGACGGTGGGCTCGACCAGCAGGCCGAAACTGGTGGCGAACCTCGGCGAACGGATCGGTTCGATCGGCCGGCTGCCGGTGCTGGGCGAGATCGGCGTCCGGCCGTCGGGTGAGCGGCAGGCCAACAGCGCGCGCAGGTTGGCGCAGGTGTGGCGGTCGCTGGAGATCGGTCCCGAGCTGGCCGACCGCTTGTCCGGGGTGGACGGTCCGGTGCTGCTCGTCGACGACCGGGTGGACACCGGCTGGACCATGACGGTGGCGGCCAAGTTGTTACGCGAGGCCGGTGCTCCGGCGGTCCTCCCGTTCGCGCTCGCCACCACGACCTGATCGTTCGGCGCCCAGACAGACGAACGTCGCGTTCGAAAGGAGGTAACACCAGGAAGAACCAAATCTATCGGCGCCAATGCCGGATCCGGTCGGTGTCGTGCCCGCGACACCGCCACCCGTCCTGGTTTCCGGGATTTCTCTCACCTTCAGCGGCGGCAAGCGCGCACCGTCGCCGGAGGAGGGATCGGTCGCCCTGTGGCTACACCTGAACGCGAACGCCGCCGGGCCGAGCGTGGTCGGTCCGCTTGCGCTGCAGGGAGTGGTCACGATCGTGTAGGCGAGCGCAGTTGTCGGAGCATGGTGTGCGCGCCGCCGAGGAACGTTGCTGCAGCAAGGAACGTTGCGGAACGGCGAGGTTCGGCGAGGCGAGTCTCCGATCGAGATCCGCGACCGAAGTTCGCGTCGGAACGCTTTGCAGAGCGCTGTCGAGGCGCTGGTCAGGGCGTGCCGGGACGGCAAGGGCTCCGGTGAAGGTCTCTGGCACAGGCGTCTCAAAGCGTTCTGGCCGAGCCGTCGGTCGAATCGCTCGACGGGCTCCTGATCGCGGGACCTGGGGCAGGGCCTCCGGGCGCGGGCACGGGCTCGGCCGTCTCCCCGCCAAGGCCGTGCTCTCGTCGCGCAGAGTCCCGCCCGGTGCGGGGCTTGGCCGGTGAGGTCACCGTTTCTCGGGCGGGCGTCAGTGTCGGAGTGGGACCAGGTCGTCGGCGTGGACGACCTCGCGGCGGTGTTCCGGAGGGAGGTCGTGGCTCTTGCGGCCGATGAGCATCGGCAGCTCGGCGGCGTCATAGGCGACCACGCCCCTGGCCGCGACATGGGCGCGGGCGTCGGTCAGTTCGACGACGTCGCCGGCCTCGAACTCGCCGTGTACCTCGGTGATGCCCGCGGCCAGCAGCGAGCGGCGGCGACCGACCACCGCGGCCACGGCGCCGTCGTCGAGTTGGAGGCGGCCCTTGGGGTTGGCGGCGTAGGCGAGCCAGAACCGTCTCGGGGTCAGCCGGCGTGGGCTGGCGGCGAACGCGGTGCCGACGTCGGCGGGTCCCAGGGCGTGGGCGGCGTCGCTCGCGGCGGCGATCAGGGCCGGGACGCCGGCGGTCGAGGCGAGACGGGCCGAGGCCAGTTTGGTGGCCATGCCGCCGGTGCCCAGGTCGGAGGTGGGCTCGTCGGCGCGGACATGCTCGACATCGGTCTCGCCAGCCACCTCGTCGATGCGGTGCGCATCGCCGCGACGTGGGTCGCCGTCGTACAGGCCGTCGACATCGGAAAGGAGGACCAGCGCGTCAGCGCCAACCAGATACGCGACCAGAGCGGCCAGGCGATCGTTGTCGCCGAACCTGATCTCCTCGGTGGCCACCGTGTCGTTCTCGTTGACCACGGGCACGACTCCGAGGGCCAGTAGCCGGGACAGGGTGCGCTGGGCGTTGCGGTAGTGGGCACGCCGCACCACGTCGTCCGAGGTGAGGAGGACCTGGCCCACCCGCAGGTCGTAGCGGGCGAACGACGACACGTACGCGTGACCGAGCACGAGCTGGCCGACGCTCGCTGACGCCTGCTGCGTGGCGAGGTCACGCGGCCGGCGACCGAGGCCCAGCGGAGCCAGTCCCGACGCGATCGCACCGGAGGAGACCAGGACGACCTGGCTACCGGCGGTGCGGCGCGCCGCAAGGGCGTCG
>DATABL010000154.1:0-7846 GCA_036259595.1 Actinophytocola sp.
TCCGCCTGGACATCGCCTACGACGGCACCGAGTTCTCCGGCTGGGCGCGGCAGCCGGACCGGCGCACGGTCTGCGGGGTCCTCGAGGACACGATGTCGATGGTGCTGCGCCAGGACGTGCGTCTCACGGTCGCCGGCCGCACCGACGCGGGCGTGCACGCCACCGGCCAGGTCGCGCACTGTGATCTTCCCGGTGACCTGCCCGGTCCGGGCTCGTTCCGCGACCGCCTGACCCGCGCCCTGCCGGCCGACGTCCGCGTCACCGCGGTCACGCCCGCGCACCCGGCGTTCGACGCCCGGTTCTCGGCGCTGTGCCGGCACTACGTCTACCGCATCTGCGACCGCCCGTGGGCGGCGAACCCGCTGCGCCGCACCGACACCGTGACCTGGCCGCGCGCGCTGGACCTGGACGCCCTGAACGAGGCCGCGGCCCGGCTGGTGGGGGAGCACGACTTCGTGGCGTTCTGCAAGCGCCGCGAGGGCGCGACCACGATCCGCGAGCTCCAGCGCCTGACCTGGACCCGGGACGCCGACGGCGTGCTGTCCGCGGCGGTGTCGGCGGACGCGTTCTGCCACTCGATGGTCCGCAGCCTGGTCGGCGCCCTGACCGCCGTGGGGGAGGGCCGCCGCGGCGTCGACTGGCCCGCGTCCCTGCTGACCGCCGCGGAGCGCGCCAGCACGGTCACCGTCGCCCCCGCGCACGGCCTGACCCTGGTCGCCGTCGACTACCCGCCGGACCACGAGCTGGCGGCCAGGGCGGAGCGGACCAGGAACGTCCGGGTGGCTCAGCGCCCCTGAGCGCCCCGCCGGCTGGCGGCGAGCAGGTGCTGGGCGAGGTCCGGGGCGTTCTCGGTGAGCCCGGTGATGAGCACCTTCGTCCCTCCGGTGACGGTGACGGTGCACCGGAAGGTCCCCCCGGCCCAGCGGGCCAACACGGTGTTCTGCGTGGGCCCAGTGACGACGTCCTCCAGCTCGGACCACCGGATCGTCCGGGAGGTGTCGGCGCGGACGTGCACCAGCCCGTGCTCGTGAAGCCGGAACACCTCGCCCCGGCTGTACCGCGCCCACACGCCGAACAGCGCCCCCATCAGCAGCATGACGGCACCGAACGTGACCAGGGCGATCGGCAGCAACAGCGGGTCGACGGCCGAGTACACCGTGCCGGCCCGTTCGGCGGCGCCGACCAGGAGGACGGTGCCCACCGCAGTCAGGACGACACCCGGGAACAGCAGGATCACCGCCGCGGACCAGCGCCGGCGCCAGTTGGTCGGGTAGGTGCCCACCAGCGCGCCCAGCTCAGCCACTGCCAGCTCCCGTCGTCAGCCCCACGCGACCAGTGTTCCGCGCCGCACGGGCGCCGGGTAGCCCGGCGGCCCGAAGCTGCCAGACAGCACCGAGCGGCGCGTCCGGGGGAACGCGCCGCTCGGTGACCTCCCGGTCAGGACTAGACGTCCAGGGTCCAGCCGTTCACGCGGCCGGTGTCGTACCGGTACACGTCGCGGACACTGAGCCGCCACGTGCCGTTGGCCTGCTCGGAGCCGAGGTTGACCGTGTACGTCTCGTTGATGTTGTTCGCGCTGTCCCAGCCGCTGGAGTTCTTCAGCCGGTAGCTGGAGCCGTCCGGCGCGATCAGGTCGATCACCACGTCACCGCGGTAGGTGTGGGTGATGTCCACCGACACGCTCGCCGACGAGGACGCGGCACCCTCGCAGCCGGAGATCGTGATCGGGCTGGTCACCGCGGACCCGGCGTCCGGGATCGACACCCGGCTGGAGTTCGACACCGCGGAGCAGTCGCCCGGCTCCGGGTCGGGACCCGGGTCGGTGCCGCCGCCGGTGTAGAGCAGCAGGTTCGGCGAGCCGGAGCCCGGGTTCGAGATCGCGCCCGAGGTGGCGGAGTCGGTCAGCGCGTCGCTCACGGTCTGCGGCGATGCCGACGGGTTCGCCGACAGGTACAGCGCGGCCGCGCCGGCCACGTGCGGGCTGGCCATCGAGGTGCCGCTGATGGTGTTGGTGCCGCCGTTCAGCCAGGTCGACGTGATGCCCTCGCCGGGGGCGAAGATGTCGGTGCAGCTGCCGTAGTTGGAGAAGTACGACCGGGCGTCGTTGCGGTTCGACGAGTTGACGGTGATCGCCTCGGGCACCCGCGCCGGCGAGTAGCTGCAGGCGTTCGCCGACGAGTTGCCGGACGCGACCGCGTAGGTCACGCCGGACGCGATCGACCCCTCGGTGGCGCTGTCGATGGAGGAGTTCGCGCCGCCGCCGAGGCTCATGTTGGCCACGGCCGGGCCCTGCGCGTTGGCGGTGACCCAGTCGATGCCCCCGACGACCTGCGCGGTGGTGCCGGAGCCGGAGCAGTTCAGCACGCGGACGCCGACGAGCTCGACGTCCTTGGCCACCCCGTGGGCGGAGCCGCCGATGGTGCCGGCGACGTGCGTGCCGTGCCCGTTGCAGTCCTCGGCCGAGCCGCCGTCGACGGCGTCGTAGCCGGAGCTAGCCCGGCCGCCGAAGTCGGGGTGGTCGAAGTCGATGCCGGTGTCGATCACGTACGCGGTGACGTTGCTCGCGCCGGTCGCGTACGAGTAGTTGTCGTCCAGCGGCAGGTCGCGCTGGTCGATCCGGTCCAGGCCCCACGACGGCGGGTTCGGCTGGTCCGCGGCGATCGAGACCGTCTGGTTCTGCTCGACGAACTCGACGGCCGGGTCGGCGGCGAGCCGCTTGGCGGCCTGTTCGCTCATCGTGCCGGCGAAGCCGCGCAGCGCGGAGCTGTAGCGGTGGCTGACCTTCGCGCCGTACTCGGCCGCGGTCGCGTCGACCTGGGCCTGGACGCCGTCCTTGAACACCACGATGTAGCTGTTGTCGATGGCGGTCGCCGAGTTGGTGCCGAGCACCGTTCCCTCGGCGGCCGCCGCCGGTGCCGCGGTGAGCACCGCGAGACCGGTGGCCGCCGCCGTGACGAAACCGATTCCGGCGAGTCGGCTGACCGACTTGCCCCGGGAGTGTCGCATTTACTCGCTCTCCTCGTGTGCAGGGCGCATTCGACCCCAGCCCTCGATGGGGTCGAATGCGGTGGGAGATGGATCGTTCGCGAGCGAACAACTACACACTCGCCGCCGAGGAGCGGTTACACAAGAGAGCCGAGCGCGTTCGCACAGCCACTTATGAACATTTTGGACGGTCTCTGGGAACGGGATCAGCCGTCAGGCGCAGCAAGTGCCGCCGTTTGCCGCGTCCCGTCCGCAGAACGGACACCGATCAGTCGCCGCGCCGCACCGGGCCGAGGATGGCCTGCTCCTTCTGCGTGGTGACCAGCCGCAGCGGCTTCCACAGGTTCCGCCCGAGCGCGACGACCTGGTCGTCGGCGAGGTTGGTGAGCTGGTGCACCATCGGCGGCGGCAGCCGCCAGATCCGCGCGGCGAGCTGGGCCTGGCCGACCGGCAGGCGCTGCAGCAGCACCAGGTCGGCGGCGTTGGCGGTGGCGCCGGCCTGCGGGTGCATGTAGGGCAGCACGTACACGGTGGTCTGCCACGGCGAGCGCGGCGGGAACAGCTCCTGCGGGGTCGGTCCCCCGTCGTGCACGACCAGCAGCGGCCCGTCCTCCGACGGCCGGGGCAGCTCGACCGGGCTGAGTCGGCGGATCTGCACCAGCGGCGCCGGCCGCCCGTCCGGCCCGTTGCCGGCGGCCTTCTGCAGCACCTGCCAGGCCGCGGGCCGCCCGGTGGCGACGACCACCCAGGCGCCGACGGCCATCGCCCGCAGCGCCACCTGCCGGGCCAGGTAGAGCCCGCCGACCAGCACGATCCTGGTCGGCGCGTTCCGCAGCGCGCTGATCGTCAGCGGCTCGCCCTGCAGGCCGGAGCCGAGCATCATGCCGCCGCGGTCGCCGGTGGGGCTGACCGCGTCGAGCATGGCGGCGTCGACCACGAACTCCTGACTGAGCCCGGTCCCGTTCTGCGTGTCGAGCAAACGGCTCGAGCCACCCGTGCTCATGACTGTTCCGCCTCCCCGGATTTATCCCTTGTGGTCGCGTTGGGTCGGCATGGTCCAGTTCGGTGCGTACCGGTGGCCGGGTTGCGTCCCGTTCCCCTTGGGTGCGGTTGGGTGCCACGCGGTTCATGCACAGGGAGTGTCACGCCCTACCTCCCAGGGGGAGCGTGGCTGCCAGGCCGGCGACCTGGAGGCCGCGCAGCGGGGTGAGGGTGACGCCGAGCCGGTCGGAGATCGCGGTGAGGCGGCCGTCGGCGTACTCGAGTTCGCCGGGGGTGCGGGCGCTGACCCGCACCAGGCCGCGCATCCCGACCTTGCCGTCCTCGCCGCCGGGGGAGATCGACACGGCGACGGTCGAGGACAGCGCGCGGACCCCGGTGAGCGCGTTGAGGCTCTGTGCGGACTTGCCGCGCGACCAGCCGGTGATGGCGTAGCTGGCGTGCCCGACGCCGGCGGCGGTGACGCCGGTCCAGCGCTCGCGCAGCGCGACCCGCTGGTTGGAGCCGGCGACGGCGGTGAGCTCGGCGGCGGAGATGCCGGCCTTGAGCAGCTCGTCGGGGTCGAGCGGGCGGGTCGGCACGCCGCGGGACTCCAGCGCGTTGCGCACCCGGGACAGCGCGCCGATGAGCGCCCGGTGCGCGCCGAGCACGCCACCGCCGCGTTCGCGCACGGCCGCGGGGCAGCGGCGCGGGTCGAGCCGCACGGCGACCCAGGTGGTGCGGCGCGCGGCGGCCGGCAGCGGGCCGAGCACCTCCATGTAGGACGCGAGCGCGGGCGAGTTCGGCGGGAGCGCGGCGCTGCCGGGGTAGCAGTGCCAGATGACCTGGATGGCGTCGAGCACCACGCCGCGGTCCTCGAGGGTCGGGGCGAGCGCGCCGAGCGGCAGGTTGGGCGAGCCGCCGACCTGGGTGACCAGCGCGGGTGCGGGGTCGACGAGCAGCACGGCGGTCCAGGTGCCCTCGTGCCAGGCGAGGCCGAGCGGACGCCGTTCGTGGTCGGTGCCGTGGGCGACGACGAGGTCGGGCACGGCGAGCCGCAGCAGGCTGACCCGCGGGTCGTCCGGGCCGGTGACCGGGGTGCCCTCCTCGGCGGCGATCTGCTCCATGCTGATCGGGTTCGTGGCCTTGGAGACCCGCGCGTGCTGGCGGAAGGCGTACTTGACGGTCAGCTTGATCCACTGGGTGAACCAGCGGCCGCGCCAGCGGATGGCGGCGATGACCAGGCCGACGAGCGCGATGAAGATCGCGACGTAGGCCATGATGTTGGTGTTGTCGACGGCGAGCAGCACCAGGCCGACCGCGACCGCGAGCTCCACGACGACGAGATTGGACACCGGCAGCGCACCGAGACTCGCGCCACTGGTGCGGCGGCGGGCCGACATCGGCGTCCGGGGCGGCTGGGCCGGCGGCCCGGCCGGTCGCGCGCCCGGTGGCGGGCCGCCGGGACCGCCTGGACCGCCTGGACCCTGTGGTCCTTGGGGGCCTTGGGGTCCCTGTGGCCCGTTGCCGCCTGGCCCGCCCCCTCGGCCGGGTGGTCTCGGCGGCTGGCCGGGTGGAGGCGTCCTGCCCTGCCGTGGAGGAGTGCTCACCGACATCCGCTCGAATCTTCCCCTCGTTATGGTGTGCTCCCGCCCGGCGATTGTGCCGATAGTCCTGAACCGGCGTGCAACCGAGGGCGGTGGGTCTATCCTCGCGGAACGGTACCGCGAGTGGGGAGCTGTAGAGGCCGGAATGCCATCGACACCGACTACCAAGTCCCAAGTCCAGGCGTATCGCTTCGTGCTGCGCCGGATGCAGTCCGCGCTGGTCCGCAAGGACTCGGTGATGCTGCACGACCCGATGCGCACGCACTCGCGCGCGACCATCGTGGGGGTGTGCATCGCCGCGCTGGGCATGCTCGGCTTCCTGATCTGGGGGATCCTGTCGCCCAAGCCCACCGCGCCCAACGAGGACGGCATCGTCATCGGCAAGCCGTCCGGCCAGGTGTACGTGATGATCGCGCAGCCGGAGAAGAAGCTGATCCCGGTGTTCGACCTCGCCTCGGCGCGGTTGCTGCTCTACGCGCGGCAGCAGGCCGACGAGGAGGAGGGCCCGGGCGGCGCGGACGGCCCCGGCGGCAGTGGCGGCAACGTGCAGGTCGTCGCGCCGGACGTGATCGACGACAACGAGCTGCGTGACATCGCGCGGGGCCGGATGGCCGGCATCCCGGGCGGCCCGACCCTGCTGCCGAGCGCGGACCAGCGCGTCGGTCCACCGTGGACGGTGTGTGACGAGGCACAGCTGAACCCGGACGCGGCCGAGCAGAACGTGGACGAGAACAACCCGGAGGAGAAGAACGCCGAGACCACGGTGATGGCCGGCGTCGACGAGCTGGGGGAGCAGCTGGGCCAGGACGAGTCGCTGCTGGTGCGGCTGGACAAGAACGTGCCGGGGCAGTCGGCGGAGGAGCAGGACGCGTACCTGGTCTACCGCACGCCCGGCACGGCGAACCTGCCGAACACCAGCGCGGTGCGGGCTAAGGTCGACCTGACCGACGGCGCGGTGCTGGACGCGTTGGACCTCGACGGGGTGGAGCCACGCGAGATCAGCGTCGGCCTGCTCAACGCCATCCCCGAGAAGGCGGAGCTGACCGCGCCCGACGTCGTGGGCACCGTCGGCCAACCGTCCGACGTGGACCTGGGCGACCCCGACCTGGAGACGGTCGGCTCGGTGTTCCAGGTGCAGCGCGCGGGCAGCGCGTCGCAGTTCTACGTGGTCCACCGGGACGGCATCGAGCCGATCAAGGAGACCACCGCCGACCTGCTGCGGTTCACCAACAGCGAGGGCACGGAGATCAAGGCGGTCAGCCCGGACGTGATCCCCGCCGCGGAGAAGCAGGAGCGGATCGACGACTCGACGTTCCCGGAGCGCCGGACCGAGGTGCTGGAGGCGCAGAACTTCCCGGTGGCGTGCCTCTCCTGGACCACGGTCGGCGAGGGCGACAACCGCGAGGAGCGCACCGCGGTCTACGTCGGCGACAAGATCCCGGGCGACCCGAAGCCGGTGCGGATCTCGACGCCGAGCGCGGACGGGGTGCGGATCGACTGGTTCTACATGCCGCCGGGCCGGGGCGCGGTGGTGCGGCAGGCGACGTCCGAGGCGGACTTCGACACGGGCCAGATCACGCTGGTGTCGGACACCGGGGTGAAGTACGGCATCCCGGACGCGCAGACGGCGGCGGTGCTCGGCCTGGACAACCAGCTGCCGGCGCCGCGGAGCATCATCCAGCTGTTGCCGGACGGGGCCTCGCTGTCGGTGGAGGACGTGGAGCAGAGCTTCGACTCGGTGGACGTCGAGCAGGGCGTGTACCCGAGCGAGGGCGCGCAGGAGCAGGCGCAGGGTGGCGGCGGCCAGTCGGGTGGTGGCTGACCCCGACTTTCGGTGGTACGGGAACCTCGGCTGCTCGCTTATCGTCGGAGCACCTGACGTGATCCGCCAGCCGAAGAGGGTGCCGCCCGTGACCGGGATCAAGTTCGACGCCGCCTGGGTGGGCGGCTACGCGAAGCTCACCGCCGCGAGCGCCGAGGCCCTGGACGAGGGCACGCGGACGATGGCGACCGACCCGCTGACCGAGGAGTCCTTCGGTCAGCTGGGTCGGACGGTGCACAGCACGCAGGCGTACGCGCGGACCGCGACACACCTGCGCGACCAGCTGGCCCGCGCGGTGGCGGCGTTGAACTCCGCGTCGACGGGGCTGGACCAGGTCACGCGCAAGTACGTGGACACCGACGAGGAAAGCGCCGCCACCCTGACGCGAGGCGAGGCCGACTCCCGATGACCGACACGACCTCCACCCCCGCCTCCACCCCCGCCTCCACCGAGG
>DATABL010000155.1:0-4749 GCA_036259595.1 Actinophytocola sp.
GGACGCCCTGGAGGCGGTGCCGGAACTGCGGCCGGCGACGCTCGCGCCGTGGAACCTGGACGCGCTCACCGTCGACGTCTCCGGGGGTGTGGTGGAGCTGCGGGTCGTCGCGCTCGCGCTGCCGCTGCCGCCGCTGCTGCGCCGGGCGGAGACCGCGCTGCGGGCGGCGTTGCTGGGCACCGAGCTGGAGCACGCGCGGGTGCGCCTGGTCGTCACCGATCTCGACGCCCGCGCGCTGGAGGACGGAGAAACTCACCCGTTCGGGGCGTGACGAACGCGCCCGAACGGTGTCGACCAACCAGAACACCCGCACGGAAACCAGAGGAGACACGATGAGCAGCGCGACCGCGAAGACCACCCCGCAGCAGCGCCAGTCGGGCGAGGGCACCGAGTTGGAGAAGTCCTCCCGGCTGGTGACCGACCACGGCGCGACCACGATCGCGGACACCGTGGTGCAGAAGATCGCCGGCCTCGCCACCCGCGAGGTGTCCGGCGTACACGAGCTCGGCGGCGGCGCCGCACGCGCGTTCGGCGCGATCCGCGAGCGCATCCCCGGCGCGACCGCGAGTGCCAGCCAGGGCGTGGCGGTCGAGGTGGGGGAGAAGCAGGCCGCGGTGGACCTGCAGATCGTGGTCGAGTACGGCGTAGCGATCACCGAGCTGTCCCGGGCGGTGCGGCGCAACGTGATCACCGGCATCGAGCAGATGACCGGGCTCGAGGTCGTCGAGGTCAACATCAACGTCAGCGACGTGTTCATCCCCGGCGACGACGAGCCCGAGACCAACCGCGTGCAGTGATCCACGGCGCAGCAAGGAGAACACCATGACGTCCGCGCATGCCGGGCTGCTGACCGGGCTCGCGCTCGGGCTGGCGGCCGCGTTCGGTGGTTTCGGCGCGTTCCTCGTCGTGCTCGTCCTCGGTACCCTCGGCCTGCTGGTCGGGCGGTACCTGGACGGCAAGCTGGACGTGGCGCAGTTGTTCGGCCGCGACCGGGTCTGAGCCGTGACCACGACACTGGAACCGACCGCGCCGGCCGACGAACGCGGCCTGACCACGGTCGCCGAACACACCGTCGCCCGGATCGCCGAACAGGCGCTGACGGAGGTGCCCGACGTCGGCGGCGCGGCTCGGCGCGTGCTCGGCGTATCGCTGGGCGGCGAGGACCTGTCCCGCGACGCGGACGTGACCGCGCGGGTGCACGGTGCGACCGTGGCGCTCGGCGTCCGACTGTCCATCGTGTACCCCGCGTCGGTGCGGCGGGTGACCGAGCGAGCCCGCGAGCACCTGTCCCGGCGGGTCCTGGAGCTGACCGGCCTCCGGGTGTCCACAGTAGATATCAAGGTGGCCGCACTACACACCGTGCGGGCGAACACCCGGAGGGTCGAATGAGACGACGCCCGAGGCGGAGCGGGTTCGCGATCGCGACCGCGCTGGTCCTGCTGGCGGCCAGCACCCTGGTGGCCGTGGTCGCGGTGCAGCTGATCGCCGGCGAACGCCCCTGGGTCGACTACGACGCGGTGGCGTCCTTCGCCCACGGCACGCGCTGGGACGAGGCGGGCACCGTGCTGGCCGGCGCCGCGGTCGCCCTGGCCGGTCTGATCCTGCTGGCCGCGGCGGTGCTGCCCGGTCGCCCCACTGTGCTGCCGCTGGCCGGCGACCACCCCGGCATGGACTCCGGCGCGTCCCGCCGAAGCCTGCGCTCCACCCTGCGCGGCGCGGCGTCCGCGGTGGACGGCGTACGCGCGGCGAAGCTCCGCCTGACCGCCCGCCGTGCGGTCGCGGTGGTGCGCACGAACCGCACCAACGCCACTGGCCTCGACGCCGCCGTGGCCGCCGCCGTCACCCGCCGGCTCGACCAGATCACCCCTGCCCGGCGCCCGGCGGTCAAGGTCCGAGTCCGATCCGCCCGAGGCGCGCGATGAACCGCCCAGCCCGCCTGAACCGCACGCTGCTGGCCACCCTCGGCGTCCTACTCCTGCTTGCAGGCGCCTACCCGGTAGCCGTGTACTACGACCTGCTCGCCCCGCCGTGGCCGACGCTCGTCCCCGGCACCGCGCCACCCCCGACGTGGGTGTACTGGGTGACAACCGCCGTCGCGGTCGTCGTGGCGCTCCTGGCGCTCCGCTGGCTGTTCGCCCAGTTGGCCCACCGCCCGAAGACCCACACCTGGCGCCTGGAACACGACCCCGACCACGGCCGCACCGAACTGGCGCCCAGCACCGCCACCGCCCCGTTCACCGCCGAACTCCTCACCTACCCCGGCGTCCACAACGCCCATACGACCCTCGCCGGCGACCCGGACCATCCGGCCCTGGCCCTCGCGGTCACCGTCGAACAGGACGCCGACCTCGCCGACCTCCGCACCCACCTGGCCGACCACGGCCTGCCCCGGCTCCGCCAGGCCCTCGACCTGACCGACCTCCCGGTCACCATCGAGTTCCGCTTCACCTCGACCACGGGCGCCCGCGTCCGCTGATTGCTGGGAACGAACTGTGTGACCGGCGCGGCGGACGACCGCGGCCTCACGCCTCAGCTGTGAGCCGACAGGATGAGCGGCTACGTCTGCATCGCCCGCGGCATGGAAGAAGGCGTCGTCCGCCACGTCGATCGGCCGGCCTCAGTGGTTGGATCGAGGAGTGAAGATCGGCATCAGCATCGGCCCTCAGCTTCCCCCATCGCGGATCGGACCGGTCGCTGCCTGGATCGAGGAGTCCGGCGTCGACGAGCTTTGGCTTGCCGAGGATTGCTTCTTCGCCGGCGGTATCGCCGCCGCTGCCACGGCACGTGCTCGACTCCGGCCACAAGTCGCGGCGGAGCTGGCCATGCCCTCCAGCCGGGCCCATCTCGAACCGCTCGGCTTGGTCGACGAAGTCGCGCGGCTGCGCGAGAAGTGCGGCTCACCGGACGAGTTCGCCACTCGCCTTCCGGACGAGTGGATCGACCAACTGACGATCGCGGGCGATCCGACGCACTGCGCGGCGAAGATCAGCCAGCTGCACCAGGCCGGCGCCAGCTCGCTCGTGCTCGCATTGCCCACACACCTACCGGACCACCAGGCCGGCCTGCTCACGCGCGAGGTGATCTCCCTCCTGTGACAGAAGGCCCTCGCCCCGCCTCTCAGCCGATCCGACAGCGCCGGCCCGAATCGGACTGACGGCGGCTGGGTGCACGTGGCGGGCAGCACCGCGGAGATCCGGGTTTCCGACCGATCAGCAGCGAAAATTTTCGGAAACATCTCACCGGTATGACTCGAAGTCTGCGTCTTGACTCTGGATCATCCTGAGTTCTAACTTGTGAAAATCACGAGCCATATCTCCGAAAATTTCGGAGACTCACAAGGTGGTGGGGCATGGGCAGAAGAGCGTCGATTCTCAACGCGGCCGGCGTCGTGGCGCTGACGGTCGCTCTGGTGTCGGGGTTGTTCCTCGTCGGAAACGTCGGGGACGTCGGGCGGGGTGACACGCCGGCCGGGACCGGGCGCCACGGGCACTGGGTCAACACCTGGGTCTCGATGCCGCAGCTCACCGAACCGCACAACATGCCGCCACCACCCTTCACCGGCGACGACGCGGTCCTGGTCGACAGCACCCTGCGGCAGACCGTCCGCGTCACCGTCGGCGGCGATCGCATGCGGCTGCGCTTCTCGAACGCCTTCGGCGGCGCCGACCTCCCCATCACCGCCGTCTCCGTCGCGCTCCCACAGGACGGTCGGGCCGGGGTCAGCGCGATCCGGCCGGGCACCAGCCGGGCGGTGACCTTCAACGGCGAACGCTCGGTCGTCGTGCCGGTCGGGGCGTTGATGGTGTCCGATCCGCTCGGGTTCCGGCTCGCGCCGGGGAGCAACCTCACCGTCACCGCCTACCTCGCCGACGGGCAGGACTCGCTCGACGTCACCTCGCACCCCGGCTCGCGCACCACCTCGCACCTGCTCGCCGGCAACCACGTCGACGACGCCGACCTCCCGGGCGCCACGCCGACCGACCACTGGTACTTCCTCAGCGGCGTCGAGGTCTGGTCCGCCCGCCACACCGCGGGCGTCGTGCTGCTCGGGGACTCCCTGACCGACGGCCGGGGCTCCACCACCAACGGCAACGACCGCTGGCCCGACCAGCTGTTCGACCGGCTCCAGGACGGCCGTCGCACCGACGACGTCGCGGTGCTCAACCAGGCCGCGGGCGGCAACCGCGTGCTGAACGACGGTCTCGGCCCCAACGCGCTCGCCCGGCTCGACCGCGACGTCCTCGCCCAGAGCGGCGTCCGGTGGCTGTTCGTCTTCGAGGGCGTCAACGACATCGGCACCGCGGCGCCGACCGAGATCGCCCAGAAGCAGGTCGCCGACGACCTGATCGCCGCCTACGAGCAGATCGTCGTCCGCGCGCACGCCCAGGGCCTCCGCGTCTACGGCGCGACGCTCCTGCCGTTCGGCGGCAACACCGCCTACGACGACCCGGACGGCCACCGCGAGGCGGCCCGCCAGACCGTGAACCACTGGATCCGGCACAGCGGCCGCTTCGACGCCGTCGTCGACTTCGACGCCGCGGTGCGCGACCCGGCCGACCCGACCCGGCTGCTCCCGGCCGCCGACGACGGCGACCACCTGCACCTCAACCAGACCGGCTACCGGCTGCTGGCCGACGCCGTCCCCGCCCGCCTGTTCCGCTGACCGCTACCGACCGGGCCTGCCCGGCAGCAGGCACGCCTCGAGCTCGACCGAGTCGACGCCGACGACCTCGTCCGGGAGGTCGTCGG
>DATABL010000156.1:0-4979 GCA_036259595.1 Actinophytocola sp.
GCGAGTAACTGGACACGTAGTTGTCGATCGCACTGCGAATCTCGTTCGACGAGATCGTCAGCTCCGCCATGTCTAACCCGCTCCTACCGTCTTGTACGTCAATGTCTGGGGCGCCGCTCAGCCGGCGAGGCGGCGACGCAGCTGGTCGAGTCGGCCGGTCGCGCTGCCGTCGATGACCTCGTCACCGACGCGGATCACCAGGCCGCCCTGGATGTCGGGGTCGACCTCCACGTGCAGCGCGATGGGCCGCGCGTAGATCCGGTTCAGCGCGGCGGACAGCCGCTCCTGCTGGGCCGCGGACAGCGGCCCGGCGGACACCACGTGGGCCACCGACCGCTCGCGGCGCTTGGCCGCCTCGTCCGCCAGCGCGCCGAGCCCGGCCACCAGCGGCCGGCCCTGCGGGGCGACCACCAGCTGCTCGACCAGTCGAACGGTCACGGCCTCCGCCTGGTTCCCGATCAACGTGTGCACGAGCCGCGCCCTGGCCGACGCGGGGGCCGCCCGATCGGTGAGCGCCTGCTCCAGGTCGGTGTCGGCGGCCACGATCCGGCCGAACCGGAACAGCTCGTCCTCCACCGCGTCCAGCCGGCCCTCCCGCTCGGCCCGCACCAGCAGCGCGGTCCGGCCGAGGTGGTCGATCCCGTCGACCAGCTCGCGCGGCGTCGACCACCGCTGCCGGACGGCCGCGGCCAGCACCTCGATCGCCTGGGCGCTGACCTTGCCGGACAGCAGACCGGTGAGCAGCTGCTCCCGGCGTTCCGGCTCGGCCGAGGAGTCGCCGACGGCACGGCGCAGGCCGACCTCGGCGTCGAGCAGCCGGACGACGGAGAACAGCTCGTCGCCGAGCTCGTCCGAGGCCGTGGCGGCCGGTGCCGTGGCGGACCGGCCCCGGCCGGACGCGGGCTTGGCGTCCGCACCGCCGAGCACGTCGAGCAGCGTGAGCTCGGCGGCGGCGAGGGCGTCGCGGCTAGCGGCATGGAATGTCATCTGCGGGTCCTAGTTCTTGGCGGGTGCCGAGACCGAGTCGAGCTCGTCGAGGAACCGGTCGACCGTGCCGCTGCGCCGGGCCTCGTCCTCCAGGGACTCGCCGACGATCCGGCTGGCCAGCTCGACCGCGGTCCGGCCGAGGTCGGCCCGCAGCTCGGCGACGATCTGGGACCGCTGGGCCTCCAGCTGTGCCTGGCCCTGGGCCACGATGCGCGCGGCCTCCTCCTGGGCCTGGACGCGGAGCTCCTCCTTGATCTGCTCCGCCTCCAGCCGGGCGTCGTCCCGGATCCGGGCCGACTCGGCACGGGCGTCGGCGAGCTGCGCCTTGTACTCCTGCAGCGCCTTCTCCGCCTCGGCCTGGGCCGACTCGGCCCGCTGGATGCCGCCCTCGATCTTCTCGGACCGCTCCTTGTACGCGGCCTCGAAGCGCGGCACCGCGAACTTCCACAGGATGAACAGCAGCAGGCCGAAGGAGATCAGGCCGAGGATGATCTCGGTGGTGTGCGGCAGTACCGGGCTCGGTTCCTCGGCTGCCAGCACGATGGTGTTCAACACGGCGTCTCTCCCTACCTAGCGCGGCACAGGTCAGGCGGCGAAGGCGATGAAGAAGAGCACCAGGCCGATCAGCGCCAGCACCTCGGTGAGCACGAAGGTGGTCCAGGCGATGTTCATCAGCTTGCCCTGGGCCTCCGGCTGCCGAGCCGTGCCGTTGATCACAGCGGCCCAGATGATGCCCACGCCGATACCCGGGCCGATCGCGCCGAGGCCGTAGCCGATGAGCGCGAGGCCGGGGTTGATGTTGGCGGCCTCCTGGGCAAGAACGAGGTTGCTCACGTGCGATTCCCTTTCCAACTCGGTCCACGCCTCGCGCGGATCGGGGGTCTGTTCGTATTTCCCGGTTTGGGTCTCAGTGGTCCTCGGCCATTGCCTGGCCGATGTAGTTGGCGGACAGCAGCGCGAAGATGTACGCCTGGATCACCTGGATCAGCGCCTCGACGAACGTCATCGCGATGTTGAACGCGAACGAGACGACCGAGACGCCCTTGAGCAGGCCGCTCGCCTCGAGCAGCAGGTATTCGCCGGCCACCGCGAACACCATCAGGATGAGGTGCCCGGCGAACATGGCCGAGAAGACTCGGATCGCCAGCGTGATCGGGTTCATGATGAACTTGGTGAAGAACTCGATCGGCGTCAGCAGCAGGTAGATGGGGCCGGGCGCGCCCGGCGGCATCAGCGCGTGCCTGAGGTAGCCGGTGAAGCCGTGCCGGCGGAACCCGACGAAGTGGTAGACGGGGTAGACGACCAGAACCGACAGCGCGAGCGGAAAGCCGATGTGCGAGAAGGTCGGGAACTGGATCAGTGGAATGAGCCCGTAGATGTTGTTCACCAGGACGAAGGTGAACAACGCGAGAATAAGGGGTACGAAGGGCCGGAAATCCTTCGAACCGATCTGTTCCCGCGCGATGTTGTTGCGTCCGAAGTCGTAGACGGACTCCGCGACGAACTGGAACTTGCCCGGCACCACCTGCATGCGACGGGACCCCAGCAGGAAGAACGCCGAGATGATCACCACCGACAGGACGACCAGCACCATCGGCTTGGTCACGCCGGCGAAGATCGGCGGCAGAAAGAAATCACCCGCGCCAGGGGGATTGAACTCGCCACCCTGTGCTAGCCACAGCGCCCGCAACTGGGCTCCTTCCGGTTCTCCCGGCCGGCAGACAAACCGCCGGGGGAATCGTCACGATCAGGACTAAACGTACCTCAGCGACCAGGGGCACCTGACAGCGGCACCCCTGCTCCCGAGGGGTGCCCCGAAGGGCCACGCGCGCACCATATCAGCCGCTCCCGGACAACCCGGACGCGCGTACTACTTGCCCCTGGCCAGCGGTGACGCGGCACACATGATCGGCAGCGACCTACTGCTCGTCGCTGTTGTCGCCGCTGGCGATGATCAGGGTCGGGATCTTGGTCCGGCGGAACGCGATCACGTCCATCGCCGCCCACACGACGACCACGGCGAGCATGGTGAACGCGAGCGACTCGGCGTGCAGGAAGCTCACGCTACCTAGCAGCAGCATCACGACCAGCAGGACCAGCATCTTGCCGATGAAGCCGCCGAGCGCCGCGGCCAGGACCAGCATCGGGTTCAGCGCGGCGGTCCTGCGCATCAGCCACAGCGTCGCGAACGACGAGGCGAACGCCACGACGCCGCCGACCAGCGCGCCCAGCGTCCCCTCGAGCCCCGCCACCAGCGTGCCCACCGTGATCGCGGCCACCACGACCGCGACCGCCGGCCACAGCGCGTGGCGCAGCATGGCGTCGGCGAGCTTGTGCACGGACTCGGCGTGCGTGCGCGGCAGGTCCGCGAGCAGGCCGAGCCCCTCTGGATCGTTCTTCTTGTCCGTCATCTCGCCCTCAGTCTAGGTACGGCCGACACGACCAGGGCGATCAGGAGTGCGAATCCCATCACCCAGGCCACGGCGAGCACGTCGAACAGGGTGAACGCGACCGCGCCGAACGCCAGCAGGGCGGCCCACAGGTAGATCAGCAGCACCGCGCGGCGCTGCGTGTGGCCGATCTCCAGCAGCCGGTGGTGCAGGTGCATCTTGTCGGCGTGGAACGGGCTCAGGCCCTTGCGGGTACGCCGCACGACCGCCATCAGCAGGTCCAGCAGCGGCACGAACAGCACCGCCGCCACCACCAGCAGCGGCGAGAGCAGCGCGATCGTCTCGGTGGCCTGGGGGTTGGCCACCCGTCCGGAGGCCGAGGTGCTGGCCGCGGCGATCATCAGGCCGATCAGCATCGAGCCGGAGTCGCCCATGAAGATCTTGGCCGGCTGGAAGTTGTGCGGCAGGAAGCCCAGGCACGCGCCGGCCAGCGTGGCCGAGATCAGCGCGGGCGCGTAGTTGTTCACGTCCCCGCCGGTCTCGTCCAGCAGGTGCAGGGAGAACGCGCAGATGGAGGCGGCGGAGATGAGCCCGATGCCGGCGGCGAGACCGTCCAGGCCGTCGACGAAGTTCATCGCGTTGACCATGGTGACCACGAGCAGCACGGTCAGCAGCGCACCCTGGTTCTCGCCGAGGACGAGCTGCGTGCCGCCGCCCCACGGCACCCACATGATGATCCACTGGAGACCGAACAGCACCAGGATGCCCGCGCAGGTGGTCTGCCCGGCGAGCTTGGTCAGCGAGTCCAGCTCGTAGCGGTCGTCGAGCATGCCGATCAGCATGATCACGCCGCCGCCGATCAGCACGGCCGTCGGGTCGAGGGTGAACTCGAACCCGCGGCGCAGTACCGGCAGCTGGTGGGCGAGCAGCATTCCGCCGCAGACCCCGAGGTACATGGCGAGGCCGCCGAGCCGCGGGATCGGCACCGTGTGCACGTCCCGCTGCCGGGGGTGGGCGACCGCGCCCCAACGCAGCGCGAACCGCCGCACCAGCCCGGTGAACAGGAACGTCAGCACCGCGGCGGTGAGGCCGACCAGCACGTACTCCCGGATCGGGAGCCCGGCCGGCTCGAAGTCCTGCGCGAGGCTCAACGACGAGTCCAGCACCGTACTCACCGCGGGTAGGCCGGGTGGGCGGCGGTTAGACCGCGCACGGCCTCGCGCACCGCGGCGTGTTCGGCGTCCCCGGCACCGGTGCCCGGCTCGGCGCGGACCGCGCGGCCGACCAGGCGGGCGATCTCGGCCATGTCCGGCTCGGTCATGCCCTGGGTGGTGACGCTCGGCGAGCCGATGCGGATGCCCGACGCGGTCGCGGGCGGCGCCGGGTCGAACGGGATCGCGTTCTTGTTCAGCGTGATCCCGGCCGCCTCGCAGCGCCGCTCGGCCTCGGTGCCGCTGACGTCGAGCGGACGCACGTCGAGCAGGGCGAGGTGGGTGTCGGTGCCGCCGGAGACCGCGCGCATGCCCTCGGCCTCCAGGCCCTTGGCCAACGCGGGCGCGTTGGCCACGGCCGGGGTGGGGTACCCGCCGCACTACGGCGCGG
>DATABL010000157.1:0-7940 GCA_036259595.1 Actinophytocola sp.
CTGCTGCTGATGGTGTTCGAGGTGCCGCTGCTGGTGAGCCTGGCGGTGGCGGTCGTGGTCGGCTTCCCGCTCGGCCTGCTGCTCTTCCGCGACCTGAACCGCCGGGTGACCGCGGGCCTGGCCAAACGCGGCGAGACCCGCGACGCCGAGCGCGACCGGCTGCGGGCCCAGCTGCGGGGCGAGGAGTTGGAGGACTAGTGCCCGCCGTCGACCGGTGCTGCGAGAAGACCAGGACCTGGGTGTGCGAGGCCGTCCGCATCATCGAGGCGGACGCCAACCGCAGTGCCGACACGCACCTGATCCCGTTCCCCCTGCCCGCGGAGTGGAACGTCCACCTGTACCTCAAGGACGAGTCCACACATCCGACCGGGTCGCTCAAGCACCGCCTGGCCAGGTCCCTGTTCCTGTACGCCCTGTGCAACGGCTGGATCGTCGAGGGCACCCCGGTGATCGAGGCGTCGTCCGGCTCGACCGCGGTCTCCGAGGCCTACTTCGCCCGAATGCTGGGCCTCCCGTTCATCGCCGTGATGCCCAGAACGACGAGCGCCGAGAAGGTCGACCTGATCGAACGCCAGGGCGGCCGCTGCCACTTCGTCGACGAGCCGAGCCAGCTCTACGCGGAGTCACACCGCCTGGCCGCCGAGCTCGACGGCCACTTCATGGACCAGTTCACCCACGCCGAACGTGCGACCGACTGGCGCGGCAACAACAACATCGCCGAGTCGATCTTCGAACAGATGTCGCTGGAACCGCACCCCGAGCCGGAGTGGGTCGTGGTGGGCGCCGGCACCGGCGGCACCAGCGCGACGATCGGCCGGTACATCCGCTACCGCCAACTACGCACCAGGCTCGCGGTGGTCGACCCCGAACACTCGGTCTTCTTCGACGCCTGGCGCGACTCCGAGCCGGCGCTGACGGCGTGCCAGGGTTCTCGCATCGAGGGCATCGGCCGCCCGAGGGTCGAGCCGTCGTTCATCGGCGAGGTCATCGACAGGATGGTCAAGGTCCCCGACGCCGCGTCCCTGGCCACGATCCACGCGGTGGAGCCGATCCTCGGCCGCCGCGTCGGCGGTTCCACCGGCACCAACCTGTGGGGCGCGTTCCAGCTGGTAGCCGAACTCCGCGCCGCCAACCGCCCCGGCAGCGTCGTCACCCTCCTCTGCGACGCCGGCGACCGCTACGGCAACACCTACTACGACGCCCCCTGGCTGGCCACCCACAACCTGGACCTGACCCAACACCAGGCGGAGGTCACCGACTTCCTCGCCACCGGCGAGTGGCACTCAGCCGAGCCAGAAGGCGACGCCGGTGAGGACGGCCCAGGCGAGCATCGCCAGGGCGGTGCCCTGTAGGACCGGGATGAGCGCCAGCCCCTCCCGTCCCGTGGTCACGATCCGCACCGCCGGTAGCACCAGCGCGCCCGCCAGCAGCGCCGCCAGCGCCCACGGCGTGGCCAGCGCCGCCAGGACCGTCACCACGAACGGCACCGCCACCAGCACCAGGTACAGCACCCGCGTCCGCCGCTCCCCGAGCCGTACCGCCAGTGTCCGCTTCCCCGTGGCCCGGTCGGTCGGCACGTCGCGCAGGTTGTTCGCCACCAGCACCGCCGCCGAGAACGCGCCCAGCGCCACCGCCCCGGCGACCCCCAGCCACGTCACCCGCTCCGCCTGCACGTACTGCGTCCCCAGCACCGCCACCAGTCCGAAGAACACGAACACCGCGGCCTCGCCCCAGCCCGAGTAGCCGTACGGCCGCGACCCGCCGGTGTAGAACCACGCGCCCGCCACGGACACCACCCCGACGGCCACCATCCACCACAGCCCGGTCAGCGCCACCAGCACCAACCCCGCCACGCACGCCACCCCGAAGCACGCGAACGCCGCCCGCTTCACCGCCGCCGGCGTCGCCAGGCCCGACCCGACCAGCCGCAGCGGCCCGACCCGTTCGGCGTCCGTCCCGCGCACCCCGTCGGAGTAGTCGTTGGCGTAGTTCACCCCCACCTGCAGCGCCAGCGCCACCACCAGGGCGAGCAGCGACGCCCACCAGTTGAAGCGTTCGACGGCCCCCGCCGCCCCCGCGCCGACGATCACCGGCGCGACCGAGTTCGGCAGCGTCCGGACCCGAGCTCCCTGCACCCACTGGGCGGCGGTGGCGACCATGCCACCATCATGCCGATCAGCAGGTGGGAGCCTTGCCGCCACCCGCGATCCACGCCGCCGAGACGAACTTCCCCTCGGCCAGCCGGTACCAGACGTTCGTCCGGCCCTGGGTGCCGACGGCCTGGTCACCGGTCGTCCGGCACTCGATCCGGACCTGCGCGTACTCCGCCGCGAAGCCCACGTTCGGCGCCCGCCTGGTCGGGCGGGCGCGCACGTTCAGCGGCGTGCCGTGTGTGTCGACGTGGCCCGCCGGGCCGCTGCCGGTCCACAGGTAGGTCACCGTCACCCACGCGTTGGTCCGCAGCCGCAGCCCGTCCCAGAACGTGCCGTCGGCGAGGTCGATGCCCGCCGGGTTGGCCACCCGCCGGCCGAACTCGTCCTTGCCGCCGTTGTACCCGTCCAGGTACGCCGCCTGCGCCTGCGGCAGGCCCCGCGGCAGGTCCCGCCACTGCTCCCGGCGCTGGTTCCAGTAGTCGTCCCGGGTGTTCCACGGGCCGACGTCCCACACCGGCGCCCACTCGCACCGGCCGTTCGCCGCGCACACCCGCACGCTGTACTCCCCGGCCTGGTCGCTCGACAGCCCACGCCGCGACGGCAGGGCCACGAAGTGGTCCCGCCGGGTGATGACGTGCCCGTTCGCCGTGGTACCGCCGACCAGGCCCTCGCGGGTGGCGAACACCCGGTACGTCAGGCCGGCCGGGGCGGCCGCGCGGTCCGGCGACGCGGACAGTGACGGGATCACGGTCAGCGACCGCAGCACCGGGGACGTCACCCCGTGCGGAGCGCTCACCATCACCCGCACCTCGACCGTCCGGGACGCGGCCGGCAGCACCGCCGCCGACCGGCCGATCGGGGTCCACTCCGACCACTGCCCGTCGTGCCGGCCGCGCACGTCGACCGCGAGCTCCGTCTCCGGGGGCACCGTGCTGTCGACCGAGGCCGCGAACGTGTCGGCCGGTCGGGTGACGGGCAGCCGGTACACCGCGAACCCGGTACGCAGCGACGCCATCCGGTTGGCCGCCGTGCCCAACCGGAGCTCGTCCGCCCCGACGACGTTGGTGGCCGCCGACGGCCGGTCGAGGTCGACCCGCAGCCCGGGCTCGGCCGCCGCCGGTGTCGGCCCGAGGAGCCATGCGGTCAGGATCATGACCAGGACTGGCTTCATGCTGGTCAAGGCAAGGCGCAGGGTGACGAGATGTCAACGCGCCGTGGCCCCCCGTCGCCGATTTCGCCCGATCGTGTTCACCCGTCGCGCAGTGCCGCCCGCACCCCGGCCCGGTCGACCTTCCCCGGCCCACGCAGCGGCAACGCGTCCGCGAACCGCACCAACTTCGGCACCGACGGCCCACCCAGCGCCGCCCGCACGGCGTCGCGCAGCGCGTCCACCCGCGGCGGCGCGGCCGGGTCGGCCGGCACCACGGCCGCGGCGACCAGCTGCCCCCACTCCTCGTCCGGCAGGTCGACCACGCACGCGTCGGCGACACCCGGTTGCGCGGTGAGCACGTCCTCGACCGCCGAGGGCACCACCTTCACCCCGCCGGTGTTGATCACGAAGTCGGCCCGGCCGTGCACCTCGAGCGTGCCGTCGTCGTGCAGGGTGCCCAGGTCGGAGGTGCGGAACCAGCCGTCGACGAACGCGGCCGCGGTCGCCGCCGGGTCGAGCCGGTACCCGCTGGCCAGCGTCGGCCCGGACAGCTCGACCAGGCCCTCGTTGATCCGCACGCCGACCCCGTCGAGCGGTCGCCGGTCGTACACGCAGCCGCCCGCGGTCTCCGACATGCCGTACGTGGTGACCACCCGGATCCCGGCGTCGCGCGCCCGGTCGAGCAGCGGCAACGGGGTGGCCGCACCGCCGAGCAGCACCGCGTCGAACCGGCGGAGCGTGTCCGGCTCGTCGACCATCCGGGCCAGTTGGGTCGGCACCAGCGCGGTGTAGTGCGGCCCGGGAAGCCGGAACAACTGGTCGGCGTCGACCACCGGTTCGGCACCGGCGAGCAGCGCGCGCACGATCACCTGCACACCGGCGATGTGCTGCGCCGGCAACGCCAGCAACCACCGCCCGGGCCCGCCGAGCCGGGCATGCGTGGCGTTCGCCGACGCGGTCAGCGCCGACGCGGACAGCAGCACACCCTTCGCCGCCCCGGTCGACCCGGAGGTCGCCACGATCAGCGCGGTCCCCGGCTCCACCGTCCGCTCCGGCGCCATCCTGGCCAGCAACTCACCGCGCCGGGGATCACTGGCCGCCAGCGGCAGCACCGCCGGCCCCGACCCGTCGAGCGCGGCCCGCAGCGCGTCGGCCAGCTCCCCGACGGACGCCGGTCCAGCCACGCTGACCAGGCGAAACCCGAAACTGTCGGTGCCCGCGCCTACGGTCATCGCATGAACTCAGAACTCGTCCGGAAGCTCACCGCGGCGCAGGTCGCGCAGGGCCGACCGGCGCCCCTCGGCGAGCCCCTGCCGGCGGCCGACGCCGAACCCGAACACCACCCCGACCAGCAGCGCGACCAGTATGGCGATAGTCATGACCATGTGCGAGTCCTCAGTAGTAGTAGGGGAACGGCGACCAGTCCGGGTCGCGCTTCTCCAGGAACGCGTCGCGGCCCTCCACGGCCTCGTCGGTCATGTACGCCAGCCGCGTGGACTCCCCGGCGAACAGCTGCTGGCCGACGAGCCCGTCGTCGATCAGGTTGAACGCGTACTTGAGCATGCGCTGCGCGGTCGGTGACTTGCCGTTGACCTCCCGCGCCCACTCCAGCGCGGTCGCCTCCAGCTCCACGTGCGGCACGACGGCGTTCACCGCGCCCATCCGGTGCATGTCGGCGGCGGTGTAGGCGCGCCCGAGGAAGAAGACCTCCCGGGCGAACTTCTGCCCCACCTGGCGCGCCAGGTAGGCCGAGCCGAACCCGCCGTCGAAGCTGCCGACGTCGGCGTCGGTCTGCTTGAAGCGCGCGTGCTCCTCACTGGCGAGCGTCAGGTCGCAGGTGACGTGCAGGCTGTGCCCGCCGCCGGCCGCCCACCCGGGCACCACGGCGATCACGACCTTCGGCATGAACCGGATCAGCCGCTGGCACTCGAGGATGTGCAGCCGGCCCGCCCGCGCGGGGTCGACGGTCGCCGCGGTCTCGCCGGACGCGTACTGGTACCCGGTCCGCCCGCGGATCCGCTGGTCGCCGCCGGAGCAGAAGGCCCATCCGCCGTCCCGCGGCGACGGGCCGTTGCCGGTGAGCAGCACGCAGCCGACATCGGGGGTCATCCGTGCGTGGTCGAGCGCCCGGTACAGCTCGTCGACGGTGTGCGGGCGGAACGCGTTGCGCACCTCGGGCCGGTCGAACGCGATCCGCACGGCGCCGGTGTCGACCGCGCGGTGGTAGGTGATGTCGGTGAAGCCGAAGCCGTCGACCTCCCGCCACGCCGCGGGGTCGAACAGCTCGGACACGGGGTGCTCTGCCACGCCGGCGAGCATATGGGCCCGGTGAACCAAGCGGTGAATCGCGCGCCGTCGCACCGCCATGTCAAGCTGACCACGTGCACGACGTCGACACCGCGCTGGACCTGCTGTGCGGCCGGGACCTCGCCTCCGGTCGCCGGGTGAGCGAGGCCTGGCGCGGGCTGTCCGGCGGCGACGCCGGCTACCGGGCCTCGCAGTTCGACGTGCAGCGGTACCTGTGGCTGATCCTGCCCAGGATGGTGCGCGCCGGCGACCCGGCCGACTGGCGCCCGGTGGCGGCGGCGTTCGCGGAGTTCTTCGACCTCACCGGCGAACCCCGGTACGCCGCGATCTGCCGGGGCGGCTGGACCGAGCGGGTGCTGTCCGCGGCCGGCGACCGGGAGCGGTGCGCGGAGCTCGCGATCAACGCCATGGACGACTCCGGCGTGCTGCCGCCCGAGGAGCTGGACATCGCCTGGCTGCCCGAGCCCGGCCCGTACGAGGCGGCCGCGTTCGACGCGATCGCCCGCACGCTGGAGGCCGCCATCGCCGACGGCCAGATCCCGCTCGGGACGCCGGCGACCGACACCCTGCGCCTCGTGCTCGCCCTCGACCTGCTGGGCAGCCGGATCGCCGACGACGGCACCCGCACGATCGCGCAGGCGATGATCGCCGAGCGGCTGCGGTACTGGTCCAAGCAGACCCCGAGCTCCGCACTGCGCGAGCAGCTCGTGCGCACCGAACCCGACATCGCCACCTCGCCCCGCACCGACCTCGACTCGACGACCGCGCTCGCGCCCCTGCGCCTCCTGCTGGAGAGCTGCGCCGGCCCGGGCGCGAAGCTGACCAGGGCCGGCTACCTCCCCACCGACCTGGTGGCCCGCCTGGCCGAGGCCATGCCGTGCGCCCGCACCTACCCCGGCGCCGGCCGCAGCGAGACCCACTGGCCGCCGGTGGGGCAGCTCCGCGAGCTGGCCTACCGCTGCGAGCTGGTCGGCCCCGACGGCGGCCGGCTGCGCCTGACCTACGTCGGCGAGGACGCCCTGGAGGACGACCAGGCGCTGTTCAGCGCCGTGTGCACGATGTTCGTCGGCAACGCGGACCCGCCGCACCGCCAGCACGTGCTGGAGACGGTGCTGACCATGCTGCTGCTCGAGAACCGCGTCGACCGATCCGCGATCGACCGCCGCCTCGCCGTCGTGCTCGACGAGTACGACGTCACCCCGCCGCTGACCCACGAGGACGTGCTGCGCCTGCGGGTCGAGGCGCTGTGGGACCTGCGCGTGGTCGACGCACTGGTGGCCGACGACATCGAGCGCCCCGTCGGCCTGAACGAGCTGGGCCGCGAGCTCGCCGTGGCCGCCATGCGCGCGCGAGTCATGCAGGGCTGGTGGTGGGGATGAACCCGTCCACCGCACAGGCGTCCGTGATCGTCGACGAACTGGTGCGGTGCGGCGTGGAGCACGTCGTGGTCTGCCCCGGCTCACGCAACGCGCCGCTGTCGATGGCCCTGTTCGAGGCGGCGCAGTCGGGCCGCGTCACCCTGCACGTGCGGATCGACGAGCGCGCCGCCGCCTTCCTGGCCCTCGGCCTCGCCACCGGCAGCGGCCACCCGGTTGCCCTGACCTGCACGTCCGGCACCGCGGTGGCCAACCTGCACCCCGCCGTCCTGGAAGCCGGCCACGCCGGTGTCGGCCTGCTCCTCCTGACCGCCGACCGCCCACCCGAGGTGCACGGCACCGGAGCGAACCAGACCATCGACCAACGCGCCCTGTTCGCCCCCGCCGCGCACACCGTCGAGTTCCCGGTGGCCGAACGCCGCCCCGGCCACCAGGCGATCTGGCGCGGCCTCGTCTGCCGGGCGGTGGCCCACGCCGAGCAGGGCCGCCCGGTCCAGGTCAACGTCCCGTTCCGCGAACCCCTGGTCCCCACGTTCGAACCCCGCTGGCCCGACCCCCTGGACGGCCAGGTGTTGGGGGTCGGTCCAGTCCGGCAGGTGGTCGATGACGTAGGTGGGGGCCTGGGTTCGCAGGCGGCCCACGGCGCGGGACAGGGTGGGGCGGCCGACCACCACCACCGCGTCCGGGCGTAGGGGCTCGGGTAGGTCGGCGGACAGGACGAGGGTGCCTCGGCTGAGGACGTTCGCGCCGCCGGAGAGGGCCGGGGCCTGGGCGGTGGGCTCGGCGATCGCGGGCCAGCCGGCGCTGGCGGCGACCGTGGCGGCGGCTCGGGCGCGCGCCGGGTCGCCGCTGCCGAAGACCATGAGGGTGCGGGCGGGCAGGGGGAAGTCGATGCGGCTGACCGGCCCGGCGGCCGGTGGCGTGGTGGTCCAGGGGGCGCCGTCGGGACGACCG
>DATABL010000158.1:0-24800 GCA_036259595.1 Actinophytocola sp.
CGGCTCCGACCAGGGCCGCCGCCCACTTCTTTGCCGGTCGAGGCGAGGTCAGGCGATGACGCGGCGGATGACGGTGATCGGGCCGATGGCGTCGATGCCGGCGATCTTGACCGACTCGCCGAAGCTGGGGGCGTGCACCGCGCGGTTGTTGTCCACCGCGATCGCCACGTGGTGGACCGGGTTGTAGTAGAAGATCAGGTCTCCCGCCCGCACCTGGGAGCGCGGGACGATCTGCCCGACCTGCGCCTGCTGGCGGGACACCCGCGGCACCCGCACCCCGATCGAGTCGAACGCGGTCTGCACCAGGCCCGAGCAGTCGTAGGCGTCCGGGCCGACCGCGCCCCACAGGTACGGCTTGCCCATCTGCGCCAGCGCGAACTCCAGCATCCCGCCGACGTCGCCGCCCGGGATGACCACGTCGCCGCCGTAGTCCTCCGCGCCGGCGAGCAGCGAGCGCTGCTCCGGCGTCAGGTTCTCCAGCGCCGCCCGCACCTCACGAATCTGGCGGTCCAGGTCGGCCCGGCGGCGCTGGATGTCCGCCGCCCCGGCGGTGACCTTGGCCTCCGCCCGCTCCGCCGCGTCCTCGGCGGCGTCCGCCGCCCGCTCGGCCTGGTCGGCCGCGGCCAGCACCGCGTCGCCCTCGCTGCCCGTGCTGGTGAGGCGCGTGGCGAGGCCGACCGCCCGCAGCCGGCCCAGCAGGTCGTCGGGGCTCGTGCTGTCCGCGAACGCCGACAGCGCCGCGATGCCCCGGCGCTTGGCGAGCACGTCGGCCAGCTGGTCGAGGTCCGGCACCGCGTCGGCCCGGCGCCGGGCCCGGTCGGCGGCCGCCTTCGCGTCGTCCGCGACGGCCCTGGCCCGGTCAGCCGCCTTCCGCTGACCGGCCAGCGACTCCTGGACGATCAGCAGTTCCTCGTTGACCCGCTCGGCCTCTTTGCTCAGGTCGTGGTAGTGGGCGAGCAGGCCGGCGACCGTGGTCGGCTGACCGGCGGCCGGGGCGGGCGCGACGAGCAGCGTCGCGACCATGACCGCGACACCACCGACCACACCGCCGAACGAGACTCGAAGTCCGCGCACCAGCCTCTCCCTCACCGCGCCCCAGTGATCCACCGCCATTCTGCGGTACGGCCCGCTCGGACAGTAGGCGATCGGGGATAACGAGCCCGTTAGGGTCGGGCGGGTGAGCCCTACTCTCGTCGCGGTCAGCGACCTGCACGTGTCCTACACCGACAACCGGGAGGTCGTCCGCGGCCTGCGACCTGGCTCGGCGGACGAGTGGCTGCTCGTCGCGGGCGACGTCGCCGAGCGGTTCGCCAGCGTGGAGTGGGCGCTGGGCACCCTGCGGGAGCGGTGGGCGAAGGTCTTCTGGGTGCCGGGCAACCACGAGCTGTGGACCCCGCCGGACGATCCGGTGACGCTGCGTGGCGCCGAGCGGTACGAGGCGCTGGTGGAGATGTGCCGCGGGCTCGACGTGGTCACACCGGAGGACCCGTACCAGACCTGGCCGGGCCCGGACGGCCCGGTGACGATCGCGCCGTTGTTCACGCTCTACGACTACACATTCCGCCCGCCCGGCTGCGCCACGAAGGACGAGGGCCTCGCCTACGCGCACCGCACCGGCGTGGTGTGCACCGACGAGTACCTGCTGCACCCGGACCCGTACCCGACCCGTGACGACTGGTGCCGCGCGCGGATCGAGGAGACCGGGCGGCGCCTCGACGCGCTCGAGCCGGGCACCGCGACCGTGCTGGTCAACCACTACCCGCTGGTCCGCACCCCGACCGACGTGCTGCGCTACCCGGAGTTCGCGCAGTGGTGCGGCACGGAGCTGACCGCCGACTGGCACACCCGCTTCCGCGCCGAGGTCATGGTCTACGGGCACCTGCACATCCCGCGCACCACGACCTACGACGGCGTCCGCTTCGAGGAGGTCTCGCTGGGCTACCCGCGCGAGTGGAAGCCCCGCGACCGCCCGCACGGCCTGCCCCGCACGATCCTCCCGCGCGCTACCTGACGC
This sequence comes from Actinophytocola sp., assembly GCA_036259595.1. Lineage (GTDB taxonomy): Bacteria > Actinomycetota > Actinomycetes > Mycobacteriales > Pseudonocardiaceae > Actinophytocola. Next base: position 2,015 of record DATABL010000158.1, read on the forward strand.
CCTCGAACACCGCCGCCATGCCCTGGCCACCGCCGACGCACATCGTCTCCAGGCCGTAGCGCACGCCGCGGCGGTCCATCTCGTGCAGCAGCGAGGTCAGGATCCGCGTCCCGGTCGCCGCGATCGGGTGGCCGAGCGACACGCCGCCGCCGTTGACGTTCAGCCGCGCCGGGTCGTCCCAGTCCCAGCCGCGCAGCACGGCCAGCACCTGGGCGGCGAACGCCTCGTTGAGCTCGACCAGCCCCAGGTCGTCGAACGACAGCCCGGTGCGGGCGAACAGCTTGCGCACGGCCGGCACCGGCCCGATCCCCATCTCCCCCGGTTCGCAGCCGGCCGCCGCCCAGCCGACCAGGAACCCGAGCGGGGTCAGCCCGAGCGCGTCGAGCTGGTCCTCGGCGACCACCAGGCACGCGGCGGCGGCGTCGTTCTGCTGGCTGGCGTTGCCGGCGGTGACCGTGCCGTCCGGGAAGATCGTGCGCAGCTTCGCCAGGGTCTCGGGCGTGGAGTCGGCCCGCACGCCCTCGTCCCGGTCGAACACGACCGGCTCGCCACGTCGCTGCGGGACCTCGACCGGCACGACCTCGGCGGCGAACGTGCCCGCCGACCAGGCCGCGGCCGCCCGCTGGTGGCTGCGGGCGGCGTAGGCGTCGGCCTCCTCGCGGGTGACGCCGTACCGGCGCGCGACGTTCTCGGCGGTCTCGACCATCCCGGAGATCTTCCCGAACCGCCACTCCGGCTGGGACCGCTCGCGGCCGCGGTCGAGCCGGTCCCACAGCTGCACGCCGCCGGACTTGCTGCCCCAGCGCACGCCGGTGGTGTAGTGCTCGGCGTTGCTCATGCTCTCCACGCCGCCGGCCAGCACCACGTCGGCCGCGCCGGTCTGCACCATCATCGCCGCGGTCGCCACCGCCTGCAGCCCGCCCGCGCAGCGGCGGTCGAGCTGCAGGCCGGGGACCTCGACCGGCAGGCCGGCGTGCAGCGCGGCCCACCGGCCCACGCAGGGCGTCTCGGCGTTGGCGTAGGACTGGGCGAACACCACGTCGTCCACCCGTGCCGGGTCGACGCCGGAGCGCGCGACCACGGCCTTCACCACGGTGGCGGCCAGGTCCTCGACGGGCACCGGGCGCAGGGTCCCGCCGAACGCGCCGACGGGGGTACGCAACGGGGTCACGATGGCGGCTCGTCTCATACCGGCATTGTTACTCCGAGGCGATGGCGGCGAGAACGTCGGTCCGGGCGGCACGTCGCGCGGGCCACACCGCTGCGGGCCGGGGCGAGCGGTTTCCTGCTGAAGGACACCCCGCCGGCGGACCTGCTGCGGGCGATCGACGTGGTGGCCGCGGGCGAGGCGCTGCTGGCCCCGAGCGTCACGAAACGGCTGATCGCGGAGTTCAGCCGCCAGGAGCCCCGCGCGACCCCCACCCTGGCGGGTGTCACGGACCGAGAACGCGAGGTCCTGGTCCTGATCGCGCGGGGCCTGTCGAACACCGAGATCGCCGAGCGCCTCTACCTGGGCCTGCCCACGGTCAAGACACACGTGGGCCGCCTGCTGAGCAAACTGCACGCCCGCGACCGGGCGCAGCTGGTCATCGCCGCCTACGAGACCGGCCTGGTCGGGTGACTCATCGCACGGAGGCCCTCGTCCCTCGGTGGTACCCCACGCCCCCGAGCACGAGCGCCGCGCCGAACAGCAGCCCGGCCTCGGTCCACTGGAACCGCCAGTACTGGTCGGCCCGGTGCACGTAGGTCACCGTCCGGTACCCCTCGTCGGCCATGCAGGGCAGGTAGGTGTATCGGTCCGTGTCCGCACAGACCGCCGCGACGGCGCTGTCGGACACCTCCACACCCTCGGCGGTCAGCCAGGCGCCACCGGCCGGGATGGACCCGTCGGGTAGCGCCATCGGCGCGGTGATCTCGGAGACGAGCCGCTCGGGCGTGGCGTACTCCCCGCGGTTGGTCATGAGCAACCACAGCGCCACGACGAACACCGCGATCGTCACCGCCATCGCCGGCAGCAGCCGCCGGAACAACGCCCCCGCCGAGGCGCCGAGCATGAACGCGAACAGCCACCACGCGGCGGCGGCCACCCCGCTCGTCGTGAAGACCGCGGAGTCGCCGAACCTCTGCTCGACCCGCGCCCCGCCGACCCCGATCCACGCGTCGACCATCAGGCCGAGCGCCAGCCCGGACAGGGTCACCAGCAGCGCCAGGACGGCGAGCTTCGTGATCACCCACCGCCGTCGCGACACCGACTGTGTCCAGGCCAGCAGGTGCGTGCCCCGCTCGTACTCACGCGAGAGCACGGGAGCGCCCCAGAACACCCCGATCATCACCGGCAGGACCGGGAACCAGCCGATCACCGCGAGCAGCACGTCCTGCCGGGAGCCCAGTTCCTCCTCCAGCGCGTGACCGGTCAACCCCTCGGCGGCGCTCGCGGTGCCGAGGCCGTGCACGAGCAGCACCACGCCGAAGACGGCCAGCAGGCCGAACGTGACCAGCAACTGCGTCCGGTGCTGCCGCAGCGTCATCCAGTACATGAGATTCCCCCTAGGACACAGCGAGCGTCGGACGTGGCAGTACGGCGGCGTCCGGGCTGCGCAGGTAGGCCACCACCAGCTCCTCCAGCACGACACCGCGGACGGTCCACTGTGGATCGAACACCTCGCCTGCGCCGGCCCGCACCAGCAGCGTGGCCTGCCGGTCGGTCCGCCGGTCGTCCACCGTGTCCAGCCGGCCGGCCACGCCGTCGGCGAGCGAGACCGGGCCGGTCAGCAGCCGGTGCCCGGCGACCAGCTCCTCGATGTCCCCGCTGAGCTGCACCCGGCCGCCGTTGAGCACGATCAGCCAGTCACAGGTGTCCGCCAGGTCCGGCACCACGTGCGAGGAGAGCACCACGGTCATCTCCCGCTCGGCGACCGCGACCATCAGGTCCCGCATGACCTCGTGCCGGGCCAGCGGGTCCAGGTTCGCGAGCGGCTCGTCGAGCAGCAGCAGGTCCGGCCGCTTCGCCAGCGCCAGCGTCAACGCCACCTGCGCCTGCTGCCCGCCGGAGAGCCTGCCCACCCTGCGGCCGAGCGGGATGTCCAGCGCCGCGAGCCGCGAAACGGCCATCTCGTCGTCCCAGCGCGGGTTCAGGTGCCGCCCGAACCGCAGCATGTCGGCCACGGTGAACCCGTCGTAGAGCGGCTTGTCCTGGGCCAGGAACGCGACCCGGGCCAGCGTCGCCTTCCGCCCGGCCGGCTCGCCGAACACCGACACCGACCCCGAGGTCGGCGTCAGCAGCCCGGTCGCCAGGTGCAGCAGCGTCGTCTTGCCCGCCCCGTTCGGCCCGACCAGCGCGGCCACCCGCCCCGCGGGCACCGACAGCGAGCAGTCCCGCAACGCCCAGTTCCCCCGATACCGCTTGCCCAGCCCGGTGGCCGTCAGTGCGTTCATGCCGTCTCCTCCCCTACGCGAAACTTGTCGAGTACCACGGCCGCGAACAGCGCCTCCACGTCCTCGGCGTCCAGGCCGGCCGCGCGGGCGTCGGCGACCCACGCGCCCAGCGAGTCGCGCAGCCGGGCGTGCTCGGTCACCGACGCGCCGCCGAGCGCGCGCCGCACGAACGTGCCCAGGCCCGGCTTCGCCGTCACCAGCCCCTCGCGTTCGAGCTCCCGATAGGCCTTGAGCACGGTGTTCGGGTTGATGGCCAACTGGTCCACGACCTCCTTCGCGGTCGGCAGCCGGTCCCCCGGCCGCAGCACATCCAGCCGCAGTGCCTGCTTGACCTGGTGCACGAGCTGCAGGTAGGTGGCGACGCCGGAACCCCGGTCGAGCCGGAACTCGATCATGCAGCACCCTTTCACTAATGAAGTAGTGGAATGGTGGAGGCGAACCGGCACGTTTGTCAAGCTCTGGATCGTTCCGGCGCTGCGCGCGGACCCCGCGGTCTAGGCTGAGATCAAGCACCCCGGAAGGAGCACATCGTCTTGGTGGACACCGCCCGCACACCCGAAGGCGGTCCGCTCGGCGCACCGGGCGACGGGCCGTGTGTCGCGTGCCGGAGCGCCGACGTGAGCGACGAGGGGGTCTGTGCCGACTGCGGCCGCGCACAGCCGACCGGCCGGGACCGGATGGTCGCCGACTTCGGCCAGGTCGCGGGCATCAGCGACCGGGGCCGGCGCCGTGCCCGCAACGAGGACTCGATGGCGTTCGGCGTGGTCACCAACGGCGCCCCGGCGGTGGCCGCGGTGGTGTGCGACGGCGTGGCCACCTCCGACCGTGCGGACACCGCCTCCCAGCGCGCGGTCGACACCGCACTCGAGGTGCTGCTCGACGCGGCGCGGGAGGGCGGGGACGCCGAGGCCGCGACCCGGGCCGCGGTGGCCACGGCGATCGAGCAGGTCACCGCGCTCGCCGACCCGGACACACCCGGCACGGCGCCCTCGTGCACGTTCGTCTCCGCCGTGGTCACCGACAGCGCCGTCACCGTCGGCTGGGTCGGGGACAGCCGGGCGTACTGGCTCGCCGAGTCGGGCGCGCGGGCCCTGACCGCCGACGACACGGTCGCCGCCGAGCTCGTGGCCGAGGGCATGAGCGAGGAGGAGGCCATGTCGGCCTACCAGGCGCACGCCCTGTCGAAGTGGATCGGCGCGGACGCGGGCTCGCTCGAGCCGAGGACGCTGACCCTCACCCCGGACGGCCCCGGTCTGGTGCTCCTGTGCAGCGACGGGCTGTGGAACTACCTGCCCGAGCCGGCCGCCCTGGTCGACGCGCTGCCCGGCGCGCCCGCCGAGGTGGGCGCGATGGCCGGTGCGGACGAGCTGACCAGGATCGCGCTGGAGCTGGGTGGGCACGACAACGTCACCACGGTGCTCGTCCCGTTCCCACCCACCACCTGACTTGGGCGACCCGGCACCGATCGGGCACGATCGGGGCACCATGACACTCATCGAGGCGCTGCCGGCCGAGCCCGACCCGGATTCCCTGTTCGACGCGTTCGGCACGTGGGCCGAGGAGCAGGGCCTGACGCTCTATCCGGCGCAGCAGGAGGCGATGATCGAGATCGTCTCCGGGTCGAACGTGATCCTGTCCACGCCGACCGGGTCCGGCAAGAGCATGGTCGCCACCGGCGCGCACTTCGTCGCGCTGGCGAACGGGCAGCGCACGTTCTACACCGCGCCGATCAAGGCCCTGGTGTCGGAGAAGTTCTTCGCGCTGTGCGAGGTGTTCGGCGCGGTCAACGTCGGCATGCTGACCGGTGACTCCGCGGTCAACCCGGCCGCGCCGATCATCTGCTGCACCGCCGAGATCCTGGCCAACATCGCCCTGCGCGAGGGCGCCGACGCCGACGTCGGCCAGGTGGTGATGGACGAGTTCCACTTCTACGCCGAGCCCGACCGGGGCTGGGCGTGGCAGGTGCCGCTGCTGGCGCTGCCCAAGGCCCAGTTCCTGCTGATGTCGGCCACTCTGGGCGACGTCACCCGGTTCGAGGAGGACCTGGCCCGGCGCACCGGCCGGTCGACGACGGTGGTCACCTCCGCGGAGCGTCCGGTCCCGCTGTTCTACTCGTTCCGGCTGACGCCGCTGCACGAGACGATCGAGGAGCTGCTCGCCACCAACGAGGCACCGATCTACGTCGTGCACTTCACCCAGGCGGCGGCGTTGGAGCGCGCGCAGTCGCTGATGAGCATCAACGTGTGCAGCCGGGCGGAGAAGGACCGGATCGCCGAGCTGATCGGCAACTTCCGTTTCACCGCGGGCTTCGGGAAGACGCTGTCCCGGCTGGTGCGGCACGGGATCGGCGTGCACCACGCGGGCATGCTGCCGAAGTACCGCCGGCTGGTGGAACGCCTCGCGCAGGCCGGGCTGATGAAGATCGTGTGCGGCACGGACACCCTCGGCGTCGGTATCAACGTGCCGATCAGGACCGTCGTGTTCACCGCACTGTCCAAGTACGACGGTCAGCGGGTGCGGCTGCTCAAGGCCCGGGAGTTCCACCAGATCGCCGGCCGGGCGGGGCGGGCCGGCTACGACACGGTCGGCAACGTGGTGGTGCAGGCCCCCGAGCACGTCGTCGAGAACGAGAAGGCGCTGGCGAAGGCGGGCGACGACCCGAAGAAGCGCCGCAAGGTGGTGCGCAAGAAGCCGCCGGAGGGCTCGATCGGCTGGGGCGAGCCGACGTTCCAGCGGCTGGTCGAGGCCGAGCCGGAGCCGCTGACGTCGAGCTTCCAGGTGAGCCACGCCATGCTGCTCAACGTGATCGGCCGCCCCGGCGACGCGTTCACGGCGATGCGCGAGCTGCTGGAGGACAACCACGAGGACCGCCCCGCGCAGCGCCGGCACATCCGCCGGGCGATCGCGATCTACCGGGCGCTGCTGGCGGCCGGCGTGGTGGAACAGCTCGACGAGCCGGACGAGCACGGCCGGCGGGTGCGGCTGACCGTGGACCTGCAGCTCGACTTCGCGCTGAACCAGCCGCTGTCCCCGCTCGCGCTGGCGACGATCGAGCTGCTGGACCGGACCGACCCGAGCTACCCGCTGGACGTGCTGTCGGTCATCGAGTCCACGTTGGAGGACCCGAGGCAGGTGCTGGGCGCCCAGCAGTTCAAGGCGCGCGGCGAGGCCGTCCAGGCGATGAAGGCCGAGGGCATCGAGTACGACGACCGGATGGCGCTGCTGGAGGAGGTGACCCACCCGAAGCCGCTGGCGGAGCTGCTGGCCGCGGCGTACGAGACGTACCGGCGCGGGCACCCGTGGGTCGCCGACTACCACCTGTCACCGAAGTCGGTGGCGCGGGACATGTACGAGCGCGCGATGACGTTCGTCGAGTACGTCGGCTTCTACCAGCTCGCGCGCAGTGAGGGCATGGTGCTGCGCTACCTGGCCGACACGTACAAGGCACTGCGCCAGACCGTCCCGGACGAGGCGAAGACCGAGGAGCTGGCCGACCTGATCGAGTGGCTGGGCGAGCTGGTCCGGCAGGTCGACTCGAGCCTGCTGGACGAGTGGGAGAAGCTCACCAACCCCACCGACGAGCCGCTCACCGAACCCGACGACCGCGTACCGGCGGTCACGACGAACACCCGGGCGTTCCGCGTACTGGTCCGCAACGCGCTGTTCCACCGCGTCCAGCTGGCCGCCGGCCGCGACTACGCGGCGCTGGGCGCCCTGGACGCCGAGTCCGGCTGGGACGCCGAGGCCTGGGCGGACGCGCTGGAGCCGTACTTCGACCTGCACGACGAGATCGACACCGGCCCGGACGCGCGGGGCCCGAAGTTCCTGATCATCGACCAGCAGGCCGACCGCTGGCAGGTCCGCCAGATCTTCGCCGACCCCGCGGGCGACCACGACTGGGGCTTCACCGCCGACATCGACCTCGCCGACTCCGACGAGATCGGCGCGGCGGCCGTCACGATCACCGACGCCGGCCAGCTCTGACCGTTATCGAGGAGTCAGCAGACAGAACTCGTTGCCGTCGGGATCGGCCATCGCCACCCGGCCGCCCTCGGGCCGGCCGGTGTCGAGGCGAGTCGCGCCGAGGGAGACCAGACGGTCGACCTCCGCCCGCTGGTCACCGTTCGCGGGTGGGGCGAGGTCGAAGTGCAGCCGGTTCTTCCCCGTCTTCGGCGCCACCGGCGGACCGCCCCAGGTGAGCTTCGGGCCGCCGTGTGGCGAGCGGATCGCGGTCTCCTGGTCCTGGTCCCAGACCAGTGGCCAGCCCAGGGCCTCGCTCCAGAAGTACCCGACCGCCTGCGTGCCGTCGCAGGCGAGCGCGCCGAGGAATCCGCAGTCGGCGAGGAAGTCGTTGCCCGGCCCGAGGACGCAGAACTCGTTGCCCTCGGGGTCGCCGAGCACCACGTGCCCCTCGTCCGGGCGTTGACCGACGTCGATGTGCCGCGCGCCGAGTTCGAGCGCCGTCGCCACCGTCCGCCGCTGGTCCTCCAGGGACGTGCTCGTCAGGTCGAAATGGATCTGGTTCTGGCCGGTCTTGGTCGCCTCGCTCGGCAGACAGCGGAGCTGGAACCCGGTGTCGTCGGTCGGCAGGAGCGCGATTCCGTCATCGGTGTCATCGGTTTCGTCCCAGCCCAGGACTCCGGCCCAGAAGCGCGCGAGCCCGCGTGGGTCGTGCGCGTCGAAGCAGAGCGCGACGAGTTGAGAGGTCATCCGGCATCTCCGATCTGCTGACCCACCGACGCGGACGCTAGCCGCGCGGTGGCCGCGACACCAACGAATATCGGGGCCGGATCAGGCTCTGTCCACAGTGGAGGTCGCGAGCAGCGCGCGCACCTGGCGGTCGGACACCTGCGCGAAGTCGTCGTACCACTGCCCCACCGCGACGAACAGGCTCGGTGCCACCGGGCAGACCACGTCGTCCGCGAGCTCGCGCAGTCGGGGCAGCGCGTCGGCCGGGGCCACCGGTACCGCCAGCGCGAGCCGCCGGACGCCGAGCCGGCGCAGCACCCGGATCGCCGCGACCACCGACGCGCCGGTCGCGATGCCGTCGTCGACCAGCACCACGGTCCGGTCCCGCAGGCTCGGCCGGGCCCCGCCCGGCCGCAGCGCCGTCGCCCGGCGGACGATCTCCGCGCGCTCCCGTTCCACCTGGTCGGACACGTCCGCCCAGGCCAGGCCGAGCTCGGCCAGGACGTCGTCGTTCCGCACGGTCACCCCGTCCTCGCCGACCGCGCCCACCGCCAGCTCCGCCCGGTCGGGGGCGCCGATCTTGCGCACGAGCACGATGTCCAGCGGCGCGCCGAGCCCGGTCGCGACCTGCGCGGCGACCGGCACCCCGCCGCGCGGCAGGCCCAGCACGATCGGCGCCTCGCCCCGCAGCGGGTCCAGCTCCTCGGCCAGCGCACGTCCGGCGTCCGCCCGGTTCCGGAAGCGCATGCGTCACCTCCAGCCTCCAGTGTGTCGTCTCAGGGTCCCCCGGTTGCCGCCCCCGGCAAACCTCCGTACAATCGAACACATGAGCGAAAACTGCTCGTGTCCCGGCTGCGGCCGCTCACCCACGGAAGGAGAAATCGACCACGCGGAGACCTCCCCCGACCGCCCCTACTCGACGGAAGCCAACCTCACCCCGATCACCCGCCAGGAGAGGTCTATGAGTCCACAGTAGACGGCTTGCGCGCCTCCACCAGGATCCTCGTGGTGTGCGCCAGGAACCGGCCCTCGGTCTCGATCAGGTCGTGCAGCTCGCGCAGCCTCGCGCGGTACTCGGCCACGGTGAAGCCCGGCACCATCCAGATCACCTTGCGCAGGAAGTAGACCACCGCCCCGATGTCGTGGAACTCGGTGCGCAGTCGCTCCATGCGCAGGTCCACCACCTCCAGGCCGGCGTCCTCCGCCCCGCGCCGGGTCCGGTCCGGGTGCCGTCCGTTCCGCACGTCCTCCGGCTGCGGCCCGAGGAAGAACTCGACGAGCTCGAACACGCTCGCCGGCCCCACCTCCTGCGAGAGGTAGGTGCCGCCGGGCGCCAGCACCCGAGCGATCTCGCTCCACCAGGTCGTCACCGGGTGCCGGCTGACCACGAGGTCGAACACGTCGTCCCGGAACGGCAATGGCGAGCACTTGTCGAAACGGGCCGACGGACCGGCCTTTGCCCGGGCGAGTGGCATTGCCAACGGAGGTCGGCCGGACTCGTGAAGAGTGCTCGCGGGTTCGTCCTGGTCGGCGACCACGGTGACCCCGCGCGGGCCGAGCACAGACCGCGCCCGCGCGAGGTTCGGCGGCCACCCCTCGGTCGCCACGGTCACCGGTGCGAGCCGCGGCACCCCGGCAAGCACCTCGCCGCCGCCGGTCTGCACGTCCAGCGCCACCCGCGCGCGGGCCATCCGCTCCGCCAGCATCGCGGAATACCCCCAGGACGGCCGCTCCTCGGTCGCTCGCCCGTCCAGCCACGAGAAGTCCCACCCCGACACGGAGACCGCCGACGCCTCGGCCACCAACTCCTCGAAGTCGCCCACGCGACTACTCCTCGTCGAGCCAGGTCGACACGAGGTGTGACTCGATCGAGTCACGCCGCTCCCGCCCGGCCGCCCGGTGCCGCTCGATCAGCTCACGCACCGCCGACCGGGTGAACCAGCGCGCCTCGACCAGCTCGTCCTCGTCCACCGCGACCACGTCCGACGCCGCGACCGCCCGGAACCCGACCATCAGCCCGGACGGGAACGGCCACGCCTGCGACGCCTGGTACCGCACCGCGGCCACCGCGACACCGGCCTCCTCGACCAGCTCTCGCCGCACGGCGTCCTCCAGGCCCTCGCCGATCTCGACGAACCCGGCCAGCGTCGAGTACGCGTCGGGCGCCGCCCCGCGGTGCCGCGCCAGCAGGCACCGCCGTCCGTCGGGCGAGGTCACCAGCATGATCACGGCCGGCTCGATCCGCGGGAACAGCAGCTTCCCGCACCCGCCGCACACCAGCTGGTGCCCGGCGTGCCGCGGCTCCGTCGCGCTCCCGCACGCACCGCAGAACCGCTGGTTGCGGTGCCAGTGCAGCATCCCGCGCGCGTAGGCCAGCACGGCCGCCTCCGCCGGGTCGACCGACCCGAACAGCTGCCGCACATCGCTCACCGCGTCCGCCCCGGCGAGCGCGAGCGCGTCCGGTTCCGCCAGGTCCGACAGGTCGGCGGCGAACACCCCGGCGTCCCCGTCGAGCCCGAGGAACACCCCCGGCTCGCCGTCGAACGACACCGGCCGCCCGTCCGCGGTCAGGCAGCCGTCGCGCCGGAAGGCCAGCACCCGCGCACCGGGGTGCGCCCGCGCGCACTCGATCCACGCCGGGTCCGCACGGCGCGCACCGGCGCGGTCCAGCGATGCTCCGTTGTACGGAAGAGCCGTCACCCGTGTCACCCTAAGGTCATGGAGATCGACGCCAGCTGCGCCGTCGCCCACGGCGCTCCGAACGCCACCGAGTCGCGCACCCTGGTCGCGGTGTTCGCGTCGCCGGTCGCGGACTACCTGATCCGGTACGGCCGCGACCTGGGCTACCGCACCACGCTCGTCGAGCCCGAACGCGGCCGCGTCACCAACGACGAGCACGCCGAGACCACCGTGGTGCCCCGTCTCCCCGACGGTCTGGACGGCGACACCGACATCGTGCTCACCGACCACCACCGCCCCGAGCTCGGCCCGATCCTGCGCGACGCGCTCGCGCTGAACGTCCGGTGGGTCGGCATCATGGGCAACCCGCGCCACCCCGGCCCGCACGTCGCCGCCCTCCGCGACCTCGGCGTCGACGAACCGGCGATCGCCCGCGTCCACCGCCCGATCGGGCTCAACATCGGCTCCCGCACGCCGCCGGAGATCGCGATCGCGACCCTCGCCGGCCTGCTCGCCGACCGCAACGCCAAACCGGGCGGCTTCGAGTTCTGACGTTCACCCGAAGGGGCCGCCGGCGGCGAAGGCGAGCGCGGTGAAGCGTTCCCCGATGCGCCGGTGGGTGGCGGCGTCCGGGTGCAGCGCGTCGGGCAGCGGCAGTTCGGCGAAGTCGGCCTCGCCGTAGAGCTCGCGGCCGTCGAGGTAGGACAGGTTCGGATCGCCGGCCGTCCGCCGCGCCACGATCCCGGCCAGCTCGTCCCGGATGACGGTGAGCGTGAGTTTCCCGGCGGCGCGCTCCGCGGGGTCGCCGGTGGCCCGGAACCGGAGCCGTCCCTCCCGCAGCGCGCCGGCGTCGAAGGCACCGGGGCCGGGGGTGTCCTCGTGGATCGGGCAGTAGATCGGCGAGACGACCAGCAGCGGCACGTCCGGGTGCCCGTCGCGGATGGTGTCGAGGAAGCCGTGGACGGCCGGGGTGAACGCGCGCAGGCGCATCACGTCGGCGTTCACCAGGTTGATACCGAGCTTGACGCTGATCAGGTCGGCCGGGGTGTCCCGCAGGGTGCGGGCGGTGAACGGGTCGAGCAGGGCGCTCCCGCCCAGCCCCAGGTTGACCAGCTCCACCCCGCCGTGGGCGGCGGCGAGCGCGGGCCACGTGGTGGTGGGGCTCGTGGCGTTGGAGCCGTGACTGATCGAGCTGCCGTGGTGCAACCACACCCTGCGACCCCGGTCCGGTGCCGGCTCGACGGGAGCGTCGGTGCGCAGCGCGACGAGTTCGGTGATCTCGTTGTGCGGCAACCAGAGCTCGATGTCCTTGACCCGGTCGGGCAGGCCGGTGAAGCGGAGCGTGCCGACCTGGCCGGGCTCGTTCCGGGCGGTTCCGGTGGCCGGGTCGAGGGTCAGCGTGTTGCCGCCGGGCACGCTGCCCTGCCCGGCCAGGTGACCGTCGACGAGCAGGTCGTACACGCCGTCCGGGCGGCGCGGCGTGCCGGCGTAGACCCGTTTGGTGGGCAGCGTGTCCAGCTCGATGGCGGTGGCCCGGGTGCGGAGGACCAGCCGGACGCCGGAGGGCTCCGCCTCGGCCATGGCGAGCTGCCCGTCGGCGCACTGGGCGCGGGCCCACGCGGGCAGCCGGTGCGGCAGCACACCGCGGCCGGTGCGCTCCAGGTCGGCGGCGCCGCGCAGGAGGTCGGCGGTGACGGGGGTGGTGATCCAGTCGTGCATGTGCTCAGTCCGGCCAGTTCCGTAGGAGGGAGTCGAGGGCGTCGAGGATCCGGGCCCAGGTCTGCTCGGTGTCGGGGGCGCTGTGGTCGAAGCCGCCGCCCAACTCGAGGCTGACGTAGCCGTGGAAGACGCTGCCCAGCAGCCGGACCGCGTGCGTCTGGTCCGCGCCGGTCAGGTCGTAGCCGCGCAGGATCGCGCGGGTCAGCTGGGCGTGCCGGACGCCGGCACTGGCGGCCGCGGTCTCCGGGTCGAGCCTGAGCTGGGCCGCGGCGTAGCGGCCGGGATGCGTCTTGGCGTAGTCGCGGTAGACGTTCGCCAGTGCGGTCAGGGCCTCCTTGCCGGCCCGGCCCGCGAGGGCGTCGGCGGCCCGGTCGGCGAGCTCGGCCAGGGCGAGCAGGGCGATCCTGGTCCGGAGGTCCTCGGAGCTCCGCACGTGTGAGTACAGGCTGGCGACCTTGACCTCGAACCGCCGGGCGAGCGCCGAGAGGGTCACCTGGTCGAAGCCCAGCTCGTCGGCCAGCTCCGCCCCGGCCCGGGTCAGACGTTCCGTGGTGAGACCGACGCGTGCCATAACCCTCCTTCCAGTTACCTGCAGGAAGGGTACATTTGCCTAAACTATTTAGGCAAGCCGGCAGTGCCTCGTGCGGGCCTGGACAGCCCCCACCGCGGGGAGCTACCTTACTAAGCGCTTGCTTAGCTAGGACCAACGGCGAACACAGCGTGGAGGACAGAACCAGTGGCCCACTCCCGTGTCGCGATCGTGACCGGTGCCGCCCGCGGCATCGGGGCGGCGGTCGCCAAGCGACTCGCACAGGACGGCTTCGCGGTCGGGGTGCTCGACCTCGCCGCGGACACCTGCGCCGACACCGTCGAGGCGATCACCGCCCAGGGCGGCTCCGCGATCGCGGTCGGCGCGAACGTCGCCGACGCGGCCGCGGTCGAGGCGGCGGTCGCGCGGGTCGTCGACGAGCTGGGCCCGCCGACCGTGCTGGTCAACAACGCCGGCATCACCCGGGACAACCTGCTGTTCAAGATGACCGAGGACGACTGGGACGCGGTCCTCGGCGTGCACCTGCGCGGCGCGTTCCTGATGAGCCGCGAGGTGCAGAAGCACCAGACCGAGCAGGGCTGGGGCCGCATCGTCAACCTCTCCAGCACCTCCGCGCTCGGCAACCGCGGGCAGGCCAACTACGCCGCCGCCAAGGCCGGCATGCAGGGGTTCACCAAGACGCTCGCGATCGAGCTCGGCAAGTTCGGCGTCACCGTCAACGCGGTCGCGCCCGGGTTCATCGAGACCGAGATGACCGCGGCCACCGCCGAGCGCGTCGGCGTGAGCTTCGAGGACTTCAAGAACAGCGCCGCGGCGGGGATCCCGGTGCGCCGGGTCGGCCAGCCGGAGGACATCGCGGCGACCGTGTCGTTCCTGGCCGGCGAGGAGTCCGGTTTCGTGTCCGGCCAGGTGATCTACGTGGCCGGCGGGCCACAGGACTGAGGACGCCGATGCGCACCTTCGCCGATCTCGACGAGTTCACCGCCGCCGTGGGCGAGCACCTCGGCCACAGCGACTGGCTCGAGGTCACCCAGGACCGGATCGACCGGTTCGCCGACGCCACGGGTGACCACCAGTGGATCCATGTGGACACCGAACGCGCCAAGGACGGCCCGTTCGGCAGCACGATCGCCCACGGCTACCTGACGCTCTCGCTGATCCCCATGCTGGGCAAGCAGGTCTACTCGGTCGACAACGTCAGCATGGGCATCAACTACGGCCTGGGCAGGGTGCGTTTCCCGAGCCTGCTGCCGGTCGGCTCGAAGATCCGGGTGGGCGCCGAGCTGGTCGACGTGACCGACAAGGAGCGGGGCAGGCAGGCGACCCTGCGCTGGACCGTGGAGATCCAGGGTGGGGACAAACCGGCCTGCGTCGCCGAGACGATCGTGATGTACGTCCCGTGAACGCCGAGACGCTGCGCGAGCGGACACGCGAGTTCCTGGCCGGGCACGATCCGTCGACGATGGATCGGCTGGACTTCCTGCGCGCCCGGTTCGACGCCGGCCTCGCCTGGGTGCACTTCCCGGAAGGGCTCGGCGGCCTCGGCGCCGAGCGGGAGCTGCAGAACGTCGTCGACGAGGAGCTGGCGGGCGCGCCGGACAACGACCCCCGCCGCATCGGCATCGGGCTCGGCATGGCCGCGCCGACGATCCTGGCCTTCGGCACCGACGAGCAGAAACACCGGCTCCTGCGTCCACTGTGGACCGGTGAGGAGGTGTGGTGCCAGCTGTTCTCCGAGCCCGGTGCGGGCTCGGACCTCGCGGCCGCCGGCACCAGGGCGGTGCGCGACGGCGACGGCTGGCGGGTCACCGGCCAGAAGGTCTGGACCTCCAGCGCGCACACCGCCCGCTGGGCGATCCTGCTGGCCCGCACCGACCCCGACGTGCCCAAACACGCCGGCCTGTCGTACTTCGTGCTGGACATGACCACCCCCGGCGTCGAGGTGCGGCCGCTGCGCCAGATCACCGGCGAGGCGGAGTTCAACGAGGTCTTCATGACCGACGCGTGGATCCCGGACTCGGACCGGCTCGGCGAGGTCGGTGACGGCTGGCGCGTCGCGCAGACCACGCTGATGAACGAGCGCGTCGCGATCGGCGGGCGCCCGGTGCCCCGCGAGGGCGGCATGGTCGGCGCGGTCGCCGGGACGTGGCGGGACCGCCCGGAGGTCCGCACGCCGGAGCTGCACGACCGGCTGCTCGACCTGTGGGTCCAGTCGGAGGCGCTGCGGCTGGCCGGCGTCCGGCTGCGCCAGCAGCTCGCGGTCGGCCACCCCGGCCCGGAGGGCTCGGCGATGAAGCTGGCGTTCGCGCGGCTGAACCAGGAGCTGAGCGGCCTGGAGCTGGAGATGCTCGGCGACGACGGCCTGCGCTACGACGACTGGACCATGCGGCGGCCGGACCAGGTCGACTTCCTGGGCCGCGAGGCCGGCTACCGCTATCTGCGCGCCAAGGGCAACTCGATCGAGGGCGGCACCTCCGAGGTGCTGCGCAACATCATCGCCGAGCGGGTGCTCGGCCTGCCCGCCGAGGCCCGGGTGGACACGAAGGTGCCGTGGAAGGACCTGCCGCGATGAACCTGCTGTACTCCGACGTCGAGGACCAGCTCCGGGCCAGCGTGGCCGACCTGTTGGCCGACCGCGCGCAGCCGGCGTCGATCCTGGCCCGCTGCGAGACCGACAAGCCCCACGACCTGGACCTGTGGCGCACGCTCAGCGCCGACCTGGGTGCCGGGTCGCTGCACGTGCCGGAGTCGTTGGGCGGCCAGGGCGCCTCCGCACGCGAGGTGGCGGTCGTGCTGGAGGAGCTGGGCCGGACGGTCGCCCCGGTGCCGTTCCTCGGCAGCGCCGTGCTGGCCACCACCGCCCTGCTCGGCTGCGAGCCGGCGGACGAGGCACTGCTCGGCGCGCTCGCCTCCGGTCGCTCGGTCGGCGCGTTGGCCGTTTCCCTGGCCACCGCACCGGGTGCGGCGTTCCCGTCCACCGTGGAGTTCGCGGACGGGGTGCTGCGCGGCCGGATCCGCTCGGTGGCCGACGCGGCCGCCGCGGACGTGCTGGTCGTGCCGGCGGTCGGTGAGACCGGCCCGACGCTGCACGCGGTGCGGGTCGACCAGGCCGAGGTGGGCGTCACGCCCGCGGCGTCGCTGGACCTGACCCGCCCGATCGCCGACGTCACGCTCGACGGCGCCTCGTCGACCCAACTGCCGGGCGACGCGGAGTCCGCTCTGGACGGTGCACTGTGGACAGCGGCGGCGCTGCTGGCCTCCGAGCAGGTCGGCATCGCGGACTGGTGCCTGACGACCACGGTCGCCTACCTCAAGGAGCGCCACCAGTTCGGTCGCCCGGTGGGCTCGTTCCAGGCGCTCAAGCACCGCCTGGCCGACCTGTTCGGTGAGCTGGCCCTGGCCCGGGCCGCGGCCCGGCACGCCGCCGACGCGGTCGGTGGTCCCGACGCGCACGTGGCCGCGCTGTTGGCGAACTCCCTGTGCTCGACGGTCGCCGTGCACGCGGCCGAGGAGTGCGTACAGCTGCACGGCGGCATCGGGATGACCTGGGAGCATCCGGCGCACCTGTACCTCAAGCGCGCCAAGGCCGACCAGATCGCGCTCGGCACCCCGGGCGAGCACCGCCGCCTGCTCGCGCCGCTGGTCGACCTGCCCGCTCCCCGGTGACCACGCCGGTGACCACGGCGGAAGCGGACGACCTCTGGCCCGACGTCCGCCCCGACGCGGCCCGGCGCCTGATGGCGGCCGCGGTGGAGTCGTTCGCCGAACGCGGCTACCACGCGACCACGACCAGGGACATCGCGACGGCGGCCGGCATGAGCCCGGCGGCGCTGTACGTGCACTTCCCGGCGAAGTCGGCGGTGCTGTTCGCGATCAGCCGCAGCGGCCACGAACGCATGCTGACGATGGTCGAACGCGTGGTGGCCGCCGACCGCGACCCGGTGACGACGATGCGCTCGTTCGTGGAGATGTTCGTGGCCTGGCACGCGAACCGCCACGTCGTGGCACGGGTGGTGCAGCACGAGCTGGGCGCGCTGCCGCCGGACGAGTACGAGGTGGTGGCCGACCTCCGCCGCCGCACCGAACAGCTGGTGCGGGACGTGATCACCCGGGGGGTCGAGGCCGGCGCGTTCGCCGTCCCGGACGTCCGCACGGCGGCCCGGGCGGTGCTGGGCCTGGGGATCGACGTCTCCCGCTGGTACCACGAGTCCACCCGCCAGACCCCGGCCGAGCTGGCCCACCAGTACGCCGACCTGGTCCTGCGCATGCTCGGCCACCACCCCTGACCAAACCCGGTCGGGGGTTAGTCGGCGGGCTGTCGGCGCTGTCCGAACCGACGTCGACAACCGGGCTCGCCCGCCGCTGTGGCCTGCCGAACAGCACGGTCAGCGAGCACCTGAGCGTTCTTCGCGACAGCGGGCTCGTCGCCACCCACCGGGTCGGCCGTTGGCTGCGGCACCCGCACCCGCTCGGCACCCAGCTCACCGACGGCGGCCGAGCGCCGGCCTCACACGGTCTCGACCGCGACGCCCTCGTGCTCGAACGCCTTCACCAGCTCGGCCGGCGCGCCCTCGTCGGTGATCAGCAGGTCGATCGACGAGGTCGGGCAGATCCGCGCGAACGCGTGCCGCCCCAGCTTCGAGCTGTCCGCCGCCACCACGATCCGGCGCGCCCGTTCCGCCATCAGCCGGTTGATGCTCGCCTCGCCCTCGTGGTGCGCGTACGCCCCCTGCACGGGGTCGACCGCGTCCACCCCGAGGAACACCACGTCCATCGTGATCTCCGCCAGGACCCGCGTGGCCAGCGGGCCGGTCAGCTCGAACGACTGCGGCCGCGCCACGCCCCCGGTCAGCACGAGCTTGACGTGCGGCCGCACCGCGAGCTCCCCGGCGATGTTCAGCGCGTTGGTGACCAGCGTCACCGCGGGCTCGTCGGCCGGGGTCGCCAGGTCCGGGCGGATCACCAGCGCCCGCGCGATCTCCGTCGTCGTGGTGCCGCCGTTGAGGCCGATCACGCTCCCCCGCGCCACCGACGCCGCCGCCGCCCGGCCGATGCGCTCCTTCTCCGACGCGTGCCGCGCGGACTTGTAGCGCAGCGGCAGGTCGTAGGCGACGCTGTTGGCCACCGCGCCCCCGCGCGTCCGGGTGAGCAGCTGCTGCTCGGCGAGGTGATCGAGGTCCCGGCGGATCGTGGCGGACGACACGTCGAGCTCGGCGGCCAGGTCGTCGACGTCGACCCGGCCGCGCTGTCCGAGCAGGTCGAGCAGGGTGCTCAGCCGTTCGTAGCGGTCCACGTGGTGCAATGTAGCCTCCCCTGACCTGCGGAGGACGGGACATGAACCGGCTCGTCGCGGCGATCGACGTCGGCGGCACCTCGATCAAGGCCGCGCTCGTGGCCGAGGACCTGCGTGTCGTGCACACGCAACGCACCCCCACCCGCCGGGTCGGCGGCAGCGTCGACGTGGGACAGATCGTCGAGCTGATCGACGAGCTGCGCGCCGCGGCCGGCGACGTCCCGGTCGTCGGGGTCGGCGTCGCGGCGCCGGGGATCGTCGACGAGCGGCACGGCATCGCGGTCGCCGCGGTCAACCTCGGCTGGCGGGACCTGCCGCTGCGCGACCGGCTCGCCGACGCCGCGGGCATGCCCGTCGCGCTCGGCCACGACGTGCGCACGGGCGGCCTGGCGGAGTTCACCGTCGGCGCGGCCACCGGGAAGCCGAACGCCATGTTCGTGCCGATCGGCACCGGGATCGCGGCGGCGGTGCTGGTCGACGGCCACCGCCTCGACGCCGACGGCTACGCCGGCGAACTGGGGCACATCGTGGTCGATCCACAGGGGTCGGTGTGCGGCTGCGGCACCCGCGGCTGCCTGGAGACCGTCGCGTCGGCGGCGTTCATCGCCCGACACTACGCCGCGCGCACCGGCCGGCCGGTCACCCGGGCCGCGGAGGTCGCCGCCGCCGTCGAGGCCGGCGATCCGGACGCCGCCGCCGTGTGGGCCCGCGCGGTCGACGGCCTGGCGGGGGCGCTGGCCACGGCGATCACGTTGCTGGCCCCCGAGGTCGTGGCGATCGGCGGCGGGCTCGCGGAGTCCGGCGACACGCTGCTGGCCCCGCTGCGTGACTCGCTGGCGGGCCGGATGACGTTCCAGCGGGTGCCGACGCTGGTGCGGGCCGCGCTGGGCGACAACGCCGGCTGCATCGGTGCCGGCATCCTGGCGTGGCGGGCGGCGACGTGATCCTGACCGTGACCCTGAACGCCGCGCTGGACGTCACCTACCACGTGCCCGCGTTGCGTCCCGGCCGCTCGCACCGGGTGTCGGAGGTCGCCGTCCGGGCCGGCGGCAAGGGTGTCAACGTCGCCCGGGTGCTGCACGCGCTCGGCCACGACACGCTGGTCACCGGGTTCGCGGGCGGCACGGAGCTCCAGGCCGACCTCGCGGCGGCCGGCATCCGGGAGTCGCTCGTGGAACTCGACGGGCCGGCGCGCCGCACGGTCACCGTGGTGACCCCCGAGGAGGCGACCCCGCTCAACGAGCCGGGCCCTCGGGTGTCCATCTCGGACTGGGCGCGCCTCGTCGGCGACTTCCACCAGCTGGCCGAGCGGGCCGACGTCGTGGTCCTGTCGGGCAGCCTGCCGCCGGGCCTGCCCTCCGACGCCTACGCGCAGCTGATCCGCGCCACCACGACACCGGTCGTCCTGGACGCCGCCGGCCCGGCGCTGCTGGACGGCATCCCCGCCGGACCCCGGCTGGTCAAACCGAACGCCGACGAGCTGGCCGAGGTCGCCGGCCACGACGACCCGCTCGCCGCGGCGCGGGAGCTGCGCGCACGCGGCACCGGCGCGGTCGTCGCCTCGCTCGGCGCGGACGGGCTGCTCGCCGTCACCGGCGACGGCACGTGGCGGGCGCGGCCGGAACTCGTGCGCGGCAACCCGACCGGCGCCGGTGACGCGTGCGTCGCCGCGCTGGCCGCCGGACTCGCACGCGGTGACGACTGGCCCGCGCTGCTCGCCGACGCCGTGGCGCTGTCCGCCGCCGCGGTCGTGTGCCCGCTCGCCGGCGACGTCGACCTGGACACCTACCGGCGGCTCGCGCCGGCCATCGAAGTGGAGGAGCTGCCCCATGCTGACCCCGACCGCTGAGATCGTCGACCCCGCCGCCAAGGCCGGGCGCGGGGTGGGTGCGTTCAACGTGATCCAGCTCGAGCACGCCGAGGCCCTGGTCGCCGGCGCCGAGGCGGCCGGCGTGCCGGTCGTGCTGCAGATCAGCGAGAACGCGGTCCGCTACCACGGCGCGCTGGAACCGCTGGCGCTGGCGACGTTGGCGGTCGCGCGGGCCTCGTCCGCGCCGGTCGCGGTGCACCTGGACCACGCCACCGACGTCGACCTCGTGCACGAGGCGGTCCGGCTCGGCTTCGGCTCGGTGATGTACGACGCGTCCACGATGTCCTACGAGGACAACGTGTCCGCCACGGCGGCGGTCGTGGCGCACTGCCGGGAGCGCGGGGTGTGGGTCGAGGCCGAGCTGGGTGAGGTCGGCGGCAAGGACGGCGTGCACGCGCCCGGGGCGCGCACCGACCCCGCCGAGGCGAGGTCCTATGTGGACGCTACCGGCGTGGCCGCACTCGCGGTGGCGGTCGGCACCTCGCACGCGATGCTCACCCGCGACGCGGCGGTCGACCTGGAGCTGATCGGCCGCCTGCGCGAGGCGGTCCCGGTGCCGCTGGTGCTGCACGGGTCGTCCGGGGTGCCCGACGACGACCTGCGCCGCGCGGTCGTCGCCGGCATGACGAAGATCAACATCGCGACCCAGCTGAACAAGACGTTCACCGCCGCCGTGCGCGCGTTCCTGACCGAGAACCCGCAGGTCGTGGATACGCGCAAGTACCTGGGCGCCGGCCGGACCGCGGTCGCCGACGAGGTCGCCCGCCTCCTTCGCATCCTGACCTAGCGCGCATATGCCGCACAGGCTATATTGCCCACATGGCATCCACATTCGAGGTGCTGGCCGAGCCTCACCGGCGGGAGATCCTCGACCTCCTGCGCGAGGGTGAGCGCCCCGTCGGCGAACTGGTCGACCGGCTGGCGTTGACCCAGCCGACGGTGTCCAAGCACCTGAAGGTCCTGCGCGGCGCCGGCCTGGTCGAGGTCCGGCGGGACGCCCAGCGCCGGTGGTATCGGCTTCGCCCGGAACCTTTGGCGGAACTGGACGACTGGCTCGAACCGTACCGTCGCCTGTGGACGTCCGGTTTGGACGCGTTGGAGCGACACCTGGAGACGATGGAGGATCCCGATGAGTGAGCGCGCGAGCCTGCGGACGGTCGACGGCCAGCCGGTGCTGCGCTTCGAACGCCGGCTGCGCCACTCCCCCGCGAAGGTGTGGCGGGCGATCACCGAACCGGCGGAACTCGCGCACTGGTTCCCCGCGACGGTGGAGGCCGAGCCACACCCCGGCGCCCCGATGCGGTTCACGTTTCCCGAGGAGGCCGTGGTCGACGGGAAGTGGGACGGCGAGGTGCTGGAGTTCGACCCGCCGAAGGTCTACATGTTCCGCTGGAACACCGACGTCCTGCGCTTCGAACTGATCCCCGACGGTGACGGCTGCCACCTGGTCTTCACCCAGACACTCGGCGGCGGCTGGGTGGGCCGCCTGGGTGCCGGCCGGACGGCAGCCGGCTGGGACGCATGCCTGGCGGTGTTGCTGGCCCAGCTGGCCGGCGAACAGCCGCCCCCGCCCGAGGACTGGCCGGCCCCGGCAGAGGCCTACATCGAGGAGTTCGGCCTGGCCGAGGGCAGCGTCCACGAAACGCCGGACGGCGTCGACCTGCACTTCGCCCGCGACCTGGTGTGGAAGCCACCCGCCGACGTGTGGTCCCTCCTCACCGAGGACACCGAGCTCAACGACCACGTCCCCGCCGGCCGCCTGCTCCACGCCGAGGCCCCACGCGAGCTGACCTACGAATGGCTACACGACAACGAGCCAGCCGGCACCGTCACCTGGAAGATCATCGCCGACGACGAACTGGGCGTGCGGGTGGAGGTCATCCAGACCGTCCCGAGCCGACTGGGCCACCTGCTCCCACCCGCCCTGGCGGCCTGGCAGGTGCGGTTGGAGCTGTTCTTCGCCACCACCCAGGGCGCGCCCCGCCGCCCCTGGCCGGCGGACCGCGTGGCCGAACTGACCGAGCACTACCGAACGAAGCTGGCCCCCTGACCGCCCGCCAACCCCGCCGGCGCGATCACGAACACCCCGTGCGCACCTGTCCCGAGCGGCACGGGTGATCGGTAACGCATCTGGTGAGCTGGGGAAACGGCATCTGTCGTTCTTGCCGGTGATCAGGTCGCCTTCCCGCCCGCAGCTCACCCTGTCCGGCCAGCTTCGCTGTTCGGCCGTCGCACCCGCGTCCGGGCGCTGACCTGGGACCGAAGTACAGAACTGGTCCGCCCGGCCGAGATCACCCCGACCACCGATCTCGCGATCTGTTTCGCTGACCCGCACTCACCCCGGCAACGCGGCACCGACCTGTCCCAGCACCTCGCCGTCGCCGCCCAACTCAACGAACTGGCTCAGCCCCAAAGAAAACCCAACCTGCTGCTGTCCCAACAGGACATGCTGCGACCCCACATGAACCCACCCGCCCCTGTTTCCTGGCTACCGGCCGGCACCGACGGTTTCGGCCGGCTGCCGTTGCCCTGTGGACAACTCGCACACCGG
>DATABL010000159.1:0-16264 GCA_036259595.1 Actinophytocola sp.
ACCGGCATCCGCCCCCGTCTCGGGTTACCGCAGGGCCGCGATCACCGCGGCGGCGTCGGCGCGTAGGACCGTGCGCGCCTGGGCGTCGTCGATCAGGAACGCCGTCGTCGCGCGGAAGGCGGTGAGCAGCCGGACGGCCCGGTCGGTCCGGTCCCGCTGGACCTCCCGGCGCGCCTGGTCGAGCTGCGCCTCCAGCACCAGCCCGGCCAGCCAGCCGACCTTGTTCTCCGCCTGGAACCGATCGAGCATCGCCTGCAGGTCGGCGATCGACGTGCCGATCGTGAAGACGACCGACCGCTCCGTCACATGGCCGGCCACGTCCGGCGCCCGGACCACCAGCGTGTGCTCGCCGAGCGCCATGCCCGGGAACTCCAGCCGGCTGCCCTTCGCCACCGGCTCGCCGTCGAGGGTGGCCGTGACCTCGCCGAGGCCGGAGGCCGCGTCCGACGCCGTCCAGTCGACCACCCGGTCCTCGCTGTGGCCGTAGGTGACGCCGTCGGCCAGGCCGGTCACCGCCAGTTCGGGCGCGGTGGCGTCCACGCGGACCTCGACCGAGCCGACCTCGGAGACGTTGCCGGCCCGGTCGGTCGCGCGGTACTCGACGGTGTGCGTGCCGTCCTCGTCCACCGCGAACGGCTCGGTGTAGGCCGCCCACTCGCCGTCGCCGACGCGGTACTCGGTGGTGGCCACGCCCGATCCCGCACCGTCGCCGGACGAGAGGGTCACGGTCGGCGCGGCGGTGTGCCACCCCGACTCCCCCGGCTCCGGCGAGACCGCCGCGGTCACCGACGGCGCCGTGCTGTCCACCCCGGACACCCGGAACCAGTCGAAGTCGACCGTCACCGGGCCCTCGGTCTGCTGCGGGCCGATGGCCATCAGCCCGAACCGCGGGTCCGGCACGTCGTTGGTCACCGGCTCACCGAGCGACACCCATTCCGTGCCGCCGTCGGAGACCCAGCCGGAGTAGGTGTTGCCCGACTTGACCAACCGCAGGTGCCACCAGCCGGACTCCGGGCCCGCGCCCAGTGTGATCGACCGGTTGCCGCCGGCGCCGAACTGCCCGTCGTTCTCCGACACCAGCTCCGCCCGCAGGTCCACGGTGGACCCCGGCCCGTTGAACGACACCACGTCGAACTTCACGTAGTCGTCGTCGTTGCCGTGGACCATGAAGCCGGCCAGCTGGTACCGCTCGACGAGCGGCGCCCGCATCCGGGTCTCCAGGGTCCAGTCGCCGCCGGGCGCGGTCTGCAGGACGAAGTTCTTCGGGTCGTCGTTCGCACCGCCGTTGATGTCGCCCGGCAGGGTGTCGATGCTGAGCACCCCGTCGGACATCCGCATGCCGGTCAGCTCCGGGCGGACCACGGCGTCCCAGCGGCAGCCGTCGAGCCGGTCGGAGGAGAACTCGTCGCTGCGGTCGACCGCCGCGTCCGGGTCGGCGCACTCGATCGGCGGCATCGGCGGGATCGTGACCACCACCGGCACCGAGGCCGCCTTCGACCGCCCGGCCGCGTCGGTGACCGTCACCTCCGCGGTGTAGGTGCCGGGCTCGGTGTAGGTGTGCGTCGGGTTCGCCTCGGTGGAGGTCGTCCCGTCGCCGAGATCCCACGCGTAGGTGAACGGCTCGTCGCCCTCCGGGTCGGTCACCGTGGTGGTGAACGAGACGTCGAGCGGCGCGCCGCCGCCGGCCGGGTCGGCGTTCACCGCGACGTACGGCGCCGCGTTGACCGACACGCCCTTGCCGACGAAGTGGAACGCGTCCACGGTGAACTGCCCGTCGGCGGTCGGCTTGAACACCGCGTGCAGGTTCGTCGTGCCACCCGGGTCGGTGACCGCCACCGGCGGGACCGTCAGGTAGCTGCTGCCGCCGCCGGTGTCCGGCACCGGGATGGTGGCCACCAGGTCACCGGTCGACGACCCGGCCCGCAGCTCGATCGCTCCCCCGGCGCCGTTGGACGACACCCGCGCGGCGACGGCGTCGATCTGGTGCAGGTTTACCGGGTCGAACGCGATCCAGTCACCGTCGGAGATGTCGCCGACGCGTTTGCCGGACTCCGCGCCGGCCTGCTCCTGCACGTCGATCCCGGACGCCGAGTCGTGGTACTCCGCCTGCTTGTGCTTGGGCTGGAGCTCCGCGAGGTCGCGGCCGGTCAGCGCGGGCTGGCCGTTCGCGCCGCCGTCGGTGTAGCTCGCCTCGGCCGTGTAGAACACGTCCGCGCCGGCGTGGCCGTCGTCGGTGATCGTGGTGAACTCGCCGGAGCAGGCGTTGATGGTGTCGGTCAGGTGGTCGTGCGCGTCGTGCCCGAGCGACACCCCCAGCACCGCGTTGGCGCAGTCGACCTCCTCCTCCGGGTCGGTGACCGTGATGTCGAACGCGACCCGGTCGCCGAAGTCGAAGAACCCGCCGTCGACCGGCGCGGTGAGCTCGACCGACGGCGCGGTGTTGCCGACGGTG
Source organism: Actinophytocola sp. (assembly GCA_036259595.1). Classification (GTDB taxonomy): domain Bacteria; phylum Actinomycetota; class Actinomycetes; order Mycobacteriales; family Pseudonocardiaceae; genus Actinophytocola. The sequence continues at coordinate 2,453 of DATABL010000159.1, forward strand.
ACCGACACGTTGGCCACGCCGGTCTTGCCGGCCGGGTCGGTCACGGTGAGCTGGACGTTGTAGACGCCGTTCTCGGTGAACACGTGCGTCGGCGCCAGCTCGTCGGAGGTGGAGCCGTCACCGAAGTCCCACGAGTAGGTGACCTCCTCGCCTTCCGGGTCCTCCGAGCCCTCGGCGGAGAACGCCACCTCAAGCGGTGCGGTGCCGCTGGACGGGGTGGCCGACGCGTGCGCGATCGGCCGGCGGTCGCCGCGGGTGTAGTCGATGCGGTAGACGCCGGAGTCCGGGTTGTCCCGGCCGTAGCCGCCGCCCCATTCGACCATGTACATCGCGCCGTCCGGGCCGAACTTCATGTCCATCGGCGCGAGCGGGGTGTTCGAGACGTACCACGGGTCGATGGTCAGCAGGCCGCCCTGGGAGTCCTGGTTGAACAGGAACATCCGGTTGCGGGCCCACTCGTAGAAGAACGGCTTGCCGTCGTAGAACTCGGGGAACTTGGTGTCCGAGTCGAGGTTCGGGTCGAACTCGTAGACGGGGCCGGCCATCGGCGCCTCGCCGCCCTGCCCCATCTCCGGGAACTCGTTGCCGTTGGCGCCGTTGCCGTACCAGACCGTCGCCTTCTTCGCGGGCGGCAGCTCGGTCAGGCCGGTGTTGTTCGGCGAGTTGTTGACCGGGTTCTCGCAGTCGAACTTCGGGCCGGAGGTCTCGGTGGCGAAGTCGTAGTCGTTGTAGGGGATTCCGTTCGCCACGCAGTACGGCCAGCCGTAGAAGCCGGGCTCGGTGATCACGTTCCACTCGACCAGGCCGGCCGGGCCGCGGTTCGGGTCGTCCGCGCCCGAGTCCGGGCCGTAGTCGGCCATGTAGACCGTGCCGTCGGAGGTGACCGAGAACCGGAACGGGTTGCGGAAGCCCATGGCGTAGATCTCCGGGCGGGTCAGCTCGGTGCCCGGTGGGAACATGTTGCCCTCGGGGATCGTGTACGAGCCGTCCGCCTCGGGGTGCACGCGCAGGATCTTGCCGCGCAGGTCGTTGGTGTTGGCGGAGGTCTTCTGCGCGTCGAACAGGTCGCGTCCCTCGCGCTCGTCGATCGGCGCGTACCCGCTGGACTGGAACGGGTTGGTGTCGTCGCCGACGCCGATGTAGAGGTCGCCGTTGGGGCCGAACTCCAGGTAGCCGCCGGTGTGCCCGGGCTCCTCGCGGCGCGACGCGGGGATGTCCAGCAGCGGGACCTCGCTGTCGGGCAGCACGGCGTCGCCCTCGACGGTGAAGCGGGAGACCCGGTTGATCTCCTCGTCCCCCGGCGGCGAGTAGTACAGGTACAGGTGGCCGGTGTCGGCGAAGTCGGGGGCGAGCACCACCGAGGTCAAGCCGTCCTCGCCGCCGGCGTACACCGGCAGGTCCAGGGCGGTGGTCACGGCGCTGGTCTCCGGGTCCCACATGCGGAGCTGGCCGAGGATCTCGGTGTAGAACACCCGGCCGTCCGGCGCGATGTCCAGCGAGGTCGGTGCCTTCGTGCTGTCGTCGAGGGTGACCTTCTCGAAGCCGGCGTCCATGGTGGCGGTGCAGTCGGCGGGGATCGCGCCGGCCGCGGTCTGGATGCCGCCGAGGACGTGCTGACGGAACAGCGGCTCGGAGTAGGAGGAGATCGAGTGGCCCATGCCGGTGGCCCAGACCCGGCCGCCCTCGGCGTCGCGGCACCAGGAGATCGGGTGGTCGGTGCCCATCGCCTCGGGGCCGGGGTCGTAGGTGTCCTCGTCGACCTCGAGCAGCGAGTGCACGTGCCCGCGCATGGTGGGGTGGAAGTTGTACCACTCCTCGGCCCGCTCCCAGCGGTCCGGCAGGTCCTTCGTGGACGGATGCACGTCGTCGATGCGGTGCGTGGTGGCGGTGAGGCCGCCGGCGGAGTGCGCGGTCATGTGCGCGCCGCCGTTGACGAAGTCGTCCCACCACGGGAAGTCGGACTCGATGTTCATGTCGGTGGCGTTGTGCACCGCGGCGATGCCGCCGCCGTTGTTGACGTAGGTCCGCACGGCCTGCCGCTGGGCGTCGGTGTCCCAGACCATGCCGCCGTTCTGCATCATGATCACGACGTCGAAGGTGGCGAGGTCGGCGTCGTTGAAGATGGTGGCGTCCTCGCTGTGCACGACCTCGAAGTTGTGCTCGGCGGCGAGGTCGTCGACCATGTCGATGGCGGCGGGGATGGAGTCGTGGCGGTAGGCGCCTTCGGCGACCTTGGTGAACAGGAGCGCCCGGAACTCGGGGGCGGGCTGTGCCGCGGCGGCCGGGGTGAGCCCGACCGCGAGCGCGCCGGCGGTCAGCACGCTGAGGGCAGTTCGCAAAAGGGGTCTGTGCATCGTCGCTTCCGTTTCGCGTCGATATCCGCTACGGCGTGCCGGCGCCGTGGTTGACGAGCGGGTCTCAGCTGCCGCGCATCACCTCCCGCAGGTACCGGAGGCCGGTGCGGGCGAGGTCGTCCTGGGTCGGCGCGAGCGGCCGCCAGATCGACGCCGCGGTCGCGATGGTGGCGTTCTCGCCGGTGAACGACTCGATGCACAGCGGACCGCGGTAGCCGGCGTCGTCGACGGCGGCGAGGATGCCGGGCCAGTCGAGGTGGTCGGTGCCGGGTGCGCCGCGGTCGTTGCCACAGACCTGCACGTGCGCGATCCGCCCGGCCGCGGCGCGGATGGCGCCGGTGAGGTCTGCCTCCTCGATGTTCTGGTGGTACACGTCGATCGCGACGCCGCAGTGCGGCAGGTCGCCGATCGCCTCGACGGTCTGGCCGAGCGTGTTCAGCAGGCTGGTCTCGTAGCGGTTCAGCGGCTCCACGGCGATCGTCACCCCGGCGGTGCCCGCGTAGGCGGCGACCGGGGCCAGGTTCTCCCGCAGCTCCGCGTAGGCCGCCGCCCGCTCGGCACCGGACATCCGCCAGGTGCGCCCGACCGACGCGTACGCCGGCCCGGCGATCACCGCCGACCCGACCGCCGCCGCGGCGTCGACCACCCGGTACAGGTAGTCCTGGGTGGCCTTCACGACGGCGGCGTCCGCGCGCACCAGCTCCCGGCCGGGCGGCATCACCAGGCACACGGTGGCCCCGAGCCCGAGGTCACGCAGCACCCGCGCGGCCTCGGCGGGGGTCCAGTCCCCCGGGTTCTCCACCGGGAGCTCGAGCACGTCGAACCCCCATTCCGCGACCCGACGGGCCAGGTCGGCCAGGGTGGCGTCGGTGAGCGGCGAGGCCCACACCCACGTGTTGACCCCGACCGGGTGGAGCGTCACTGTGTCCATGGTTCGCTTCGCTCCGCCGCCAACACGCCGTCTTCCCTCCTGCGCTGCTCGTCGGTCCAGCCGGCGCACGCGGCTGCGCTCCCGCTCACTTCCAGGGCTCCGGGTAGTTCGGCATGTCCTCGCAGCCGCACATCGCGTAGTGCAGGGGCGGCATGTCCTCGGTCACGTACTGCTCGACGTCGGCCTCGGTGATGGTCGGCTGCGGCAGCACCCACTCGCTCGGCACCTCCTCGCCGTTCAGGATCTTCAGGGCGGCGATGATCGGGGTGCGCCACTGGTAGGTCGGGTACGTCGGCGCGACGGCGGTCAGGCCCTCGTCGACCCACATACGCAGGAAGTCCTGCTGGTCCTCGCCGACGAACGCCGGCACCTCGACCCCGTTGTCCTGGAACGCCTCGACCGCGGCGACGGCGGTCGCGCCCGCGTCCATCCAGACGCCGTCGATCTGGCCCTCGCGCTGGATGTAGTCGGCCACGATGCTCTTGGTCTTGGCCGCGTCGCCGTCGGTGAACTCCACGCCGACCACGTCGAGCTCGCTGTCGCCGAAGATCTCGTTCGCCGCCGCCCAGCGCTGCTCCAGGACGTCGACGCCGGGCAGGATGCGCAGCGCGAGGATCTTGCCGCCGGCGTCCACCTGCTCGGTGAGGAACTCCGCGCCGTTGGCACCGAACGCGAAGCCGCCGATCGGGTGGATGAACGTCACCGGGCAGTCGGTGTTCACGCCGCGGTCGAACACGATCACCGGCACGCCGGTCTCGCAGGCCGCCTCGACCGCGGGGGTGAGGGTGGCGGTCGTGTTCGGCGAGATGATGATCGCGCTGCAGTTCTGGCCGGTCAACGACTGGATGTCGCTGATCTGCTTGTCGTCCTTGGCCTCCGCGTCGAGCACGGTGAACTTGGTGATCTCCGGGTGCAGCTTCACCTCCTGCTGCATGGTGGTGAACCCGACCTGCCGCCAGGGGTTGTTGACCGCGGCGTTGGAGAAGCAGATGTGGTGGTTCCCGCCCGGCTTCGCGTACTGGGAGGTGTCGACCATCTCCGGCTCGAGCATCTGCTCCCAGGGCTTGTCCGCCGGTCCTTCCGGGGTGGCGTCGCGGAGGCGGAGCTGGCGCTCGTACTCGGCCTGGTCGAAGAACTCCGACTGCTCCGCGTCCGGCGCCGAGGTGCCGCCGCCGGCGGGCGGGTCCTCGGCGGGCAGCTCGCTGGAGCAGCCGGCGAGCACGAGCGCGGCCGCCGCCACGGCCACCGCGAGTTTCCTGGTCATCGTCATCGGTACCTCTACTGGGTCGGTGCGGGTTGTCTGGACGGGCGAAGTCGGGTTCGGGTGCCGAGCGCGGCGTAGGCGACGGCGGCGATGATGATCACGCCCTGCACGGCAGACTCCAGCGCGCCGGCCACGCCGAGCAGGTTGAGCAGGGTGAACAGGGCCTCCAGCGACAGCGCGCCCGCGGTGGCGGCCACGACCGAGCCGCGGCCGCCGCCGAGCAGCACGCCGCCGAGCACGACCGCGGTGATGGCCCGGAACTCCAGCCCCTCGCCGACCTGCGCGGACACCCCGGCGAACCCACCGAGCAGGATCGCGGCGACCGCGGCGAGCACGCCGGAGAGCACGAACGCGAGCAGCCGCAGCCGGTCGACCCGGCCGCCGGACAGACGCACGGCCTGCTCGTTGTCGCCGACCGCGACCAGCGCCCGTCCGGTGCCGCCGCGCATGAACACCGCGGCGGCGACCAGGATCACGAGCAGGATCAGCACCGAGTACGGCACCTCGCCGAGCACCGGCACCTCGACCGAGCCGCGGCCGAACTGGCGGAACGCCTCGGACAGCGCGCCGCGCGGGGCGCCGCCGGTCCACAGGAACACCGCGCCGTCGAGCACCAGCAGCATGCCGAGCGTGACGATGAACGACGGCACCAGCAGCTTCGTCGCGATCAGCCCGTTGACCAGGCCGACCAGCAGACCGAACGCGAGTACGAGCAGGATCACCCACGCGGTCGCGGACTCCTGGCCGTCGATCAGCCGAGCCGCGATCACCACGCCCGCGGTGACCAGGGCGCCCACCGACAGGTCGAACCCACCGGAGACGATCACGAAGTACTGCCCGATCGCGAGGATCATCAGCGGCGCGGCTCGCTTCAGCAGCGCCAGATACCCCTCGACCGAGTCGTAGGCGGGCCCCGCGATCGCCAGCCCGACCAGCAGCACGACGAGCACGACCAGCACCGGCGCGGTGCCCTCGGCCAGGCGTGGCCTCCTCACAGCGCGGGATCGTTCGCTCCGCTCCGCCGCTAACACGCCGTCTTCCCTCCTGCGCCGCTCGCCGAACTGTCCTCGAAGCACGCGGCTCCGCTCCCGCTCACGGCGCCCTCCTGACCATGCGCCGGGCGTAGAGCGCGACCGCGGTGACGAGCACGACGCCGCGGACCACGTCCTTGAAGAACGGGTCGACCGCGAGCGCGTCGAAGGTCGTGTCCAGCGTGGCCAGGATGAACACGCCGCCGATCGTGCCGACGACGCCGCCGCGGCCGCCGGCGAGCAGCGTGCCGCCGAGCACCACGGCGGCGATGGACTCGAGGTCGAAGACGGCGTCCGTGCCGACGTAGGGGGCGCCGGAGCCGAGCCGGCTCGCCAGGTAGATCCCGGCGAACCCGGCGGCCACCGAGCACAGCACGTGGGCCGTGACGATGGTCCGCCGGGTCCGTACCCCCGAGAGGCGGGCGACCTCGATGTCGCCGCCCACGGCGTAGACGTGGTAGCCGGGCCGGGAGCGGGTGAGGAACCACCAGCAGGCGCCGGCGATCGCGAGCATGAGCAGCGCGGCGACCGGGATCGGGCCGATCCGGTCGTAGCCGAGGTGCTGGAACGTGCGCGGCACGTCGCCCGCGGGCCCGGTGTAGTTGTGTTCGAGGTAGCCGCGCAGGATGAGCGCGACGCCGAGGGTCGCGATGAACGCGTTGGCCTTGAGCACGGTGATCACCAGGCCGTTGACCAGCCCGACGCCCGCGGCCACGGCGAGCGCGACCAGCACGCCGGGCACGATCATGCCGTTCTGCCCGGCCATGGTCTCGGCGGCGACCAGCGACGTGAGCCCGACGAGATAGGCCACCGACAGGTCCAGCGAGCCGGTGAGGATCACGATCGTCTGCCCGATCGCGACCAGGCCGAGGGCGGTGGCGCGGGTGAAGATGTTGAGCAGGCCGGCCTGGTCGAGCAGCACTCCCCCGCGCAGGCCGACGAGCACGCTGCCGACGACGAGCAGCACCACCAGCGCGAGGTAGACGATCACCGTCGGGGTGAGCGCGAACCGGCGGGACCGCGGCTCGGGCGGGGTCGCCCGGACGGGTAAGGGCTTCTCCTGGACCGTCACGCGACCTCGCCCACCCCGTGGCCGGTGGCCAGGCCCATCACCGCGGCCTCGGTCGCGCCGGCCGGCAGCTCCCCGGCGGGTGCGCCGTCGTGCATGACGACGATCCGGTCGCTCATCCCGATCAGCTCGGGGAGTTCGGAGGAGATCATCAGGATCGCGACGCCGCGCCGGGCGAGCTCGCGCAGCAGGTGGTGCACGGCCTGCTTGGCGCCGACGTCGATGCCGCGGGTCGGCTCGTCGACGACCAGGACCTTGGGGTCCACGGCGAGCCACTTGGCCAGCACGACCTTCTGCTGGTTGCCGCCGGAGAGGAACCGGACCTCCTGGTGCTCGCCGCGGGCGACGACGTTCACCGACTCCAGCAACGCCTGGAGGTCGGTCGCGACCCGCGAGCGGGAGCCGCGGAGCGCGGAGCGGCGCACCAGCAGCGCGTTGTCCCGTACCGACTGGCGCAACGCGAGCCCCTCGCCCTTGCGGTCCTCGGTGACGAACGCGATCCCCTGGCGCACCGCGCCCCGGGGGCTGGTGATCCTGCGCCGGACGCCGTCGACCTCCAGGGTGCCGCGGGTGAACGGCTGGACGCCGAACACCGCGCGGGCCACGGCCGAGCGGCCGGCGCCCTGGAGCCCGGCGAGGCCCACGATCTCGCCCGCACGGACCGCGAGGGTCACGTCGCGGACGCGGGCGTTGCCGGCGTCGGTGAGGCCGAGGCGGACGGCGCCGAGCTCGTCGGGGCTGGCGCGGTCGGGGTAGAGGGTGCTCAGTTCGCGACCGACCATGTGCCGGACCAGGTCCTCGGAGGTGAGGTCGGCCGTCGGCGCGGAGGCCACGAAGGCGCCGTCCTTGAGCACGGTGATCCGGTCGGACAGGTCGAACACCTCCCGCATCCGGTGGGAGACGTAGAGGATCGCGATGCCGCGCTCGCGCAGGCGGCGCACCAGGTCGTACAGCAGCTCGACCTCGTGGTCGGCGAGGGCCGCGGTCGGCTCGTCCATGGCGAGCACGCGGGCGTCGGTGCCGAGCGCCTTGACGATCTCGACGACCTGCCGCTGCGCGACCGACAGGGTGGCGACGGCGGCGGTGGGGTCGATGCCGTCCTCGCCGAGCCAGTCGAGCAGCTCCCGGGTGTCGCGAACCATGCGGCGCCGGTCGACGCGCAGCCGCCGGACCGGTTCGCGGCCGAGGTAGACGTTCTCGGCGACGCTGCGGTGTGGGAGGAGGGTGAACTCCTGGTGGATGATCGCGATGCCGGCGCGTTGCGCGTCGGCGGGGCCGGCGAAGGTGTGCGGGACCCCGTCGATCTCGACGGTGCCCGCGTCCTGGCGGTGCACGCCGGCGAGCACCTTGAGCAGGGTGGACTTGCCGGCGCCGTTCTCGCCCATCAGCGCGTGCACCTCGCCGGCGCGCAGTTCGAGGTCGACGTCGCGCAGGACGGTGACCCCGAGGAACGACTTGGTGATCCCGGCGAGCCGGACCGCACTGGTCACGCGGCCACCTCCGGCACGCACAGGTCCGACCAGTGCCAGCCGGGGTCTGTTAGGCAGGTCACAGACATACGGCGAACGTAAACCGGACTTATGGCGTGTGTCAATCAAAAGTCTGGTAGAGGTCCGACCATTTGCGACGGTCACCCCGTCGAACTGCGGTTTCGGATGGCAGAAGTGCGGCGGTTGGGTTTAATAAGTGGATGCAGGACGGGCAGATCACCACCGCACCGCTTGGTTCCACGTCGCCAGGCGAGCTGCTTCGCCTGCTCCGGGACGGCCAGGCCCGCACCCGCGCCGAGCTGGCCACGGAGACCGGTCTGGCCCGGTCGACCGTGCGGTCCCGGCTCGACGCGCTGATGGACGCCGGCCTGGTCTCCGACTGGGGCAACGCCGCCACCACCGGCGGCCGCCCGGCCAGCCGGTTCGTGTTCAACGCCCGCGCGCGACTGGCGCTGGCCGCCGACGTCGGCGCGACCCACGCGACGGTGGCCGTCACCGACCTCACCGGCGAGCCGCTCGCCACCGAGAAGCTCGCGCTGGACATCGCCGACGGCCCGGACGCCGTGCTCGGGCTGCTCACCGAGACGTGGCGACGGATGCGGGTCGAGCACGGGCTGACCGCGCCGGTCGCCGGAGCGGGCATCGGCCTGCCCGGCCCGGTCGAGCACTCGACCGGCAGGCCGACCCACCCGCCGATCATGCCGGGCTGGAACGGCTACGACGTGCCGGCCCGGGTGCGCGCCGACTTCCCGGTCTCGGTGCTGGTCGACAACGAGGTCAACCTGATGGCCCTCGGCGAGCACGCGCGGGGCTTCCCGGCCGAGCAGAACATGATCTTCGTGAAGGTCGCCACCGGCATCGGCTCGGGCCTGATCAGCAACGGCCACCTGCACCGCGGCGACGTCGGCGCGGCCGGCGACCTCGGCCACATCCTCGCCCCGAGCGCGGGCGACGTGCCGTGCCGCTGCGGCAACAGCGGCTGTCTGGAGGCGGTGGCCAGCGGACCCGCGGTGGCCGCGAAGCTGTCCGCGGCGGGCATCGCGGCGACGACGAGCGCCGACGTGGTCGCGCTCGTGCACGCCGGCAACCTCGCGGCCGGCCAGCAGGTCCGGCAGGCCGGCCGCGACATCGGCGAGGTGCTGGCGGCGAGCGTGAGCATGTTCAACCCGTCACTGATCGTGGTCGGCGGTTCCCTCGCGGCGGCGGGCGAGATGCTGTTGGCCGGTGTCCGCGAGGCGATCTACCGGCGGTCACTGCCGCTGGCGACCGAGCACCTGCGCATCGTCCCGTCCCAGGCCGGCGCGAACGCGGGCGTCCTCGGCGCGGCCGCGATGGTGGTGCGACACGCGTTGTCGCCGATGGTGCTGGACCGCGAACTGGCCTGACGGTCAGCGGCCGAACGCCCCGGCCAACCGCGGCCGGTTGCCGGCCGTCGGACGCGGCCGGCGCGGGCGCGCGCTCGGGGCCGACATCGCGGCCCGGGGCCGGCGCCACCGGCTCGGCTCGTCGGCGGGAGCGAACTCCCTCGTCCGCCGGGCCGGCACCGGCCGGTCACCGAGGATGCAGGCGAGCGCGATCATGCTCGCCGCGAGCCAGAGGTTGAGCCAGTCGTTCGTGGTGCTCAGCGCGCCGGCCGAACCGCTGGTGAGGACGGTGACCGCCCCGTAGTGCCAGAGCACGTAGAGCACACCGCCGCCGATGAGGTACCGCCGCGAGCCGCGCGCACTGCGCACCACGGCGAGCCCGGCAAGCCCGAAACCCAGGTGTACCAAGTGGTTGACGCCGAGACCGGCGTCGCGCGCCAGCCCGAGTATCCCCGCCACCACGAACACCACCGCGATCACCGCGACCACGAGCCGTCCGGTCTGCTCCCTCATCGGCTACCTCCCCACCCGGTTGATCAATCGGTGCGGTGGACTACCCCGTTAGGGGTCTGATCAAACCAGTTCCGACACCGCCGCCCGGCGCACCACGCGGACACCAGTAGGACGATCGGGGCACCTGCACCGTTCCAGAAAACCCGTGCTATATCAGCACGAAGTCCATCGGCGTGTCATCGGAGATTTGCGCGTGCTCCGTGCCACGATCCGGTGTAGGTCTGTGTTCACAGCGACTCGCGGAGTTCCCGGAACGCGTCGGCGAGTGCCGCCGGTTGGTAGTGCGCGTTGAGTCCGCTGGGGTTGGGCAGGACCCACAGGCGCGCGGCCGCGATCCGCTCCGGCTGGGCACCCACTGTCGCTTTGGGACGGTCGAACGCCGTGCGGTAGGCGGTGATTCCGACGACCGCGACCACCCGGGGCGCGTACCGCTCGGCCAGTGCGGTCAGCGTCGCCGCGCCGGCGCGGAGTTCGTCGCGGGTGAGTTCGTCGGCCCGGGCGGTGGCGCGGGCGACGACGTTGGTCACGCCGAGGCCGAGCGCCAGCAGGGACTCCTGCTCGGACGGGTGGAACAGCCTCGGGGTGAAGCCGGACCGGTGCAGGGCGGGCCAGAACCGGTTGCCCGGCCGGGCGAAGTGGTGTCCGGTCGCCGCCGAGTACAGGCCCGGGTTGATGCCGCAGAACAGCACGTCCAGCCCGGGGGCGACCACGTCCGGGATGGTCCGCTCGCGTGCCCACTCGAGGTCCTTCACACCGCCCCCAGCTGCCGGTCGTGCACCCGGCGCAGCAGCAGCTGGGCGAGCAGCGCGCCGCACAGGCACAGGAACATGTCCCACTGCGTGTCCCACTGGTCGCCCTGCATGCCGAGGAAGTCGTCCGCGCCGGCGCCCAGGATCAGCGCGGCCGCCCACTCCACCAGCTCGAAGGCCACACTGACCGACACGCACACAGTCGTGGTCAGCGTGAACGTCCAGCCGCCACGGCGCAGCGGGGTCAGGCGCAGCAGCAGTTCACGCACCAGCAGGGCCGGCACGAACCCCTGCACGACGTGGGCGAACCGGTCGTAGTGGTTACGCCGCGTGTCGAACACGTCCTGGAACCACTCGCCCAGCGGCGTCTCGGCGTAGGTGTAGTGCCCGCCGTAGCAGAGCACGATCGCGTGGCCCACCAGCAGCCAGCACACCAGCCGGGTCAGCGGGAACCGCCGCCGGTAGGCCAGCACGAGTGCCAGCCCGGCGAACACCCAGACCACCTCGAGCGCCCACGTGCCGAGGCTCTTCGCCCCGATCCCGGTCCACACCAGCACCGCGACCACGATCGCGACGAGCAGGGCGCCCTCGCGGCGCGAGACGGTGATCACCCGGTCACCCTAGAGCCCTTCGTGCGTGCGCACCTGGTTCGCGACCGTTGTCCGGGCCCGGTGGCGCTGGTTACCGTCGAGCCGTGGAGCCGACCATCTCGCGCGGCGTCGACGTGGCCGCCGACCCGGACACCGTGTGGACGATGGTCACCGACCTGCCCCGGATGGGTGACTTCAGCCCGGAGAACGTCGGCGGCGAATGGGTCGGCCCCGGCCCCGGGCTCGGCGCGCGGTTCCGCGGCACCAACCGCAACGGCGAGCGACAGTGGTGGACCAGGGTCCGGGTGGTCGAGTGGGAACCGGGCCGGCGCTTCGCCTTCGACGTGCGCACGCCGTTCGGGGTGCGGGTGTCGCGCTGGGCCTACGAGATCACCCCGACCGCGTCCGGCTGCCGGCTGACCGAGCACTGGTACCGCGTCGGCAGCTGGTTCATCCGCCGGTTCATGGGCCCGAGGGTGACCGGCCGGCAGGACCGCCCCGGCTACAACGCGCACTCGATCGAGCACACCCTCGCCGCGGTGAAGGCGCGCGCGGAGAACGCCCGGGCGGCCTGAGTCCTACAATCGGCCTGTGTATGCCGAGGAACGTCAGCAGGTGATCCTCGAACGGGCGCGCGCCCGTGGCCGGGTCGACGTCACCGCGCTGGCCGACGAGTTCGCCGTCACCACCGAGACCGTCCGCCGGGATCTCACGATCCTGGAGCGCCACGGCGTGCTGCGCCGGGTGCACGGCGGCGCGATCCCGGTGGAGCGGCTCGGGTTCGAGCCCGCGCTCGCCACCCGCGAGAACGTGATGACGGCCGAGAAGACCCGCATCGCGAAGGCCGCGCTCGCCGAGCTGCCCGACGAGGGCAGCATCCTGCTCGACGCCGGCTCCACCACCGCGCGACTGGCCGACGAGCTACCGACAGACCGCGAGCTGACCGTCGTCACCCACTCGGTGAACATCGCGCTGAGCCTGTCCGCCCGGCCCAACCTGACGATCATGTTGGTCGGCGGCCGGCTGCGCAGCCGCACGCTGGCCACTGTGGACTCGTGGGCGCTGCAGGCGCTGCACGAGACCTTCGTCGACGTCGCGTTCATCGCCACCAACGGCCTCTCCGCCGAACGCGGCCTGACCACTCCGGACACCGCCGAGGCGATGATCAAGCGGGCGGCGATCGCGAGCAGCCGGCGGGTCGTGCTGCTCGCCGACCACACCAAGGTCGGCAACGACTACTTCACCCGGTTCGCCGAACTGCGCGACATCGACACGGTGATCGTCGACAACGGCGTCGACACCAAGACCATGGACGAGATCGCCGCCGCCGGCCCCCGCGTGGTGCTCGCCTGATGACGCGGACCGAACAGCGCGCCCGCGCCAATCGCGGCTTCCTGGGCGTCATGGTCACCGCGGTCCTGCTGCTGTTCGGCGTGCCGTGGGCGACGCTGGTCGCCTTCGGCCCCGGCTGGCCCGGCGGGGTGGTCGCGGCCGGCACCGCGGTGTTCGGCGTCGGGGCGCTCGCCCTGCCGTGGCTGATGGTGCTCGGCCACGGGCGCGGGAACGACCGCGCCGCCCGGGTCGGCGACACGCTGCTCGGCGTCGTCTGGGTGCTGTTCGCCTGGTCGGTGCTCGGGCTGCTGGCGCGGATCGTGCTGCGGCTCGCCGGGGTCGACGGTGCGGCCGGACCCGTCACGGTCGCCGTGGTCGGCGTGACGGTCGTGCTCGTCGCCTGGGGCGTGGTCGAGGCGATGCGGGTGCCGCGCGTGCGGCGGGTGGACGTGCGGATCCCGCGCCTGGGCCCGGGCCTGGACGGCACGCGGGTCGTGCTGCTGGCCGACACGCACTTCGGGCCGATCGACCGGACCCGCTGGTCGGAGCGGACCGCCGCGGCGGTCACCGCGCTGGAGCCGGACATCGTGTGCCACGCCGGCGACATCGCCGACGGGACGGTCGACCAGCGTCGCGGCCAGGCCGCCCCGCTCGGGGAGATCCGCGCGCGGCTCGCCCGCGTGTACGTCACCGGCAACCACGAGTACTTCGGCGAGGCCCAGGGCTGGCTCGACCACATGCGCGAGCTCGGCTGGGAGCCGCTGCACAACCGGCACGTCACCGTCGAACGCGGCGGTGACCGGCTCGTCGTGGCCGGCATCGACGACGACACCGCGCGCTCGTCCGGCCTGCCCGGGCACGAGGCCGACCTGGACACCGCGCTCGACGGCGCCGAGGACGGCCTGCCCGTGCTGCTGCTGGCCCACCAGCCCCGCCAGGTCGCCCAGACCGCGGGGCGGGTCGACCTGCAGGTCTCCGGCCACACCCACGGCGGCCAGATCTGGCCGTTCCACCACCTCGTCCGCGTCGACCAGCCGACCGTCCACGGCCTCACCCGCCACGGCGACCGCACCCAGCTCTACACCACCCGCGGCGCCGGCTTCTGGGGTCCGCCGCTGCGCGTCT
>DATABL010000160.1:0-14554 GCA_036259595.1 Actinophytocola sp.
TCGAACTCTCCGGCGACCGGTCGTTCCGGCACACCCGCCGGCTGCGCGGCCCGGTCCTCACCCCCGCCACCGACGGCACCGGGCAGCTGCGGCTCGACCACCTGCCGCCGGGCCGCGAGGTGCACTACCGGGTCGTCGCCGAGGACCTCGACGGGCGGGGCCGCAGCGAGCCGCTGTTCGGGTCGTTCCGCACCGCGCCGGTCGGCCGCGCGGACGTGCGCTTCACCTGGTCCGGGGACGTGGCCGGGCAGGGCTGGGGCATCAACCCGGACATCGGCGGCATGACCGCCTACCGGTCGATGCTCGCCCGCCGGCCCGACTTCTTCCTGCACAGCGGTGACACCGTCTACGCCGACGGCCCGCTGGCCGAGTCGGTGACGCTGCCCGACGGCCGGGTGTGGCGCAACCTGGTCACCGAGGCGAAGACCAAGGTCGCCGAGACGCTCGACGAGTACCGCGGCCAGTTCGCCTACAACCTGCTCGACGAGAACGTGCGCGAGTTCGCCGCGCGGGTGCCGGCCGTCGTGCAGTGGGACGACCACGAGGTCACCAACAACTGGTACCCCGGCGAGATCCTGGACTCACCGCTGTACACCGAGAAGCGGGTCGACGTGCTGGCCGCGCGCGCGTTCCGGGCGTTCCACGAGTGGCAGCCGATCGACCGGCGCCGCGCGGTCGACGGGCGGGTGTACCGCAGCTTCCGGTACGGCCGGCACGTCGAGGTGTTCGTGCTGGACATGCGGTCCTACAAGGACGCCAACACCGCGCCCCGGGACGAGCCCGGCGTCGTGCTCGGCGCCCGGCAGGCCCGCTGGCTGGTGCACGGGCTGTCCCGCAGCTCGGCGACCTGGAAGATCGTGGCCGCCGACCTGCCGATCGGGCTGACCGTGCCGGACGGCACCGACATCGAGGGAGTCGCCAACGGCCTGCCCGGGGCGCCCGGCGGCCGGGAGCACGAGCTGGCCGGGGTGCTGCGCGCGCTGGCCCGCCGGCGGGTGCGCGACGTGGTGTGGCTGACCGCCGACGTGCACTACACGGCCGCGCACCACTACTCCCCCGACCGCGCGACCTTCACCGACTTCGACCCGTTCTGGGAGTTCGTGTCCGGCCCGCTGCACGCGGGCGCGTTCGGGCCCAACACGCTCGACCCGACGTTCGGGCCGCGGGCGGTGTTCACGCACGCGCCGCCGCGGGCGAACCTGTCGCCGCTGGAGGGTTTCCAGCACTTCGGCGAGGTCGACGTGGACGGTCGCAGCGGCGAGTTGACCGTGCACCTGCGCGACGGTCGGGGCACCTCGCTCTGGTCGACGACGTTGCGGCCGGGTCAGTAGTAGGGGATGCACGGCTGGTCGGCGTACTGGAGCGCGATCTCGGCGACCACGAACCCGTCCTCGGGGCGGGCGAAGGTTATCGCGTAGACCGCGTCCAGGTTGCCGGCCACCGGGACGCGGACCGGGTTGCCCTCGGCGATGGCCTGCCTGCTGACGTGCGGATACACGACCCTCGTCTGGTCGAGGGTCCACCCGGTGGAGACGCCGTCGGTCGTGTGCGCGGGCTCGGTGGTCCGGATCACCTGCACCCCGTCGGCGTTGACGTGCGCGCGTCCGGCGGGGGTGACGCCGGCGAGCTCGAAGGCGGCGCAGTCGGGCCCTGCCCCGGGCCTGGGGTCGCCCGGCTCGATGGCGCCGGTGGCGGTCAGCTCGTCGTAGCTCATGCCGAGGCGGACCGGGCCGAACCCGTCCGGGCCGATCAGCATGCCGGGTGCCGGGTCTCCCTCGGGCCGTTCGCCGGACGGCGGCGGGCTGCTCGCCGTGGGCGGCGCGTCGCGTTCGGGGATGGCGAACACGACGCCGGCGCCGGCCAGCGCCGCCACGACGAACACCCCGGCCGCGGCCACGACGACCCGGCGCCGGCGGCGGCGGGCGCCGGCCACGATCCGGGCGCTCGCGTCGGGCCGGACCGGCACGTCGAGGCGGTCGTCGACGTCGGCGAACATCCGGCGCAGCTCGCCGTCGATGTCGTCGATGTCGTCGTGCTCGTTCATCGGCCTCCCTCGCGGACGGTGCTGCCCAACCGTGTCCGCAATGTAGCCATCGCCTTGCTGGCCTGGCTCTTCACCGTGCCCCGGCTGACCCCGAGCGCGTCCGCGATCTCGGCCTCGGACAGGTCCTCGTAGTACCTCAGCACGACCACCGCGCGCTGCCGCGGCGGCAGGTCGCGCAGGGCCGCCCACAGGGGCTCGTCCTCGAACCGGTCCCGGTCGACCGCGCTGCCGACCTCCGGCGGCTCCGCGACCAGGCTCTCCCGGCGCACCCGCCGCCACCGGCTGACGTGGCTGTTCGCCATCGCCCGGCGGGTGTAGGCGACCGGGTCGCCGGTGCGGCGCACCACCGACGACCAGCGGGCGCCGACCCGCTCCAGGGCGGTCTGCACCAGGTCCGCCGCGTCGTGCGGGTTGCCGGTGAGCAGGTGCCCGTACCGCAGCAGCCCGGGCAGGGCGTCCCGCACGAACTCGGCGAACTCGTCCTCGCGGCGCATCAGAGGGCCAGCGCGCAGTCGTTGGCGTGGGAAACGAGCGCCAACCTCCCGACGACGTGGGTCTCGGGGACCGGTTCGCCGGCGGGCGGCACCACCTCGACGGTGACGAACTGGTACCGCGCGTCCGCGCCCTCGGTGACCTCGGCGGACAGGCCGTCGCGGTGGTCCCACGCCCACGGGTAGGCGGCCCGGACCTCCCCGACCGTGCTGCCGGCGCCGAGACCCTCCGGGGTGCGCACCCGCTCCGGCACGGTGACCTCGACGACGCCGAACCGGTCGGAGAGGACCACCTCGCCGCCGCCGCTGATCGTGTACCGCGCGCAGTTGCCACCGGGCGCGAGCAGGGTGAGCAGCCGGGTGGCGAGCGCGTCGTCGGTGCTCGTGCCGAGCCCGAACGGGCCGTAGCCGGACCGGGTCAGCGTGGCGTCGGTGAGCGGCGGAGGCGGGTCGACGGTCTGCTCCGGCGGCTCCTCCCGCGACGGAACCGTCTCCCGCGTCGGCGCCCGGGTGGTCCCGGTCGTCGTGGTGGTCGTCGTGGTCGTGGTGGGTTCGGCCGGCGGGAGCGACTCGCGGTGCCCGTTCGCCGCGACAGCGATGCCGCTGCCGACCAGCACGGCCACCATGAGCACACCGGCGGTCGCGGTCAGCCGTCGGCGACGCCGGACCCGGCGGGCGCCGGCGACGATCACGACCTCGGCGTCCGCCCGGACCGGCAGGTCGAGGCGCTCGTCGGCGAACAGCCGGCGCAGCTCGGCATCCAGTTCGCGGTCCATCACAGCCCCCCGACCAGCGTGCCGAGCCGGGCCCGCAGGGTTGCCTTCGCCTTGTTGGCCTGGCTCTTGACCGTGCCGCGGGTGATCCCGAGGGCGGTCGCGATCTCGGCCTCGGACAGGTCCTCGTAGTAGCGCAGCACGACGACCGCCCGCTGGCGGGCGGGCAGCTCGCGCAGCGCGTCCCACAGCGGTTCGCCGTCGAACGGGTCCGGGTCGCTGACCCCGCGCACATCCGGGATCTCGGCGAGCAGGTCCTCCCGGCGCGTGCGCCGCCACCGACTGACGTGGCTGTTGGCCATCGCCCGGCGGGTGTAGGCGAGCGGGTCCCCCACCCGCCGCACGGTGCCCCACCGTGCCCCGACCTTCTCCAGCACCGTCTGCACCAGGTCCGCCGCGTCGTGCGGGTTCCCGGTGAGCAGGTGCCCGTATCTCAGTAGTCCGGGCAACGCCGCCCGGACGAAGTCAGCGAAATCGTCCACCCCACCGCACCCCTTCCCCAGCAGTGCTCCTCGGATGGAGCACGTTCGGTAGGCGCGCGGGGTTGTCCGCCGGTTGCGTCACGAATGTGTAGCGGCCAGCTCCGGCGGGAGGTGGAACGTGCCGTCCGCCGCGGGCGGGAACGGGTGGGCGGAGACGACGGCCTCGGGGTCGATCGGGCCGTAGACGTGCGGGAAGCGGACGCCGCCCGGGTCGGGTGGGTCGCCCTCCTCCCAACGCACCGGCACGGTCAGGCGGGCCGGGTCGACGCACAGCAGGAGCAGGTCCGGCTGCCCGCGGAAGAGGCGGTCTGCCGGCAGGTGCACGGTGCCGGGGTCGGCGCAGTGCACGAAGCCGACGGTGTCGAGGGACTCCGGGCGGTAGGCCGCGCCGGGTGTCCAGTCACCGGTGCGGCAGATGTGCAGGATCACCGGATGGTGACCTGGCGGCCGATCAGACCGTCGCGGGCGCGGCGCTCCTCGCCGGTCAGCGGGTTCTCCTCGAGCGAGTCGAGGGCCTGCTCCAGGCGGGTGCCCAGCTCGGCGGCCGGCTCGGTCCACTCGCGGGCGTGCGACTCCTGGTCGAGGTCCCACACCGGCACCAGCAGGCCGTGCGCGCGGAACGAACCCGCGTACCGGGAGCCCTCGCCGAGGCCGAGCTCGCCCTTCGCGGCCAGCCGGGCGAGGGCGAGCAGCAGCTTCTCCTCCGGCTCCGGGCGGACCCAGCGCAGGTGCGCTCGCTCGCCGGCGTCGACCCAGTAGGCGGCCGGGCCGATCCGCTCGGTCGGCATGATCGCCTGGTTGGCGCGCTCCAGGGACATCGCCACCTCGCCGGTCGGCTCCTCGCCCTCGGGCATCCACCAGCTGAAGTCCGGGTGCAGGGTCGGCTCGATCGGGACGGACGGGTCGACGAGGTCCTGGAACCGCTCGCGGTCGGGGGACTCGTCGGTCTCCGGCCCGACCACCGGGAGCACCGCGCCCGGCGCGGCCTCCAGTGCCCAGCGCAGCGCGCGGGCCATGTCCCGGCTGACGTCGCTGGAGCGGGTCTGCACCTGCAGGCCCACGAGCGCCGAGCCGTCCGCGCGGACCAGGGCGGCCGAGGCCATCGGGAGCACCGTGGCCAGCGTGACCTCGCGCTCGGCCGGCTTGGCGAGGGTGAGCGGGGCGGTGGCGGACGGCACGAACTCCCGCAGCGCGACCAGCTCGCACTCGCCGGCCAGGCCCTCCAGCGGGCGCGCGACGGGCAGCTCGACCGGACCGCCGGAGACCCCGTGGCAGGCCTTGTAGCGCTTGCCGGAGCCGCAGGGGCAGGGCTGGCGCGGGTTGGGCCCGTCGGTCTTGCGCTGCTTCACGGCGGTTCGCTTGGCCATGGCGCAAGACGCTACCGGGTGAGCTGGCCGCGTGCGGTGACCGGGGAGTTGGTGGCCATCCAGGTCACGCCGAGCCGACGGCACAGGTCGACGTCGGCCGGGTCGTCGACGGTCCAGGTGTAGGTCGAATGGCCGAACGTGGCGGCGCGGGCGACGTAGTCCGGGTCGGCGCGCAGCAGGTGCACGCCGGGGCCGGCGTAGTCGGCGGAGCGGGGCAGGGTGCCGTCCCAGCGGACGGCGTTCAGCTGGTCGAGCAGCAGCACGGTCGGCAGGGTCGCGGAGTGCTGGCGGACCCGGCGCACGGCCATCGCGGAGAACGACATCACCACGACCGGCGAGTCCTCCTTGGACCTCGGGCTGGCCAGACCGTAGCGGCGGAGCATCGCGACGAGTTTGGCCTCGACCAGGCCGCCGTAGCGGACCGGGTGCTTGGTCTCGACGAACAGGCGGGTGCCGGGGGTGTCGACCACCAGGTCGATCAGGGACTCCAGGGTGAGCACGCCCGGGTCGTGCTCGTCGGGGACCCAGGCGGGGTCGCGCACCAGGTCGTCGGCGTGCTCGGGCAGCGGGGGGTGCCAGCGGCTGTAGTCCAGCTCGGCCATCCGGGCGAGGGTGAGCGTGGAGACGGCGCCGCGGCCGGTGGAGGTGCGGTCGATCCGGCGGTCGTGCACGCACACCAGGTGCCCGTCGCGGGTGAGGCGGACGTCGCACTCCAGTCCGTCGGCGCCCTGCTCGAGCGCGAGGGCGTACGCGGCGACCGTGTGCTCGGCGCGGTGGGCGGAGGCGCCCCGGTGCGCGACGACTTCGGGCTGCACGGCGCGGATCATCGCATACGGGGATTAACGTCGCAGGGGTGTTCAACCCACAGGATCCGGCGTTCCTGACCGACCCGTACCCGGCGTTCGCGGCCCTGCGCGACGAGGGCGAGGTGCACTTCCACCCCGGGCTGGGGCTGGCGGTCGCGGTGTCGCACGCGGCGTGCTCGGCGGTGCTGCGCGATCGCTCGGCTGGTCGGCTGTGGACGGACGCGACGCCGCTGGGGTCGTTCGAGGCGTTCAACCTGCTGCACCGGAACTCGCTGCTGGAGAGCGAGCCGCCGCGGCACACCCGGCTGCGCAGGTTGATCTCGTCGGCGTTCGCCCGCGGGCACACCGCGCGACTGACGCCGTGGGTGGCGGGGCTGGCGGAGTCGCTGGTGTCGTCGCTGGCGGAGGCGATCGACCGGGACGGTTCGGCGGACCTGCTCACGCACGTGGCGGGGCCGCTGCCGGTGGAGGTGATCGCGGAGCTGCTGGGGGTGCCGGCGGCGGACCGGCCGTTGCTGCGGCCGTGGTCGAACGCGATCGTGAAGATGTACGAGTACGACCTGGCGCCGTCGCTGGCGGCCGCGGCGGAGACGGCGTCGGCGGAGTTCGTGGCGTACCTGCGCTCGCTGGCCGCCGATCGTACGTCCGCGCCGGGCGACGACCTGATCAGTGACCTGGTGTCGGTGCGGGACGGCTCGGACCGGCTGTCGTCGGACGAGCTGGTGGGGACGGCGGTGCTGCTGCTGATGGCCGGGCACGAGGCGACGGTGAACGTGATCGGCAACGGGGTGCACGCGCTGCTGCGCCACCGGGCGGAGTGGGAGCGGCTGGTGTCGGCGTCGTCGTCACTGCCGTCGCTGCTGCCGACGGCGGTGGAGGAGCTGATCCGGTACGACTCGCCGTTGCAGCTGTTCGAGCGGACGGCGCTGGCGGACGTGACGGTGGCGGGCCACGAGGTGCCGGCGGGGTCGAAGGTGGCGGCGCTGCTGGGCGCGGCGGCGCGGGATCCGCTGGTGTTCGACGAGCCGGACCGGCTGGACGTGGGGCGCTCGCCGAATCCGCACCTGGGGTTCGGGGCCGGGATCCACTACTGCGTGGGGGCGCCGCTGGCGCGGGTGGAGGTGTCGGCGGCACTGTCGGCGCTGGCGACGCGGCTGCCGGGGCTGCGGCTGGCCGGGGAGCCGGAGCGGCGCGGGGAGTTCGTGATCCGCGGGTTCCGGACGCTGCCGGTCACGGTGTAGCGCCATGGCCGCCTACGACGAGATCGCGGACTGGTACGAGTCGGAGTTCCTCGACCGCCCCGGGGACCACGGGGTCGGCGACGCCCTGCGCGGCCTGTTGGGCGAGGGCACCGGCACGTGCCTGGAGATCGGCTGCGGTACCGGGGTGCACGCGCGCCGGCTCCGCGACCTGGGCTGGACGCCGGTCGGCGTCGACCTCTCGGCGGGCATGCTGCGGCACGCCGCCGGCCGGCTGCCCGTCGCACGGGCCGACGCGGCGCGGCTGAGCGTGCGCGACGGCGTCGTGCCCGCGGTCGTCGCCGTCATGGTGCACACCGACGTGCCCGCCTACCCGGCGGTGCTCCGCGAGGTCGCGCGGGTCCTGGCGCCCGGCGGGGTGTTCGTGCACGTCGGCGTGCACCCGTGCTTCTGCGGCGGCTTCGCCGACCGGACGGACCCCGACGCGGTGCTGATCCGTCCCGGCTACCGGGACGGCCACTGGACCACCGAGTCGTGGACCGACCAGGGCATCCGGGACAAGGTGGGAGCGGCCCACTGGCCCATGCCCGACCTGCTGAACGCCTTCGGCGACGCCGGCCTGGTGCTCGACCGCTTCGCCGAGGGCGGTGGGCCCACGCCGATCGTGTTCGCCGCGCGGGCTCGGTCAGCGGCGGGACGGGGTGGTGCGGACCCGGCGTAGCTCCGGGGCCGGGGCGCCGATCACCCGGATGACGCGCAGGTGGCGGACGCGCTGCGGGTCGATCGGGGCCAGCAGGGTCGACAGGCGGCGGATGGTCAGGGCGGTCAGGACCGCGACGGCCACCGCGGCCAGGTCGGTCGCCGCGGTGAGCAGGACGCCGTCGGCCTGGGCCTGGACGCCGTCGCGGAAGCGCCAGGCGACGGTGGTGGCGAACAGGAGGCCGCTGAGCACCCAGGCCGCCCACCAGACGGTGGTCGCGCGGGTGGGGCGGGGGCGGCGGCCGGGCGGGCGGTGCATGACCTGGTGCTCCAGCTCGGCGAGGATCACGCCGGCCATGGCCAGGTTGACGCCGGGGATCGCCAGGTACAGCAACACCTGCCAGGTCGGCCGGGGCAGGCCCTGGCCGGCGGCGTCCGCGGCGGCCCGGCGGGCGAGGACCAGCCACCACACGGTGACGACCGCCGTCAGCACCGCGAACGCCAGCGCGAGCACGGCGGCCACGGTGACCACGGCGTCGGAGGTCCCGACCAGGCGGTCCGACAGGGCGCCCTGGCGGCTGCGCACCAGCAGGACGTACCGCCACACCTCGCCCCCGGCCGCGAGCAGGGTCAGCGCCGCGACCGTCCACATCATCGCGGCGGCGTGCCCGCCGACCGTGCGCACCCGGTCGACGGTGACCGGCTCGGCGCCGGCCGGGCCGGTGCCGGGGACGGTGGTGGGCCAGCGCCAGGCCAGCGCCGGGAAGCCCCAACGCGGTGTGCCGCGGTAGGAGGGCGGGCCGAGGTAGGGCAGCCGCCGCCGGGGCGGGCGCCGCCGGACGCCGCCCGGGACGGACGCGACCCACCTCGTCATGTCAGATGACCTGCGGCTCGGTGCCCGGGACACCGCTGGCGAGCGGCCGGCCGGCGGCCTGCCAGGACTGCATGCCGCCGTCGACGTTGCGGGCGTCCCAGCCGTTGGCGTTGAGGTACTGGGTGACGCGGGCGGAGCGGCCCCCGGACCGGCAGATGACGAGCACGTCCCGGTCCTCGGGCAACTCGCCGAGCCGGCCGGCGAGCTCACCCATCGGGATGTGCAGCGCGTGCGGGGCGTGGCCGGCGTCCCACTCGTCCTGCTCGCGCACGTCGAGCAGCGTGGTGTCGGCGGGGATCTCGGCGGGCAGCTCGGGCACGCCCACGGAAGGCACCTGCGATGGCATCACGCCCCCGATGCTGCCACGTCCGCCCGTAGGACGCCCGTGAGCTGTCCGCGGACACGGCGCGGCCCCCGCTCCCGTGGGGAACGAGGGCCGCGACGGTCGCGGGATCCGCGTGGGACCTAGTGGGAGATGGCCTTCTCGGCGTGGGCGCCGGTGAGGGAGCGGACCTCCATCTCGGCGTACTTCGCGTCGTTGCGCTCCTTGGAGAGGATCGTGCCCAGGTAGCCGAGGAGGAACGACACCGGGATCGACACGATGCCCGGGTTCGACAGCGGGAACCAGTGGAAGTCCACGTTCTCGAACATCGGGTTCTTGCCGCCAGACACCGCGGGCGAGAAGACGATCAGCACCACGCAGACGGTCAGGCCGCCGTAGATGCTCCACAGCGCGCCGCTGGTGTTGAACCGCTTCCAGAACAGCGAGTACAGGATCGTCGGCAGGTTCGCCGACGCCGCCACCGCGAACGCCAGCGCCACCAGGAACGCGATGTTCTGGCCGTTGGCGAAGATGCCGCCGACGATCGCGACCGCACCGATCACCAGCGCCGTGCGGCGGGCGACCTTGACCTCCTGCTCCTTGTCGTCCACCTCGCCCTTCTTGATCACGTTGGCGTACACGTCGTGTGCGAACGACGCGGACGCGGTGATCGTCAGGCCCGCGACCACCGCGAGGATCGTGGCGAACGCGACCGCGGCGATGATGCCGAGCAGCAGGGTGCCGCCCAGCTCGAACGCGAGCAGCGGCGCGGCCGAGTTCTCCCCGCCGGGCGCCGCCGCGATGACGTCCGCGCCGACCAGGGCGCCGGCGCCGTAGCCGAGCACCAGGCTGAACAGGTAGAACAGGCCGATCAGCCAGATCGCCCAGACCACCGAGCGGCGCGCGTCCTTGGCGGTGGGCACCGTGTAGAAGCGCATCAGCACGTGCGGGAGACCGGCCGTGCCCAGCACCAGGGCGAGCGACAGCGAGACGAAGTCGAGCTCCGACCCGCCGTAGCGGCCGCCGGGCTCGAGCAGCTCGCTGCCGGCGTCGCCCGCGCGCTCCACCGCGCCGCCGAGCACGCTGGACAGGTTGAACCCGAACTTGGCGAACACCCACAGCGTCATCACGCCGGCGCCGATGATCAGCAGCGTCGCCTTGATGATCTGCACCCAGGTGGTGCCGCGCATGCCGCCGATGATCACGTAGACGATCATGATGGCGCCGACGACCGCGATGACCAGCGACTGGCCCGCGCGGTTCTCGATGCCGAGCAGCAGCGCGACCAGGCCGCCGGCGCCGGCCATCTGCGCGAGCAGGTAGAAGAACGACACCGCCAGGGTCGACACGGCCGCCGCGGCCCGCACCGGACGCTGCCGCATCCGGAAGCTGAGCACGTCGCCCATCGTGTACTTGCCGGTGTTGCGCAGTAACTCGGCGACCAGCAGCAGCGCGATCAGCCAGGCGACGAGGAACCCGATCGAGTACAGGAACCCGTCGTACCCGGCGACCGCGATCGCGCCGGCGATGCCGAGGAACGACGCGGCGGAGAGGTAGTCGCCGGCGATCGCGATGCCGTTCTGCGGGCCGGTGAAGGCGTGGCCGGCCGCGTAGTAGTCGGCCGCGGTCTTCGACGAGCGGCTGGCCCGGAACACGATGACCAGCGTGATCGCGACGAACAGGGTGAAGATGCCGATGTTGAGGGCGGGGTTGCTGCCCTCGATGCCCTGGGCGAGGTTCACTTGCCGTCCCCCTCGATGTCGGCGCGGATCTTGTCGGAGACCGGGTCCAGGTGCCGGTTCGCGTGCCGCACGTAGAGGCTGGTGATCAGGAACGTGGACACGAACTGCAGCAGGCCGAAGATCAGGCCGATGTTGATGTTGCCGAAGACGGTCGTCGACATGAAGTCGTGCGCGTAGGCGGAGAGCAGGACGTACAGCAGGTACCAGACGAGGAACGCGACGGTCATCGGGAACACGAAGGTGCGCAGCCGTTTGCGCAGTTGGCGGAACTCAGCGCTGTTCTGGATGGTCGCCCAATCGGGACCCGCCGTCGGTGGCGGTTCCTGGTCGGTGCTACTCACAGTGCCTCCTGTGGGCCGCGAGAACGGAAAAACGTTCACTAGACCCTAGGAAGGCAGCACTGTGAGCTGAATCTCTGTTGGATCAATTCACCCGGAGGAGCGACAAACGGTCGACGAGCGGTTGTCTGACGCGTCGAGTGGTCCAGATCACAGGTAGGTCAACGCGTGGCGGTGCGGAGGAAGCTGCTCCATCCGGGGGATGGACGTTGTCACCTTCCGCCCTCGCGCAGGGCGCGCAGGCGGTCGGCGGGCGTTCCGACGCGGTCCTCGTCCAGGTGCAGGCGCAGCATCGCCGTTCGGGACCACGACGGCGGGCGACCGCGCAGGGACACCACG
The DNA here is from genome assembly GCA_036259595.1 of Actinophytocola sp. Classification (GTDB taxonomy): domain Bacteria; phylum Actinomycetota; class Actinomycetes; order Mycobacteriales; family Pseudonocardiaceae; genus Actinophytocola. The sequence continues at coordinate 11,477 of DATABL010000160.1, forward strand.
ACCATCGTCGCGAAGGCCAGTGGGACCGACCACGGTGCCGGCTGCGCCACCAGGATCGCCAGCCAACCCCCGACCGGCACGCCGAACAGCGCGCACGCGATCGCGCCCGACGACGCGAACAGACCCACCAGCACGCCGGACATCGCGCCCGCCACCGTCAGCCGCGACCACCAGATGCCGAGCACCAGCAGCGGGCAGAACGTCGACGCCGCGACGGTGAACCCCCACGTCACCAGCACACCCGCGTCCAGGCGGATCGCCGACAGCGCCAGCAGCACCACCACGGCCGACACCACCAGCACGGTGATCCGCAGCCGCACCAGCCCGCCCGGCAGCAGGTCGTGCGAGATCGCGCCGGACACGACCAGTACCAGGCCCAGTGACGTCGCCAGGAACGCGGCGAACGCGCCGCCGGTCAGCAGCGCGGTGAACGCGTCGCCGGGCCAGCCGTCGTCGACCTGCGCGGGCAGCGCGACCACGGCGGTGTCGGTGGCGCCGGAGAGGTACAGCTGCGGGACGAGCACGCGGCCGAGGACGCCGTAGATCCCGGGGAACAGGTAGAAGACGCTGAGCAGCCCGACGGTGAAGGCGGCCGTGCGGCGCGCGGCGCGGCCGTCGGGGCTGGTGTGGAAGCGCATGATCACGTGCGGCAGACCCATGGTGCCGAGCGCCAGGGCGACGACCAGCGCCCAGGTGGACAGCAGCGGGTGGCCCGCGTCGCGGATGTCGAGCAGGGGGCGCTGCCACTCGTCGCCACCGGGGCGGGCCTCACCGGCGAGCTCGGGGACGGCGGCACCCTGGGGGAAGACGACGGTGGTGCCCTGGGGGACGTCCCAGGTGCCCTCGACCCAGCGGGTCTCCTGTCCGATGTAGACGACCGTGGGCTCGGCGAAGTCGAGGGTGGTGCCGACGCGGAAGACCACGCGGGTGTCGCGGTCGAACTCGGTGAACTCGACCGGGTGCACGGCCTCGTGCCGGGCGGCCGGGCCGACCTGGACGAGCAGCCACACCGCGGGAACGATGAACAGCACGAGCTTCAGGAAGAACTGGAACGCCTGAACGTAGGTGGCCGCGCGCATCCCGCCGAGGGCGAGGGTGACCGCGACGCCGACGCCGGCGATGACCACACCGACCCAGTAGGGCGTCTCCGACACGGCACTGAGCACCAGGCCGGCGGTGCGGAACTGCGGCACGAGGTAGAGCCCGCCGATGACGAGGATGACCACGGCGGTGACGCGTCGCAGCGCGGGCGAGGCGAGCCGGGCCTCGGCGAAGTCGGGCACGGTGAGGGCGCCGGAGCGGCGCATCGGGGCGGCGACCAGGACGAGCATGGCGATGTAGCCGGCGGTGAAGCCGACCGGGTACCAGAGGGCGCCGACGCCGTCCTTGACGATGAGCCCCGCGACGCCGAGGAAGCTGGCCGCGGAGAGGTACTCGCCGGACACGGCGGCGGAGTTCAGCAGCGGCGACACCCGTCGCGACGCCACCAGGAAGTCCGACGTGGTGCGCATCGCGGCCACCCCGCGCAGGCCGATGAGCAGGGTCACCAGCACGACCGGCGCCACCGCGAACGCGATGATCACGGGGGACTCGCGGTCACGGGAGGGCGTCCTCGGCGTGTTCGGCGCGGCGGAGGTGCCAGCGGGCCAGGAGGGTCAGGGCGGGGTACGGGAGGACGGCCAGGGTGAGCCAGGAGACGGGGATGCCGAGGAGGCGGAGGGCGTCGAGAGCGGGGATCAGGGCGAAGACCAGGGGGAGGCCGAGGATGCCCGCGAACAGGAGCAGGAGGGGGGCCACGGCGAGGGCGCGCTGGCGGCGGTAGAGCTCGGCGGCGCGGTCGGCGCCGGCGGGGTCGAGCTTGGGGACGCGCCAGCGGCCGCGGGCGCGGCGGCGGGAGTGGGCGAGGCGGGTCTGGGGGCTCATCACCGCCACGCGCTTGTGGCCGGGCATTACGGGCGCCGGTCCAGCTGGCCGCGTTTCGCCGCCGCGAGGAGGCGTTCGCGGAGTTCGCGGGCGTGGCGGCGGCTGACGGGAACGTCGCCGAGGTCGGTGTGGGCCAGGAGGCCGCCCACCGAGTCGCTGCGCAGTTCGCGGACGGCGTCGAGGGAGACCAGGAAGCTGCGGTGCACGCGCACGAACCCCGCCGGCTCCCAGTACTCCTCCAGGCGGGAGATCGGCATCCGCACCACGTGCACGCCGGACACCGCGTGCAGGCGGACGTAGTCGCCGTGGGCCTCGACGAAGCCGACCTCGCCGCGGCGGACGTACCTGGTGCGGCCCGCCTGCTCGACCGGGAGGGCGGCCATGGCGTCCATCGTGCGGGCCGCCGGGACCGGCTCGGCGGGCGGACGGGTCGCCGGGACCACGCGGCCGATCCGGGCCAGCGCGTCGGAGAGGCGCTCGGCACGCACCGGCTTGAGCAGGTAGTCGACCGCGCCGATGCCGAACGCCGCCACGGCGTGCTGCTCGTAGGCCGTCACGAACACGATCGCGGGCGGCTCGGAGAGCTTCGCCAGCAGCGACGCCAGCTCCAGGCCGTCCAGGCCCGGCATCGAGATGTCCAGGAACACCGCGTCGAACCGGCCGCTCTGGATCATCCGCAGCGCCGACAGCGGATCCGCCGCGCCCGACACCTCCCCCACCTCGGGTGCCTCGCGCAGCAGCCGGCACAGCTCGTCGAGCGCGGGTGGCACGTCGTCGACGGCCAGGACACGCAGGCCCGTCATCCCGGCATCACCCCCGGCTGGAACCGCGGGATCCGCACCACCACGCGCGTTCCCTCGCCCGGCGCGGTCTCCACCACCAGCCCGTACCAGGGGCCGTAGACGTTGCGCAGCCGCCGGTCCACATTGGCCAGGCCGACGCTGTCCGTGCCGCCCCGGCCGGCCAGGATCTCCTCCGCCAGCGCGGGATCCATGCCGAGGCCGTCGTCCTCGACGCTGATCACGCAGTCGTTGCCCTCGGCCTCGCCGCGGACGGTCACCTGCCCGGTGCCGGTGCGCGGCTCGATGCCGTGCCGGATCGCGTTCTCCACCAGCGGTTGCAGCACCAGGTACGGCACCGCGACGGCCAGCACCT
>DATABL010000161.1:0-9493 GCA_036259595.1 Actinophytocola sp.
GGGTCGTCCAGCACCGCCCGCAGGCCCGCGGCCAGCGCGCCGGCGTCCCCGCGCCGCACCGCCACCCCCGCGCCGCCGGCCACCTCGACCAGCGCCGGCACGTCGGTGTGCACGACCGGCACGCCGACCGCCATCGCCTCCAGCACCGGCAGCCCGAAGCCCTCCGCGCGGCTCGGCGCCGCGAGCACGGTGGCCTGGCGCAGCACCACGGCGAGGTCGGCGTCGGAGATCCGGCCGAGCACGTGCAGCCGGCCGGGCGCGAGGCCGTGCCGGCCGGCGAGCGCGGTCAGGTCGACCTCGCCCCAGCCGCGCGGACCGACCACGACCAGTGGCAGGTCCGGCGCGTACGGCTTGGCCATCGCCTCCACGAGCACGTCGAGCCCCTTGCGCGGCTCGACGGTGCCGACCGCCAGCACGTACGCCGAGGGCAGTCCGAGGCCGACCGCGACGGCGTGCAGCTGCGCCGGCTCGACCGGTTCGAGCAGGGCGTCGGCGACACCGTGGCCGACGACGGCGACGGTGGCCGGGCCGGGCGCGTACCGGTGCAGCTCCTCGGCGACCGCGGTGGTCGGCACGACGATCGCGTTGGCGCGCTCGGCGGCGCGGCGGATCGCGGCCTGGTGCCAGGCGACGCCGCGGCGGGTGAGGGTCTCGGGGTGGGTGAACGGCACGAGGTCGTGCACGGTCACGACCAGGCTCCGGCCGCGGCGGGGCGCGGGCGGGGCGAGCGGGGTCGGGGCGTGCACGGCGTCGCCGCCGGGCCACAGGTGGACGCCGCGCTCCCACAGGGCGGTGAGCCCGCGCCGGGGCAGCGGCAGCGCGCGCGGACCGGCGACGCCGGACACCACGGCCGGCGACAGGTCCTTGTGGGTCGCGGTCACCCCGGCCACGGTCCAGCCGGACGGGGCACTCGCGGCCATCGCGGTGAGCAGCTCGCGGGTGTAGCGCCCGGTCCCGCCGGGGACCGGCGCCAGCAGCTGCTCGGTGAGCACGACGAGCTCTGGCACCAGCACAGAGTACGGTCGTGCGCCGTGACCACCGGGAACGACACGACACGAACCACCGTCGTCGTGGTGACCTGGCGCGGCCGGGACCACCTGGCCGGCTGCCTGGACGCGCTCGCCGCGCAGACCCGCCCGCACCGGGTCCTGGTCGTGGACAACGCCTCCGACGACGGCAGCGCCGAGGTCCTGGCCGCGCACCCGGCCGAGCCGACGGTGCACCGGACGGCGGCGAACGTGGGTTACGCCGGCGCGCTCGCGGCCGCGTTGCCGCTGGTCGAAACGGAGTTCATGGCCTGGCTCAACGACGACGCCGCGCCCGGGAAGGACTGGCTGGAGCTGCTGGAGGCCACCCTCGACGAGCACGCCGACGCCGCCGCGGCGAGCCCGCGTCTGGAGACCCCGGCCGGCGACGTCCAGTCCGTCGGGGTCGTGCTCACCGCGGACGGGCACGGCGCGGACGCGGTGGCGGGCCCGGTGTTCGGGTTCTGCGGCGGCGCGGCGCTGCTGCGCACGGCGGCGCTGGTCGAGGCGGGCGGGGTGCCGGAGGCGTTCTTCTGTTACTACGAGGACACCGACACCGCGTGGCGGCTGCGGCTGCGCGGCTGGTCGGTCCGCTCGGTGCCGGCGGCGCGGGTGCGACACCTGCACGGCGCGAGCACGCGGCCGGGGTCGGCGCTGTTCCACCGCTGGAACGAGCGCAACCGGCTCGCCATGCTGGTGCGCTGCGCCCCCGCCGTGGTGGCGGCCCGCGAGCTGGCCCGGTTCGCCGCGATCACCGCGGCGCTGCCGGTGCGCCGGCTGCTGGGCCGGCCGGTGCCGGACGCGGCGAACTTCCGGGTCGGCGTGCGGCTGCGGGTGCTCGCCGAGGTCGCCGCCCGGCTGCCCCGGCTGCTGGCCCAGCGCGCGGAGATCGGCCGCCACGCCACCCGGCCCCGGGCCGAGGTGTGGGCTACTGGTCGGCCAACACGGCGCTGAGCAGGTCCGCCGCGGCCAGCGTGGCCACTGTCGATCTTGTCGATGGACGCTAAGGGCGCGTCGGGCGGCGCCGAATTGCCGAACCCGACGGGTTAACCGCTCGTCACGTGCTGTGATGAGGCAGGCTAGCCACACCATCCCTACGCGAGGAGCGCGAGTGCCCGAACCGGCGCGACGTCCGGCCGTCTCGGTGATCGTGGTGAACTACCGCGGCGCCGAGGACACCATCGCCTGCCTGCGCGCGTTGCGCGACGAGCTGGCCTATCCCACCGAGTCGCTGCAGATCATCTGCGTGGACAACGACTCCGGCGACGGGAGCGCCGAGCGGATCAGACAGGAGCCGGGCGTCGAGGTGGTCGAGGCCGGCGCCAACCTGGGCTTCGCCGGCGGCTGCAACCTCGGCGCGCGGCACGCCACCGGCACCGTGCTCGCGTTCCTCAACAACGACGCCCGCCCGCACCCCGCCTGGGTCGACGCGGCGGTCGACGTGCTGCGCGAGCAGCCGACGGTCGGCGCGGTGGCCAGCAAGGTCCTGGACTGGGACGGCGAGCTGATCGACTTCGTGGACGCCGGGCTCACCTGGTTCGGCATGGGCTACAAGCGGCACGCGGGCCAGCCGGACGACGGCTCGCACGACGTGCCGCGCGACGTGCTGTTCGCGACCGGCTCGGCGATGTTCGTGCGGGCCGGGGTGTTCCGCGAGCTCGGCGGGTTCGACGAGCGGTTCTTCATGTTCTACGAGGACGTCGACCTCGGCTGGCGGCTGAACCTGCGCGGCTGGCGGGTGCGCTACGAGCCGGCGTCGCTGACCTTCCACCGCCACCACGCCTCGGTGTCCAAGGTGGACTCCACGGACAACGCGCGTGAGCTGTTCCTGTTGGAGCGCAACGCCTTGGCCGCGCTCTACAAGAACGCCTCCGACGCGACGCTGGCGCGGGCGCTGCCGGCGGCGCTGGCGCTGACCGTCCGCCGGGCGACCGCCCGCGGCGAGGTCGACCCGACCCAGCTCGACCTCCGGCTCCCGGACACCGGACAGTCCACTGTGGAGGTCCCGCGCACCACGATGGCCGGGGTGTTCGCGATCGACCAGTTCGTCGAGCTGCTGGGCTCGCTCGCGGCCTCGCGGGAGGCCGAGCAGGCGGCCCGGGTGCGCTCCGACGCGGACCTGCTCCCGTTGATGCGCAACGCGATGGAGCCCGCGTACCCGCTGCCCCGCTACCTCGCCGCGCACGACGTGCTGGTCGAGGTGTTCGGCCTGGAGGAGGCGTTCGGCGCGCGCCGGAAGGTGCTGGTGATCACCGGCGACGCGATCTCCGACCAGATGGCCGGCCCGGCGATCCGCGCGTGGAACATGGCCGACGTGCTGGCCGCCGAGCACGAGGTCCGGCTGGTGACGGTGAACCCGCGGTGTATGCCGCCGGAGTCGCCGTTCGCCGTGCACCAGGCCAAACAGCGCGAGCTCGGTCCGCACGTCGCCTGGGCGGATGTCGTGGTGCTGCAGGGACACGCGCTGGAGCTGGTGCCGGACCTGAAGAAGGAGAGCTCCACCAAGATCGTGGTCTGCGACATGTACGACCCGATGCACCTGGAGCTGCTCGAACAGGGGAAAGACGACAACGACGAGCAGCGCGCGCTGGACCTGGTCGGCGTGACGAAGGTGCTCAACACCCAGCTCGAGCGCGGCGACTTCTTCCTGTGCGCGTCCGAGCGGCAGCGACACTTCTGGCTCGGGCACCTGACCGCGCTCGGCCGGCTGACCCCGTCGCTCTACGACAGCGACCCGACCGTGCGCTCGCTGCTCGCGGTGGCGCCGTTCGGGCTGCCCGGCAAGCCGCCGCAGCAGTCGGCCTCGCCGGTCAAGGGCACCCTCGGCGACATCGCGCCGACCGACAAGGTGGTGCTCTGGGCCGGCGGGGTCTACAGCTGGTTCGACCCGCTGACGCTGGTGCACGCGGTCGAGGAGCTGGCGAAGCGCCGCGACGACGTGCGGCTGGTGTTCCTCGGGATGCGCCACCCGAACCCCGAGGTGCCGGACATGGACATCGGCACCCGGACGCGGCTGCTGTCCCGGCGGCTCGGGCTGACCGACCGGCACGTGTTCTTCAACGAGACGTGGGTGCCGTACGCGGAGCGGCAGAACTGGCTGCTGGACGCGGACTGCGGGGTCACCACGCACTACGAGCACGTGGAGACGACGTTCGCGTTCCGCACCAGGGTGCTGGACTACCTGTGGGCGGGGCTGCCGATCGTGACCACCGACGGGGACGCGTTCGCCGACCTGGTGCGCACCGAGCGGCTCGGGGTGGTGGTGCCGGCCGAGGACCCGGCGGCGCTGGCGGAGGCGTTGGAGCGGGTGCTCTACGACGAGGAGTTCGCGCGCGCGGCGCGGGAGCGGATCGCGGTGGTGCGCGAGCGGTTCACCTGGGAGACCGTGCTGGCGCCGCTGGTGTCGTTCTGCCGCAACCCGGTGCCGGCCGCGGACCGGCTGCCGGGCGCGGAGCCGCTGGTGGGCAACCGTCCGCTGCGGGTCGGCGAGATCGTGCGCCGCGACATCGACCTGGTCCGGTCCTATCTGGACGCGGGCGGCCCGGCCGAGCTGACCCGGCGGGCGGCCGGCCGGGTGCGCCGGCTCGCGGCCGCGCGGTGGGGCAGGAAGGGCGAGGACGATGCCTGAGGGCGGCCCGATACGGGTGCTGCTGGACGGCACCCCGCTGCTCGGCAACCGGACCGGGGTCGGCCGCTACACCGCCGCGCTCGCCGAGGAACTGGCCTCGATGTCCGAAGTGGACACCCGAGCGGTGGCGTTCACGCTGCGGGGCTGGCGGAAGCTGCGCAAGGTGCTGCCCCACGGCTCGCGGGCCCGCGGCATGCCGGTGTCGGCGCGGCTGCTGCGCCGGTGCTGGCTGCGAGGGCCGTTCCCGCCGGTGGAGCTGTTCGCCGGCTTCACCGACGTGGTGCACGGCACGAACTTCGTGCTCCCGGCCGCGATGCGGGCGGCGGGCGTGCTGACCATCCACGACCTGGCGTTCCTCGACGCCCCGGAGGAACTGCCCCCGAGCGACGAGAACCTGCCGCGCCTGGTGGCCCGGTCCGCGGAACGCGCCGCGGTGGTACTCACCCCGACCGAGGCGGTCGCCGACGTGACGGCCGAGCGCCTCGGCATCGACCGCTCGAAGATCGCGGTGACCCCCCTGGGCGTGGACCCGGCGTGGTTCACGGCAAGGCCACCGAGCGAGGCGCTGCGCCGGCGGGTCGGCCTGCCGAAGCGGTACCTGCTGTTCGTCGGTGCCGCGGGACCGCGGAAGTCGCTGGGCTGGCTGCTCAAGGCGCACGAGGTGACCCCGGACCTGCCGCCACTGGTGTTGGCGGGCCCGGGCCACCACCAGCACGACGAACGGGTGCGGTCGATCGGCTACCTGTCCGATGTGGACCTCCGCTCGGTGGTGGCCGGCGCGGCGGCGCTGGTACTCCCGTCCCGCGACGAGGGCTTCGGTCTGCCGGTACTGGAGGCGCTGGCGTGCGACGTGCCGGTCGTGTGCTCGGACGTGCCCGCGCTGCGCGAGGTCTCCGGCGGCCACACCAACCTCGTCCCCCACGGCGACGTCGACGCCCTTCGCGCCGCGCTGACGGAAGCGCTGGCCGCACCCCCGTCCGCGGCGACCCTGGCCACCCACCGCGCCCACGCGGCGGGCTACACCTGGCGCCACACCGCCCGCCTGACCGTGGCGGCGTACCGCCGCGCGATGTCGTAGCCGGCGCCGCAGGGTCACCACAAGCTCAGCGCCGGAGCGCCCGGTAGCGCTTGAGCAGGGCGGTGACCCGTGCTGGGGCGGCGGCGCCGTTCAGCTCGGCGAGCAGGTCGTCGGGACACAGTTCGTAGTGGTCGCCCCACCACCGCCGCGCCCTGTTGTCCCGGATCCGGTACCCGCCGGGCACGCCCCTCGCCACGTATCGCCGCTTCGCCAACCCAGCCCTCCCCGTGCCGCCGTCCGCCATCAGGGTCGCACCGGCCGGCCACCGGATTTCCGGTTCAGGCAGGACAAGTCCCTAGCAGGGAGCGGTGCCTCAGGCCGGGTCGCGGAAGGCGTCGCCGTCCGTCTCGAAGGCGGCGGTCAGGGCCTCCCGCCACGGGCGCAGGGGGGTCAGGCCCGACGCGCGCCACGCGGTGTCCGACAGGACCGAGTAGCTCGGTCGCGGCGCGGGGGTCGGGAACTCCTCCGACTTGCACGGCCGCACCCGCGCCGGGTCCAGTCCCAGCTCCTCGAACACCGCACGCGCGAACTCGTACCACGTCGTCTCGCCGGCGCCGGTGGCGTGCAGGACCGTGGCCTCCGGCGGCGCGTCGCCCGCCACCCGGACCGCCAGCTCCAGCAGGCCCTCCGCCAGGTCCCCGGTCCAGGTCGGCGAGCCGCGCTGGTCGTCGACCACCGTCAGCGTGTCGCGGGACGCGGCCAGGCGCGCCATCGTCTTCACGAAGTTCCTGCCGTGCGCGCCGTACACCCACGCCGTGCGCACCACCCACGCGCGCGCGCCCGAGCCGAGCACGGCCTCCTCGCCCGCCGCCTTCGTCGCCCCGTACACGCCGCGCGCCGCCGGGCGCTCGTCCTCGGCGTACGGGCGGTCGGCGTCGCCGGCGAAGACGTAGTCGGTCGACACGTGCACCAACGGCACGCCGTGCGCGGAGCACGCGGCGGCCAGCAGCCGCGGCCCGTCCGCGTTCACGGCGAAGGCCCTGGTGGAGTCCGTCTCGGCGGCGTCGACGGCCGTGTACGCCGCGGCGTTGACCACGACCGGCTGCCGGGAACCCGCGCCCTCCACCAGGCTCTTGACCGCCTCGATCACGGCTCCGGCGTTGGTGATGTCCAGCTCCGCCGACCCCGGCGCGCGCACCTCGTAGCCGGCCGGGGCACGTGCCGCCAGCTCGCGTCCGAGCTGGCCGTTACCGCCGGGGACCAGCAACGCGAGCATCCGCACCCACCAAATTCCTTCACTCGGAGGTAAACCGACGGCGGACAGTATGTCGTCCTAACAGTGGACAAGGAACCCACGGCCTCGTCGACGAGTCGGTATCGTACTGGTCAAGGACCGTCGGGGGACGGGGAGGAGCGTGCGTGGACGAACGTACGCAGGTGTTACCCGGCCGCAGGAGACCCCTTCGCGGCTGGCGCAAGGCGGGCACGTACACCGGCCGCTCGGTCGCGGCCGTCGTGTCGGTCGCCGTCGTGAGTGCCATGGGTTACGGATGGTGGGCGTTCGGTGACGTAAACGACGGTACCGTGACCACCGACGTCATCGCCAAGGAGGTCGAGGACCAGCGGATCCCGCTCGACGGCGCGGTCGACATGCTGCTCGTCGGCATCGACAGCCGCACCGACGCGCACGGCAACCCGCTGCCCGACGAGGTCATGGACCTGCTGCACGCCGGCGTCAACGAGGGCGAGCGCAACACCGACACCATGATCCTCGTGCACATCCCGGTCGACGGCACCCGCGCGGTCGCGATCTCCTTCCCCCGCGACTCCTGGGTCGAGCTCGCCGGCGGGTACGGCAACCACCGGCTCAACTCGGCGTTCGCCTACGCGTACAACGACACCTTCGACGAGCTGGCCGACACCGCGCCCAACATGGCGGAGCTGGAGAAGCAGGCCACGGTCGCGGGCCGCAAGAACCTGATCGCGACCATCCAGGCGCTGATCGGCGACACGGTCACCATCGACCGCTACGCCGAGGTCAACCTGGCCAGCTTCTACGAGGTCACCAAGGCCATCGGCGGCGTCGAGGTGTGCCTGAAGAAGGCCACCCGCGACCCGAAGTCGGGCGCGAACTTCAAGAAGGGCGTGCAGACCATCTCGGGCGCGAAGGCGCTCGCGTTCGTCCGGCAGCGCTACGGCCTGCCCAACTACGACCTGGACCGGATCGTGCGCCAGCAGGCGTTCCTCGGCGCGCTGGCCGACAAGGTGCTCTCCGCGGAGATGCTGACCAGCCCGTCGAAGGTGCGGGAGCTGGTGACCGCGGTGCAGAAGTCCGTGGTGCTGTCCGACGGCTGGGACCTCGGGACCTTCGCCGCGCAGATGTCCGGGCTCACCAGCAGCGGGATCGAGTTCTACACGATCCCCACGCTCGGCAACGCCAACATCGGCGGCGCGGACGTGCTCGAGGTCGACCCGGCGGCGGTGGCCCGGTTCGTGCGGTCCCTGACCAGCGACGGGACCGCCGACTCGACCACCGAGGAGCCCACCGAGGAGTCCACCTCGTCGTCGTCGGAGGCCCCGGAGCCCCGGGACGGCGACCGGCCCTCGCTCGGCCTGGTGACCGTGGACGTGCGCAACGGTTCGAACACCGTCGGGCTGGCCTCGTCGGTGCGGGACGACCTCGCCGCGAAGGGCTTCAACCCGGGCGAGATCGGCGACGCGACGGTCCGCTCGTCGTCGGTGATCCGGTACGCGCCGGGCGAGGAGAGCCTGGCCCGGTACCTCGCCGACGAACTGGCCGGCGAGTTCCTGCTGGAGGAGGACGCGAGCCAGCTGCCGAACCGCCTGCGTGTCGTGCTCGGCACGGACTACCAGGGCCCGACCGCGGGGTTCGCCGGGGACCGCGTCGTCGGACAGCACCAGCCGTCAGCCCCGCCATCGCCTCCGGTCGAGCCGCAGATCACAGCCGACGGCATCAACTGCGTGAACTAGTTAGCCTGGTACGCGGTCAGGGGAGGTGAGCTGTGTCCGACGACGCCGAGACGGGCGAGGTGGACCGTCGTACGCGACGGCGCGGCGTCACCGCTCTGCTGGTCGTCTGCCGGGTGCTCGTCGGCCTGGTATCGGTGATCGCGCTGGCCGCGATGACCGTGGTGTGGCTGCAGGTGGTCCAGCTCGAGGAGAGCACGAACACGACGAACGCGGTGGCCGAGGCGCAGACCGGGCCGGCCGCGCCGCCGCCACCGCCCCCGGACGACGGCGCCAACGACATCCTGATCATCGGCAGCGACAGCCGCACCGACATGCAGGGCAACGAGCTGTCCTCGGAGGTGCTGCGGATCCTGCGCACCGAGGCGACCGACACGCTCAACACCGACACCCTGATCCTGCTGCGCATCCCCCGCGACGGCAGCCGGAGCTCGGCGGTGTCGATCCCCCGGGACACGTCGGTCATGGTGCCCGCGCTCGGCACCGAGGAGAAGATCAACGGCGCGTTCGGGCTGGTCAAGACCCGTACCGCGGAGGAGATGCGCGACGCGGGCGAGACCGACCGCGCCCGGATCCAGCGCGAGTCCGACGACGCCGGGCGGGCGGCGTTGATCCAGGCGGTGCAGGGGCTGACCGGGGTGCGGGTGGACCACTACACCGAGGTCAGCCTGTACGGGTTCTACCTGCTCACCAAGGTCATCGACGGCGTGGAGGTGTGCCTGAACCACGCGACGAGCGACCCGGACTCCGGCGCGTCGTTCGCCGCGGGCCCGCAGACCGTGCGGGGCGGGGACGCGGTGGCGTTCGTGCGGCAGCGCAAGAACCTGCCCCGCG
>DATABL010000162.1:0-3718 GCA_036259595.1 Actinophytocola sp.
CTGGCGACTGCTCGTGCGGCGGTTCTCACTCGGTGTGCTCGGCGTCACCGAACCGGACATCACCATCGCGTCCGCACTGGCCACGCCGCCGCCCGGCGGGTTGACCGTCCCGCTCTGAGGCCATCTCGTACGGTTGAGCGCAACCTCCCTGGCGGTCCCCACGTCCATGGGATGACGACGGAAGGTTGGGGAGATGAGCTACGGCCACCAGCAGGGCGCACCACGACGACCCGACCACGGCCGCCAGCCGGGCTACGGCAGGCCGCCGGGCCAGCGGCGCCCGGCCTACCACGAGACCCGCGCGCTGCCGATCCCGCCGACGGAACAGCCCCCACACCGGCCCGGTCCGCCGCGGGATCCGTACGACCGCCGCCGCGGTGGTCCGCCCCCGCAGGGCTACGGCGCGCAGCAGCGGCCCCCGCGCCCGCCGCGCAAGCGCCGGTTCGGCCGCAAGCTGCTGATCTTCTTCGCCGTCCTGGTGCTCGCCCTCGGCGGCGTCTGGGTGTGGCTGGACATGTCACTCAACCGGGTGGCGGCGTTGTCGGACTACCCCGGACGCCCGGCCGAGGGCGCCGGCGCGAACTGGCTCATCGTCGGCTCGGACAGCCGCGAGGACCTGTCCGACGAGCAGAAGGGCGAACTCGCCACCGGCGACGCGTCCGGCCAGCGCACCGACACGATGATGCTGCTGCACGTCCCGGACAACGACACCAAGCCCACGCTGGTCAGCCTGCTGCGTGACTCCTACGTGGAGATCCCCGGCAACGGCATGAACAAGCTGAACGCCGCCTACGCGATCGGCGGCCCCCAGCTGCTCGCGCAGACCGTCGAGGTCAACACCGGACTGCGGCTCGACCACTACGCCGAGGTCGGCCTCGGCGGGTTCGCCGACGTGGTGGACGCGGTCGGCGGCGTGGAGATGTGCGTCGACGAGCCGATCAACGACCCGCTGGCCGGGCTGAAGCTGGAGGCGGGCTGCCAGGAGCTGAACGGCGCGCAGGCCCTCGGCTACGTCCGCACTCGCGCGACCCCGCGCGCGGACCTCGACCGGGTGGTCCACCAGCGCGAGTTCATCGGCGCGCTGACCGACAAGATCTCCAGCCCCGGCACGCTGCTGAACCCGTTCCGGCTGTTCCCGGTGCTGGCGAACGCCCCGGACGCGGTCACCGTCGACGAGGGCGACCACCTGCACCACCTGCCCAGCCTGGCGTTCGCGATCGCGGGCACCAGCGACGGCAGCACGGTGTCGACGACGGTGCCGCTCGGCGGCTCGGACCGCACCGACGTCGGCTCGGTCGTGCTGTGGGACGAGGACAAGGCCGGCCGGATGTTCGAGGCGCTGCGGACCGATCAGCCGGTGCCCGAGGACACGATCGTCAAGGTGCCCTGAGGGCGGCGAGCGCGCGGTCGGCGTGCACGGCCATCCGCAGCTCGCTCTTGACGACCTCGAGGACCTTCCGGTCGGTGCCGATCACGAACGTCTGCCGGCGGGTCAGCAGCGGCCCGAAGGAGCGCCGCACGCCGAACTGGGTGGCGACGGTGCCGTCGGGGTCGGACAGCAGCGGGAAGTCGAAGGAGTGCCGCTCGCTGAAGGCGCGCTGCCGGTCGACGGCGTCCGGGCTGATCCCGACCCGCTGCGCGCCGACGGCGGCGAACTCGGCGGCGAGGTCGCGGAAGTGACAGCTCTCGGCCGTGCAGCCCTTGGTCATCGCGGCGGGGTAGAAGAACAGCACGACCGGTCCGTCGGCGAGCAGGCCGGTGAGGGTGCGGGGCGTGCCGGTCTCGTCGGGCAGTTCGAAGTCGGGGGCGAGGTCGCCGGCCTGCATGGCACTCCTTGGCTGGAATGATCCGGTGCCATGGACCCTAGCCGGACGGCCGCACTGGTGACCGAGGCGCTGTCGCCGGCCGTGGTGGTGGTCGCGCTGCCGCTGGCGGTGGCCTGGCAGGCGACCGGTCACGCGGCCGGGGCGACCGTGGGATGGGGCCTGCTGGTGGCGGTGTTCTACAGCGCGCTGCCGATGGCGTTCGTGGTGCGCGGGGCTCGACGTGGGCGGTGGGACGGGCACTGGGTGCGCGACCGGGAGCACCGGACGGTGCCGCTGCTGATGTGCCTGCTGTCCGCGCTGGTCGGGATGGCGGTCATGGTGTGGCTGGACGCCCCGGCCGCCGTGGTGGCGCTGGCCTGGGCGATGATCACGACGTTGGTGGCGTGCCTGGTGATCACCCGGTGGTGGAAGGTCTCGGTGCACGCGACGGTGGCCGGGGGAGCGGTCGCGATGGTGACCTACCTCTACGGGCCGTGGCTGTTGCTGCTGGTCCCGCTGGTGGCGCTGGTCTGCTGGTCGCGGGTGGTGGTGGAGGACCACACGGTCGCCCAGGTGGTGGCCGGCGCCCTGCTGGGCCCGCTGGTCGGCGGCACGATCTTCCTGGCACTCAACTGAGTGAACTTCCGCGCGAATGCGGGTGAACCCCGTGCGAAAGGGCCGTTCGCTCGCCCCGGGGGTCCCCCGGATTCCACACTACCCGGCCGTACCGACAGTTCCGGGCTGCTCCCGGGGGTGCGGGCTCAGTCGCGCAGCGTGCGGCTGCGGCCGCGGAACTCGGCGATCACCTCGTCGCCCCGGCGGACCGTCACGTCGTAGACGCCGCTGCGGCCGTACCGCACCCGCTCCTCCGCGCGCGCCTCCAGTTCGTCGCCCAGCCGCGCGGACGCCACGAACGTGATGTCGGCCCCCGCGGCCACCGTCACCGGCCCGTGGCTGTTGCACGCGCACGCGAACGCCGTGTCGGCCAGCGTGAACACGAACCCGCCGTGCGCGAGCGCGTGCCCGTTGACCATCGTCTCCGCGACCGTCATCCGCACCACCGCGAACCCCGGCCCCGCGTCCACCAACCGCATGCCGAGCGACCGCGACGCCAGGTCGTCGTCGAGCATCCTTCGAACCGGTTCCGGGATCATCCGCGCATCCTCTCAGGCCGAGACCTGGGCCACAGTAGTTGCACGTACGAAAGTAGGACATCAAACTATTCTTATGAGCACCGCCGCCTCGCTGTACCGGCCGCAGCACCCGGTCCGGTTCATCACCGCCGCGAGCCTGTTCGACGGGCACGACGCGGCGATCAACATCATGCGCCGGATCCTGCAGTCCCAGGGCGCCGAGGTCGTCCACCTCGGCCACAACCGGTCCGTGCGCGAGGTCGTCCGCGCCGCCATCCAGGAGGACGTCCAGGGCATCGCCATCAGCGCCTACCAGGGCGGCCACGTCGAGTACTTCAGCTACCTCGTCGAGCTGCTGGCCGAGCAGGGCGCGGGGCACATCAAGGTCTTCGGCGGCGGCGGGGGCGTCATCGTCCACGAGGAGATCGAGCTGCTGCACTCGCGCGGCGTCGCCCGCATCTTCTCGCCCGACGACGGGCAGGAGCTGGGCCTCGCCCGCATGATCAACACGATGGTCGAGGCCTGCGACACCGACCTCGCCGACCGCCCCGAGCCGGCGCTGGACGCCCTGCTCAGCGGCCACCACGACGCGCTGGCCCGGGTGATCACCGCGATCGAGGCCGGCCGGGCGTCCGACGCCACGCTCACCGGCATCCGGGAGGCGGCCGCGGCCCGGCACGTCCCGGTGCTCGGCATCACCGGCACCGGCGGCTCCGGCAAGTCCTCGCTCACCGACGAGCTGGTCCGCCGGTTCCGCGTCGACCAGCAGGACAAGCTGCG
>DATABL010000163.1:0-6218 GCA_036259595.1 Actinophytocola sp.
CTGCGTCGCGGCCACGTAGATGAGCACGAAGAACGCCCCCACGTTGAGCATGCCCAGTACCAGCGACCGCCACCACCACGCCCCTACCGGCAGCCGCCGGCACACCGCGAGCAGCACCAGCCCGGCCGGCAGCGCCCGCAGCAGGCCGCCGTAGAACGGGTGGTCAGCGGGCAGGTACTCGTGGGTGACGAAGTAGTTCGATCCCCAGGCGACCGGCGCGATCGCGGTGACCAGCGCCCATCGCAAAGTAGCTTCCACGGAAGCTAATGTACCTTCCCGGTAAGCTACTGGACATGGCACTCGACCACGTCGCCCGCATCCAGGCCGAATGGGGCCGCGAACGTCCCGACCTGGACGTCCGCCCGCAGGGCGTGATCGGCCGGCTGCACCGGCTCGCCGGCCACCTCACCGAGCAGCTGTGCGTGGTGTACCGCCGGCACGGCCTGGCCGAGGGCGAGTTCGACGTGCTGGCGACGCTGCGCCGGGCCGGCGCCCCCTACGAACGCGCCCCCGGCGAGCTGGCCCAGCACACGATGGTCACCACCGGCGCCATGACCAAGCGCCTCGACCGGCTGGAACGCGACGGCCTGGTGACCCGCCGCCGCAGCGCCCGGGACGGCCGGGGCCGCGTGGTCGCGCTGACGACGGCCGGCCGCGAGCTGATCGACCGGGCCTTCACCGAGCACATCCGCAACGAGCAGCGCCTGCTCGCCGACCTCACCGACGAGCAGGCCGCCGAGCTGGAGGCACTGCTCACCACGTGGCTGGCGAGGTTCGAGTCACCGCGCGACTAGGGAGTGTCCGGCGAATCGCGTGGCCGGTGCTCGGTCGACCGTGTCCTAGCCGCCGGCGGCCGCGTCGCGGAGGAGGCGGAGGCGGATCTCGCGGGCGGTGGCCATGTGCTCGCCGGCGACCGCGCGGGCGGTGGCCTCGTCGTGGTCGCGGACGGCGTCCAGCAGGCGGGCGTGCTCGTCGAGGGCGTGCCCCCAGCGGTCGCCGACCGACAGGGTCGACCGGGGGGCGTGCACCAGGTGCACGGTCAGCCGTTCCAGCAGGTCGACCAGCACCGGGTTGTGAGTGGCCTGCCACAGCGCGGCGTGGAACTCGAGGTTCGTCCGGATGCGGGTGGCGTCGTCGGGGTCGGCGAGCGCGCGGTCGCGGGCCAGCAGGCCCTCCAGCCGGACCAGGTCGGCCGGGCGGCGGTCCCGGGCGGCCTGCGCGGCGGCCTCCGCCTCGAGGAGCACCCGCATGTCGTAGACCTGGACGACCTCGTGCGGGTCGATCGCCCGGACCACCATGCCGCGGTCGCCCGGCACCAGCAGGCGGTCCTGCTCCAGGCGGCGCAGCGCCTCGCGGACCGGGGTGCGGGACACGCCGAACCGCTCGGCCAGCGGGATCTCCCGCAGCGGGCTGCCGGGCGGCAGGGCGCCCGCGGCGATCTCGTCGCGTAACTTTTGGTAGACGGACTTCGCGTCGGTCATGCCAGCCCGCCCGCCCGTCGCCCGAACACCGCCCCGGAGGTCAGCCCGGTGCCACCAGGGTAGTTGCCGCTGAACAGGCCGCCGAGCATCTCGCCGCAGACGAACAGGCCGGGGATCGGCGCGCCGGCGGTGTCGAGCACCCGGCCGTCGGGGTCGGCGTGCAGGCCGCCGAAGGTGAAGGTGATCCCGCAGGTCACCGGGAACGCGTAGTACGGCGGGGTCTCCAGCGGGATGGCCCAGTTGGACTTCGGCGGCGTGACGGCCGCGGCCCGGCCGTCCCTGACCGCGATGTCCAGCGGCACCGACCGGTCGATCGCGCCGTTGAAGGCCGCGACGGTGCCCGCGAGGCCGGCCGCGTCCACGCCGGTCGCGGCGGCGAGCTCGTCGAGGGTGTCCGCGACGACGACCGACGCGCCGGGCATGTCGTACTCCTCGGTGCGCAGCAGCGGCCGGGTGGTCGCGTCGAACAGCTGGAACACCACGCCGTCCGGCTGCTCGAGGATCCGCGCGCCGTACTCGGCGTAGGTGTAGTTGCGGAAGTCCCGGCCCTCGTCGAGGAACCGCTCGCCGCGGGTGTTGACCACGATGCCGAGCGGGTAGCCGCCGCGGGTCAGTTGGTTGGTGAGTTCGCGGTTGCTCTCGTTGCCGGCGAACCAGGCGTCCCAGGCGACGCTGTGGCAGGTGCTCCAGTCGCCGTACCGGGCGGCGCCGGCGGCCAGCGCGGCGGCGAGCATGTCGCCGGTGTTGTGCGGGGTGCCGCGCACCTTCGCGCGCCGCCAGCCCTCGCCGAGGTGCTCGGCGCGCCACGCGGGGTCGGCCTCGAACCCGCCGGCCGCGAGCACCACCGACTCGGCACGCACGGTGCCGTCGGCCAGGGTCACACCGGTGACGCGGCCGTCCTCGACGACCAGGTCGGTGGCCCGGGCGCCGTAGCGGATCTCGACGCCGGCGGCCCGCGCGGCGGCCGTGTGCTGCTCGATGAGCCCCTTGCCGCCGCCGGTGCTGCCGACGGTGAGCCCGCCCCAGAACACCTGACGGCCGTGCGCGTCCGGGTAGGCCTGCCGCTCGTACATCAGCCGGAACCGCAGCCCCTTGCCGTGCAGCCAGCGCAGCACGTCCTGGCTGCCGGCGACGAGGGTGCCGGTGAGCGCCGGGTCGTTGCGGCCGCGGGTCACCTTCGCCATGTCGGCGGTGAACTCCTCGGTGGGGTACGGCGGCAGCACGGTGTGCTCGTGTCGCTCGTCGGGGTCGAGCAGGTCGGCCACCTCGGCGAACCCGCCGTGCGCGATCCGGAACGCGCCCGCGGTGTAGTAGCTGTTGCCGCCCGCGGTGTCGGGCTCGCCCTTCTCCAGCAGGAGTACTCGCCGCCCGCGTTCGGCCGCCGCGTGCGCCGCGCTGAACCCGGCGTTCCCCCCACCAACAACCACCACGTCGGCGTCCATGCACCCTCCGAGTTCATTCGTCTTGTGCGTCTCCGCCATCCACTGTATACAATTGTCGACACACAGCGCATCGACCAAGGGGGTTCGATGGAACACACACGCCGGCGGCTGCGTGGCTGGCTGCCCGCCGTGGTCGCGGTGCTGGCGACGGTGGCGGTCGTGCTCACCGCGCCCGACGAGAGCCATGCCGGTTCGACCGCGCAGGACGTGCTCGGCGACCAGCAGCTGCGGATCATGGCACCGGCCTCGCCCGGCGGCGGCTGGGACCAGACCTCGCGCGAGATGCAGGCGGCGCTGCGGGAGCTGGTCGGCCGCACCGAGGTCTACAACGTGTCCGGCGCGGGCGGCACGATCGGGCTCAGCCAGTTCGTCCGGTTCGACGGCGACCCGACCCAGCTGATGGCCACCGGGCTGATCATGGTCGGCGCGGTCGTGGCGAACGACTCCGAGTACTCCCTGGACGACACCACTCCCCTGGCCCGGCTCACCACCGACTACCAGGTGATCGTGGTGCCCGCCGACTCCGACCTCACCGACATGGCCGGCGTGACCGAGGCGATGCGCACCGACCTGCCGGGCGTGTCGATCGCCGGCGGTTCGGCCGGCGGCGCCGAGCACATCCTCGCCGGCCTGATGGCCAAGGCGGTCGGCGCCGACCCCGCGAAGGTCAGCTACGTGGCGCACTCCGGCGGCGGCGAGATGCTCAGCACCCTGCTGTCCGGCCGGTCGACCATCGCGATCTCCGGCCTGTCGGAGATCCTCCCGCAGATCGAGGCCGGCGCGGTGCGGGCGCTCGCCGTGTCCAGCCCGGACCGGCTCGACGCGCTGCCCGACGTGCCGACGCTGCGCGAGACCGGCATGGACGTCGAACTGCAGAACTGGCGCGGCGTCACCGCGCCGGCCGGCATCAGCGACGAGCAGGAACGGGTGTTGGAGGAGCTGCTGGTCGACATGACCGAGACCGAGTCCTGGCAGAACGCGCTGGAGGCACGCGGCTGGGGCGACGCGACGCTGGTGGGCGAGGAGTTCGAGGACTTCGTGCGGTCCGAGCAGGACCGGGTGGCGCAGGTGCTCGCCGAGATCGGACTGGGGTGACCATGACCGAGACACCACAGGAGACACCCGACCGGCACACCGTGCTCGCGTCGGCGGGGTTCGGCGCGGTGATGCTGGTGGCCGCCGTGCTGGTGATCGTGGACGCCGTCCGTCTGCCGGAGACCGGGGCCGCGGTCGGCCCCGCCGCGGTGCCGCTGCCCGTGGGCGTGCTGCTCGGCGTCGTCGGCGCGGCGCTGCTCGTGCAGGCCAGGACGCAACTGGCCACCGCCCGCTCCGCTGCGGTGCAGCCGAAAGCGGGCCTCCGGGTGCTGGGCATGGTGGCCGCCGTGGTGGCGTTCGCCCTGCTGCTGCCCGTACTCGGGTACGTGGTCACCTCGACCGGCCTGTTCGTCGCCGCGGCGATGCTGCTCGGCGCGCCGAGCCTGTGGCGGTCGGTGGCCTACGGGTGGGCGCTGGCCGCGATCGTGTTCCTGGTGTTCGACCGGCTCATCGGGCTGAGCCTGCCGTCCGGCCCGTGGGGGTTCTGACATGGATTCGTTCGGACTGCTCCTCGACGGCTTCGCGGCGGCGGTGACGCCGGAGCACCTGCTGTGGGCGCTGATCGGCGTCACCATCGGCACCGCCGTCGGCGTGCTGCCGGGTGTCGGCCCGGCGCTGACCGTGGCGCTGCTGCTGCCGATCACGTTCCGCCTCACCCCGGAGAACGCGCTGATCATGTTCGCCGGCATCTACTACGGCGGCATGTACGGCGGCTCCACCACGGCGATCCTGCTCAACACGCCGGGCGAGAGCGCGTCGATGATCACCACGCTCGAGGGCAACAAGATGGCCCGGGCGGGCCGGGCGGCCGCCGCGCTGGCCACGGCGGCCCTGGGCAGCTTCGTCGCGGCCACGATCGGCACGGTCGCGCTGACGTTCGTGGCGCCCCTGGTCGCCGACTTCGCGACCAGCTTCGGCCCGCCCGAGTACGTGGCGCTGATGGCCGTGGCGTTCGTGACGGTCAGCGCACTGCTCGGCCGCAGCCTGCTCAAGGGCGTGGCGAGCCTGCTGGTCGGCATCACGATCGGCCTGATCGGCATCGACTCCCAGACCGGCCAGCCCAGGCTCACGTTCGGCATCGACTCACTGCTCGACGGCATCGACGTCGTCATCGTGGTCATCGCCCTGTTCGCCCTCAGCGAGGCGTTCGGCCACCTGATGACCGGCACCGGCGGCACCACCGTGCAGCCACTGCGCGAACGGGCGGTCATGTCGAGGTCGGACCTGCGCCGCTCGTGGCCGGCGTGGCTGCGAGGCACCGCGTTCGGCTTCCCGATCGGCGCGCTCCCCGCGGGTGGCGCCGAGGTCCCGACGTTCCTCAGCTACGCCACCGAGCGGAAACTGTCCAAGCACCCCGAGGAGTTCGGCCACGGCGCCATCGAGGGCGTAGCCGGCCCGGAGGCCGCGAACAACGCGGCCGCCGCCGGTGTCCTGGTCCCCCTGCTGACGATCGGCCTGCCCACGTCGGCGACCGCGGCCGTGATCCTGACGGCGTTCCAGTCCTACGGCCTGCAGCCGGGGCCACAGCTGTTCAGCGAGTCGGGGCCGCTGGTGTGGACGCTGATCGCGAGCCTGTACATCGGCAACATCATGCTGCTCGTGCTCAACCTGCCGCTGGCCAAGGTGTGGGCACGCCTGCTGACCATTCCGGCGTACGGGATCTACGCCGGTGTGCTGGTGTTCGCCACGCTCGGCACGTTCGCCGCCGGCGGCACCACGGTCGACCTGCTCATCCTGCTCGGCCTCGGCCTGCTCGGGCTACTGATGCGCCAAGGCGGCATCCCGGTGGCGCCGGCCGTGGTCGGCCTGATCCTCGGCCCACTAGCCGAACAGCAGCTGCGCCGCGCCCTCACCCTCTCCGAAGGCGACCCGTCGATCCTGCTCTCCAGCGGAATCACGATCGTCCTGTGGATCGCGGTCGCACTAGCCCTGATCGCCTCGGTCACCCTCCCCCTGCTGCGCCGCCGCTCACGCTCGACCACGAACCACGAGGGGTAAGCGCTCACCGGCCGTGAAGTAGAGAACTCACTCCTTCCGACGTTTCCTCCCGAAGCGCTGAATCTTCACCGCGCAGGGACTCGAGATGGACATCGCCATGAGCCACAATTGTCTCGGCTGGGCATTCTTCAACGCCGGCAGGCTGGACGAGGCGGAGCGCTCCTACCTGGACGCGCTGGAACGGGCTGAACACTGCGGAAGC
>DATABL010000164.1:0-17131 GCA_036259595.1 Actinophytocola sp.
CCGAAGCCCGCGCCGACCTTCCAACGCCCCACGCAGCCGCCGCCCCCGCCGCCGAAACCCGAGCCCCGCGCGACGGTCCCCGACGAGCCGCCCCCGCCGGAACCCCCGGACGAGCCCGACGAGCCGGACCCGGCCGAGTACGACGCCGGCCCGGCCCCCGACCCGGTTCCCGACCCGCCGCCGAACAACCCGGAGGCGGACATGGTCAAGCTGCTCACCGACAAGCTCGGCGCCCGGCCGCTGGACCGGTAGCCCGGCTAGGCTGGATGCCGACACCCTTATCGAGAGGAGCCGGCGTGCAACCCGGTGGCGTTCCCGACATGCAGCAGATCCTGGCCCAGGCCCAGAAGATGCAGGAACAGATGATGTCGGCGCAGGAGGACCTGGCCAAGGCGGAGACCACCGGCACCGCCGGCGGCGGCCTGGTCACCGCGACCGTCTCGGGCGCCGGCGAACTCAAGTCGCTCGTCATCGACCCGAAGGTGGTCGACCCCGAGGACGTCGAGACCCTCGCCGACCTGGTCGTCGCCGCGGTGCGCGACGCGTCCAACTCGGCCCAGGAACTAGCCCAGGAGCGGATGGGCCCGCTGGCCGGCGGCCTCGGCGGGCTCGGCCTGCCGGGTATGTAGGAATGTATGAGGGCCCGGTCCAGGACCTGATCGACGAGCTGGGGCGGTTGCCCGGCGTCGGTCCCAAGAGCGCGCAGCGGATCGCCTTCCACCTGCTCGGAGCCGACCCGGCGGACCTCGCCCGGCTCCAGCAGGCGCTGCAGAAGGTCAAGGAGGGCGTCGTGTTCTGCGACGTCTGCGGCAACGTCTCCGAGCAGGCCACCTGCCGCATCTGCCGCGACGCCCGGCGCGACCCCGCGGCGGTGTGCGTGGTCGAGGAGCCCAAGGACGTCCTGGCCATCGAGCGGACCCGCGAGTTCCGGGGCCGCTACCACGTGCTGGGCGGCGCGCTGGACCCGCTGTCCGGCATCGGCCCCGACCAGCTGCGGGTGCGGGAGCTGCTGACCAGGATCTCCGCGCAGGAGGTCACCGAGGTGATTCTCGCCACTGACCCGAACACCGAGGGCGAGGCCACCGCCACCTACCTGGTGCGCATGCTCCGCGACTTCCCCGGCCTGACCGTCACCCGCCTGGCCTCCGGCCTCCCGATGGGCGGCGACCTGGAGTTCGCCGACGAGCTCACCCTGGGCCGCGCCTTCTCCGGCCGCCGTACCGTGTGAGGCCGGCTCGGCTGGGCCGGGTTCGGCTGATCGCGGTCGACGGGCCCTCCGGGTCCGGGAAGTCGACCTACGCCGCCCGCCTCGCCGCCCGCCTCGGCGCCGCCCTGGTCAGCACCGACGACTTCGCCACCTGGGACGACCCCGTCTCCTGGTGGCCGCGCCTGGTCGAGGGCGTGCTCGACCCACTCGCCGCCGGTCGGCCCGGCCGCTACGTCCGCACCGAGTGGACCGACGGCCGCCCGCACCCGGGTGCGACCGTCACCGTCGAGGTGCCCGAGATCCTCGTGCTCGAGGGCGTCTCCGCCGGCCGCCGATCGGTCGCGCCGCGGCTGTCCGCCCTGGTCTGGTGCGCGGTCCCCGACCCCGCCGAGCGACTCGCCCGGGCGCTCGCCCGGGACGGCGAGGCGGCCAGGGAATCCCTGCTGGCCTGGCAGGCCTTCGAGCGCGGCTGGTTCGCCGTGGACGGCACCGAGCGACGGGCCGACCACGTCGTCGTGAACGGGCGGGAGAGTTCGGATAACGGGCATGCGTGACCGAGTTGTGACCCGGAGGCTTTGCGGACCAACCACCCCATCGGGATAAGGTCGGCGACCGAAACGTGAGACACCGACATCCTGAGGTGCGAAATGGTCCACATCCGCCCGGTCCGTATGGCCGCGCTCGGCATATCCGCCGCGCTTGTCCTGACCGCGTGCGCTGAATCCGAGCGGGGCGACGACGGGGGTGACTCGGGCGGCCAGACAGGCGGCACGATGACCTTCGGCACCGAAGGTGCGCCGAAGCTGTTCGACCCCTTCTACGCCACGGACGGTCCCACCTTCCGCACCTCCCAGCAGATCTTCGAGGGTCTGATCGAGTTCAAGCCGGGCACCGCGGAGGCCGCGCCCGGCCTGGCCGAGTCCTGGGAGGCCAGCGAGGACGGTCTGACCTGGACCTTCAAGCTCCGCGAGGGCGTCAAGTTCCACGACGGGACCGAGTTCAACGCCGAGGCCGCCTGCTTCAACTTCGAGCGTTGGTACAACACCTCCGGCGCCGCGCAGAGCCCGGCGGTCACCGGCTACTGGCAGGACAACTTCGGCGGGTTCAGCGACGGCAAGACCCCGTCGCTGTACGAGTCCTGCACGGCCACCGACGCGAACACCATCGACGTCAAGCTCACCCGCTACACCAGCAAGTTCCCGGACATCCTGGGCCTGCCGTCCTGGTCGATGCAGAGCCCGACCGCGCTGGAGAAGTACAACGCGAACGACGTCAAGCAGCAGGGTGACAGCTTCGTCTTCCCGGAGTACGCCACCGCGCACCCGACCGGCACCGGCCCGTTCAAGTTCGAGCGCTACGACAAGGCGAACGGCTCCGTCGAGCTGGTCCGCAACGAGGACTACTGGGGCGAGAAGGCCAAGCTGGACAAGCTGATCTTCCGCGCCATCCCGGACGAGACCGCGCGCAAGCAGGCGCTGGAGGCCGGCGACATCGACGGCTACGACCTGCCCGGCCCGGCCGACTGGCAGAGCCTCAAGGACCAGGGCTTCCAGCTGCTGATCCGCCCGGCGTTCAACGTCTTCTACGTCGGCATCGGCCAGAAGAACGTGCCGCAACTGCGTGACCTGAAGGTTCGCCAGGCGATCGCGTACGCCATCGACCGCGAGGGCCTGGTGCAGCAGATGCTGCCCGAGGGCGCCAAGGTCGCGGAGAACTTCTACCCGGACACCGTGTTCGGCTGGACCGACGAGGTGCAGCAGTACGACTACGACCCGGAGAAGGCCAAGCAGCTGCTGGCCGACGCCGGCGCGCAGAACCTGACGGTCAACTTCTACTGGCCGACCGAGGTCACCCGCCCGTACATGCCGGACCCCCGCGCCATGTTCGGCTTCATCCAGGGCAACCTGGAGGAGGTCGGCATCACGTTGAAGCCGGTCTCCAAGCCGTGGAACGGCGGCTACCTGGAGGACGTCGACCTGGGCAAGGCCGACCTGTTCCTGCTCGGCTGGAACGGCGACTACAACACGCCGGACAACTTCCTCGGCAACTTCTTCTCCGACCCGCAGAACCGCTTCGGCACCGGCAACTCCCCGTGGGGCCAGACGCTGGCCAACGAGCTGCGGGCCGCCGACTCGGAGGTCGACGACGACAAGCGCCGGCAGATGTACGAGGACATCAACAAGAAGCTCAAGGCGGAGTACCTGCCGGCCGTGCCGATCTCACACTCCCCGCCGGCGCTCGTCGTCGCGGAGAACGTGTCCGGCCTGGTCGCCAGCCCGCTGACCGACGAGAAGTTCAACACGGTCAGCATCAGCAGCTGACCTGACTTCGCTCCCACCACAGGAAACCAACTAGGTGCTTCGCTACACGATTCGGCGGCTGCTGCAACTCCTGATAGTCGTCGGGGTGCTGTCGCTGCTGCTGTTCGCGTGGCTGCGCTCGCTCCCAGGAGGGCCGGTCTCGGCCCTCCTGGGGGAGCGCGCCACGCCGGAGACCAGGGCCCAGCTCACCGAGGAACTCGGACTCAACGACCCGATCTTCGTGCAGTACCTGAAGTTCGTCGGGCGCGCGCTGTCCGGTGACTTCGGCGTCTCCACCGGCGTGCAGCCGGGAGACCCCGCGATCGAGGTCTTCCTGCAGCGCCTCCCCGCGACGCTGGAGCTGTCGATCCTGGCGATCATCATCGCCATCGCGATCGGCATCCCGCTCGGCTACGTCGCGGCGCGGCGACGCGGCGGCGTGCTGGACAACATGAGCGTGATCAGCTCGCTGATCGGCGTCGCCGTGCCGATCTTCTTCCTGGCCTTCCTGCTCAAGCAGGTCCTCGCCGTCGACCTCGGCTGGTTCCCCACCGCCGGCCGGCAGGAGGGCGGCATCGACGCCACCCGGGTCACCGGGTTCTTCGTGCTGGACGGGATCCTCACCCAGGAGTGGGACGCGGCCTGGGACGCGTTCGTGCACCTGATCCTGCCGGCGATCGCGCTGGCCACCATCCCGTTCTCGGTGGTCTTCCGGATCACCAGGGCCTCGGTGCTCGACGTCGTGGACGAGGACTACGTCCGCACCGCCGAGTCCAAGGGCCTCACCACGCCGGTGATCCGACGTAGACATGTGCTGCGCAACGCGATGCTGCCGGTGGTGACCACGATCGGCCTGCAGACCGGGGCGCTGCTGGCCGGGGCGGTGCTGACCGAGACGGTGTTCGCGTTCCCGGGCATCGGCCAGGCGCTGGCGATCGGGTTCACCCGCCGGGACTACCCGGTGCTGCTTCTGCTCATCCTGTGCTCCGCCGGAGTGTTCGTGCTCATCAACCTGCTCGTGGACCTGTCCTACGCGCTGATCGATCCGCGCATCCGGACCCGAGGCGGTGGGCATTGAGCACCCGCACGGACAAGATCGACGCGCTGGCCGAGCAGACCGCGCGCTCGGACAGCGCCGGGGTCAGCGTGGCCGCGGCCGCGTGGCGACGGCTGCGGCGCAACCCGGTGTTCCTGTTCGGCGCCGCGATCGTGGTGGCGTTCGTGGTGCTGGCGCTGCTCTCGCCGTGGCTAGCCCAGCACGACCCGACCGAGCGGATGCTGGGCGACCAGGTCAGCCGGGCCCGCGACCAGATCCCGCCGCCGCAGGAGGGGCACCCTCTGGGCGGCGACCAGGTCGGCCGCGACCTGCTGTCCCGGTTGCTGATCGGCTCGCAGCAGACGCTGATGGTCGGCGTGCTCGCCACCCTCATCGGCTTCACCTGCGGGCTCGTGCTCGGCACGCTGGCCGGCGCGATCGGCGGCTGGGTCGACACCGTCGTGATGCGCGCGGTCGACGTGATGCTGTCCATTCCCGGCCTGCTGCTCGCGGTGTCCATCGGGGCGCTGTTCGCCTCGCCCACGCAGTTCACAGTGATCCTCGCGGTCGCGATGGTGCAGGTGCCGATCTTCGCCCGGCTGTTGCGCGGCTCGATGCTCGCGCAGCGGCACAGCGACCACGTGCTGGCCGCGCGGGCGCTCGGGGTGAAGCAGCGGGCGATCGTGTTCCGGCACATGCTGCCGAACTCGCTCGGCCCGGTGATCGTCCAGTCGACGCTGGTGCTGGCGATCTCCATCATCGACGCGGCCGCCCTGTCGTTCCTCGGACTCGGCAACCCGGACGACCGGATCCCGGAGTGGGGGGCGATGCTCGGCCAGGCACAGAGCGACATCGACAGCCACCCGCATCTCGCCTACTGGCCGGCGGCCTGCATTATCGTCGTGGCGCTCGGCTTCACTCTGATGGGTGAGTCGCTGCGGGAGGCCCTCGACCCGAAGAGCAGGCGGTGAGTACAGATGGCACTGCTCGAGGTGCGTGACCTCTCGGTCGTGTTCAAACGCAAGGGCGAGGAGCCCTTCGCCGCGGTCGACGGCGTGAGCTTCGACGTGGAGCCCGGCCAGACGGTCGGGCTGGTCGGCGAGTCCGGCTGCGGCAAGTCGGTGACGTCACTGGCGATCATGGGACTGCTGGCCAAGCGCGGGGTGGAGGTCTCCGGCTCGGCGAAGTTCGACGGCACCGAGCTGCTGACGCTGTCGAACCGGCAGATGCGCGACCGACGCGGCCAGGAGCTGAGCATGGTGTTCCAGGACCCGTTGTCGTCACTGAACCCGGTGATCTCCATCGGCCTGCAGGTGACCGAGGTGCTCGAGCGGCATCGTGGCCTGTCCCGCAAGGAGGCGTCGGTCCAGGCGGCCGAGCTGCTGGACAAGGTCGGCATCCCCGACCCGAAGCGGCGCCTGACCGAGTACCCGCACCAGCTCTCCGGCGGCATGCGGCAGCGCGCGCTGATCGCGATCGCGCTGGCGTGCCGGCCCCGGCTGCTGATCGCCGACGAGCCGACTACGGCGTTGGACGTGACCATCCAGGCGCAGATCCTGGCCCTGCTCGCGGAGCTGGTGAAGGACACCGAGACGGCGCTCATCATGATCACCCATGACCTCGGCGTGGTCGCCGGCCTGTGCGACGAGGTGAACGTTCTCTACGGCGGGCGGGTGGTCGAGCGGGCCGGCCGGCACGACCTGTTCCGGGTGCCCCGGCACCCCTACACACACGGCCTGCTGGCGTCGATCCCCCGGCTCGACGCCCCGCGCGGCGAGCGCCTGTCCCCGATCCGCGGCTCGGTGGCCGACAACATCCCGTGGACCACGGGCTGCGCCTTCGCCCCGCGGTGCCCGAACGCGATCGACACGTGCGTGGAGGTGACCCCGGCGATGGAGGCCGACCCGGTGGTGGCGGGCGAGCGGCTGCTGCGCTGCCACAACCCGGTGGAGCCGGCCGACCGCGTCGAGCAGGAGATCCTGACGTGACCCAGGTGGCAACGTCGACCCTCGTCGAGGTCGAGGGCATGAAGGTGCACTTCCCGATCAAGCGAGGGGTGGTGCTGGACAGGACGGTGGGCCACGTCTACGCCGTCGACGGCGTGGACCTGGCGATCCGCCAGGGCGAGACGTACGGCCTGGTCGGCGAGTCCGGCTGCGGCAAGTCGACCCTCGGCCGGGCGATGCTGAAGCTGATCGAGCCGACGGCGGGCAAGGTCGTGTTCGACGGCGTGGACCTGTCGAGCATGAAGGGCGAACCGCTGCGGGCGATGCGGCGCCGGATGCAGATGGTGTTCCAGGACCCGATGTCGTCGCTGGACCCGCGCCAGTCGGTGGAGTCCCTGCTGGTCGAGGGCATGCGCGCGCACGGCCTGGACAAGGGCAAGGAGTCGACCGGCAAGCGTTTGCGCGAGCTCCTGTCGGCGGTCGGGCTGCCGAGCACGTCCCTGCGCAAGTACCCGCACGAGTTCTCCGGCGGGCAGCGCCAGCGGATCGGCATCGCCCGGGCGCTGTCGGTCGAGCCGGACCTGATCGTGGCCGACGAGCCGGTGTCGGCGCTGGACGTGTCCGTGCAGGCGCAGGTGATCAACCTGCTGGAGGACCTGCAGACCGAGTTCGGCCTGACCTACCTGGTGATCGCGCACGACCTGGCCGTGGTCCACCACATCTCCGACCGCGTGGGCGTGATGTACCTGGGCGGGCTGGTCGAGGAGGCGAGCTCGGACCAGTTGTACGTCGAGCCGCTGCACCCGTACACGAAAGCCCTGATGTCGGCCGTCCCGGTCCCGGACCCGGCGGTCGAGGACGTCCGCGAACGCATCCTGCTGGCCGGCGACCTCCCGTCCCCGGCGAACCCGCCGACGGGCTGCCGCTTCCACACCCGCTGCCCCTGGCGCCAGGAAACCCTGTGCGACACCGAGCGCCCGGCACTGCGGGAGATCCACCCCGGCCACCGCGTGGCCTGCCACTGGGCCGAGGACATCCGCGACGGCCGCCTGCAACCCCACGCGGTGTCCACCAAACTGACCCAGGACGACTGGGACGTCGGCGCCGACGACAACAGCCTGGCCGGCCCCGCCTCGGTCACCGAGACCCTCACCTGACGGCGAACGTCGGACCCGCGAACCCCGCGAGTCCGACGTCCCCGTCGCGAGTCGTACGGTCAGCGGTTCGCGCGGTTGACCGCCGAGACGACCGCGCGCAGCGAGGCCGTGACGATCGAGCTGTGCACACCCACGCCCCACAGGACCCGGTCGCCGATGGTGCACTCGACGTACGCGGCCGCGCGGGCGTCGTCGCCGGCGGTGAGGGCGTGTTCGGTGTAGTCGAGGACCCGGACGTCGTAGCCGACCGACGCCAGGGCGTCCACGAACGCCGCGATCGGGCCGTTGCCCGAGCCCGTGATCTCGTGCCGGTCGCCCTCGACCTCGATCACCGCGACGATCTCGTCGTGGCCGGAGCCGTCATCGGAGATGCGGTGTTCGCGCAGGTCCAGGGGAGTCGCGGCGGACAGGTACTCCGCGGCGAAGGTGTCCCACATCAGCGTCGGCGACACCTCCCCGCCCTCGTCGTCGGTGTAGCGCTGGACGACCTGGGCGAACTCGATCTGCAGCCGGCGCGGCAGGTCGAGCTGGTGCTCGGTCTTCATCACGTACGCCACGCCGCCCTTGCCGGACTGCGAGTTCACCCGGATCACGGCCTCGTACGTCCGCCCGACGTCCTTCGGGTCGATCGGCAGGTACGGGACCTCCCACGGGTGGTCCTCCACCGGGTGCCCGACGCGCTCGGCCTCGTCACGCAGCGCGTCGAAGCCCTTGTTGATCGCGTCCTGGTGGCTCCCGGAGAACGCGGTGAACACCAGGTCACCGCCCCACGGGTGCCGCTCGGGCACCGGGAGCTGGTTGCAGTACTCGACGGTCCGCCGAATCTCGTCGATGTCGGAGAAGTCGATCTGCGGATCGACGCCCTGGCTGAACAGGTTCATCCCCAGCGTCACCAGGTCGACGTTGCCGGTCCGCTCGCCGTTGCCGAACAGGCAGCCCTCGATGCGGTCCGCGCCGGCCTGGTAGCCCAGCTCCGCGGCCGCCACGCCGGTGCCGCGGTCGTTGTGCGGGTGCAGGGACAGCACCACCGCGTCCCGCCGGGACAGGTTGCGGTGCATCCACTCGATCGAGTCGGCGTACACGTTCGGGGTCGCCATCTCGACCGTGGACGGCAGGTTGATGATCGCCGGCCGGTCGGGCGTCGGCCGCCAGATCTCGGTGACCGCGTTGCACACCTCGACCGCGTAGCTCAGCTCGGTGCCGGTGTAGGACTCCGGCGAGTACTCGAACCGGAAGTCGGTGTCGGCGTACTTGCCGGCCAGCTCCAGCACCATCTCCGCCGCCGAGGTGGCGATCTTCTTGATGCCCTCGCGCTCCTCGCGGAACACCACCCGGCGCTGCAGGATCGACGTCGAGTTGTAGATGTGCACGATCGCCCTGTGCGCGCCGGCCAGCGACTCGAAGGTGCGCTCGATCAGCTCCGGCCGGCACTGGGACAGCACCTGGATCGTCACGTCGTCGGGTACCGCGCCGTCGGTGATGATCTCGCGGACGAAGTCGAAGTCGGTCTGCGACGCGGCCGGGAAGCCGACCTCGATCTCCTTGTAGCCCATGCGCACCAGCAGGTCGAACATCTTCCGCTTGCGCGCGGGCGACATCGGGTCGATCAGCGCCTGGTTGCCGTCCCGCAGGTCGACCGCGCACCACTGCGGGGCGCGGTCGATGACCTTGTCCGGCCAGGTGCGGTCGGGCAGCGACACCGGCTCGACGAGCTGGGCGAACGGGCGGTAGCGGTGCACCGGCATGGCCGAGTTGCGCTGGGTGTTCCAGGCCGGCTGGTCGGCCGGCGCGGGCCGCGAGGGGACGCGGATGCGGCTGGACCTGGGCGGGGTGTCCTGAATGGTCATGGTGGGAAGCTCCTGCGTGCCGGGTGACGAGTCGACCGGCAAGGCTTCGCCCCGCGGCGGGGAGCCGGTCTGGTCAGGCCCCGTCGCGGCAACGAAGGAGGAGAGCACGCGCCACGGCCGTCAGCCTAGCGACCGTGCCGGGGGACGGCGCTACCCCGATCCCACATTCTGGGCCGAACGGCGTAGCGAGGTTGCTCCCGAGGGTCGTTTCGTCAGGAATTCGGACGGGCATTCCCTTGCCATGACTACTCGTAGTAGGTGGGCCGTCAGCAGTGGCCGCGGCACAGCGGCGCGAGTCATCACCGGTATCGGCGCCCTGTTCGCGCTGATCGAGGTCGTCTACATCCTGTTGATCCTCTTCGGCGCGAACCAGGCGAACCAGTTCTTCCAGTTCGTCAAGTCGCTGGCCGAGCCGCTCGCGCTGTTCTTCCCCGGCCTGTTCAAGCTGGCCAACAACAACCTCGAGACGATCGTGAACTACGGTCTCGCCGCCGTGTTCTGGGTCGTCGTCGCCGGTCTCATCGCCCGGCTCGTTTCCCGCTGAGGCATCTCGTGCCAGACTCCCCACCATGGCCACACGTTCGACCGTGGTGGGGGTCCTGGCGGGGGTGATCCGCTGGGTCGGGCTGGTGCTCGCGCTGATCCTGGTCATCCACGTGCTGTTGACCGTGGGCAACGCGAACCCGGACAACGGGATCACCGTCTTCTTCGCCGAGGCGGCCGACCCGCTGGTGCTCGCGTTCCGCAACCTGTTCACGCCGGACGACGCCGAGCTGCGGGTGCTGGTCAACTTCGGCCTGGCGGCGCTGTTCTGGCTGATCGCCTCCAGCGTCCTGTCCCGACTGGTCCGCCGGCTCAGCTAGAAGGCCGGCTCGCCCCACTCGCCGGCGAAGGCGATCTCCGACAGCGGCAGCCGGCGGCGCGGGGCCAGCTCGCGCTCCCGGCGGTCGTCGTCGAGGAGGTCGGGCGGGCCCAGGGTGCCGATCGCGATCACGACCAGGGGCTCGACGTCCGCCGGCAGGGAGAGCACCAGCTTCGCGCCCTCCTTGTTGAACCCGCCCATCTGGTGGGCGACCACGCCCTCGGCCACCGCCTGGAGCACCAGGTTCTCCGTCGCCAGGCCGGCGCCGTACTCCGGCATCGGCAGCGGCCCCTTCTCGTTCGTGGTGACCACGCAGCCGAGCACCAGCACCGCCGACGCCCACGCCCAGCCCCGGTTCCGCGGCGACAGCAGGTCGAGCAGCCGCCCGTAGGTCTCGTCGCCGCGCCGGCCGATCAGGTACCGGGCCGGCTGGGTGTTGCCGTGCGACGGCGCCCAGCGCGCGGCCTCCAGCATCGCGCGCAGTGCCGGCTCGCTGACCTGCCCGTTCGGGTCGAGCGCGCGCGGGCTCCACCGCGTGCGGATCAGCTCGTGCACCGGCACGTCGGTCTCGGCGTCCTTGTCCATCAGATCGCGTATCCCCACGAGGTGATCGAGTAGGCCCCGAACCAGGAGCCGGCCACGGTCAGCGCGCACAGCGTGAGCACCGCCGTCGAGGGTTTCCGTTTCGCCAGGGCCGTGGCGACCGGGATCAGCAGCGTGAACGCCGGCACCATCAGCCGTGCCTTCGAGTTCATCAGGCCGTTCGCGCCCAGGTCCATCACCAGCACCCCCGCCGCGTACACCATCAGCGGCCACTCGACCCGCCGCACGAAGCCGATCACCAGCAGCGCGACGGCCACCACGATCAGCCCGACCGTCGTCACCTCGAGCACCGAGCGCGCGTCGACCAGCGCCTCCAGGCTGAACGTCACCGTCGCCACGCCGCCGTCGAAGCCGGTGCCCCAGCCGCGTTCCTGCAGGCCGAACCAGCCGTCCCACTCGCCGGTCCGCACGCCGACCCACGCCAGGTACCCGAGCAGGCCGACCGGCGCGATCACCCCGCCGACCCACGGCCGCCACCCGTCCCGCCGCTTCACCACGGCCACGACGACCGCCAGCCCCACCGCCAGGACCAGGGCGGCCCCGGTCGAGCGCACCAGCCCGGCCAGCGCGCAGCACACCCCGGCCAGCACCCACCGCCGCTCCAGCACCCCGACCAGCGACCACGCCGCCAGCGCGCAGAACATCGCCTCGGAGTACGCCATCGCCAGCACGATCGACATCGGCGACGCCGCGAACAGCGCCACCAGGATCAGCCCGGTCCTCGGCGAGCCGCCCCGGATGTGCCGGCCGAGCCGCGCGAGCGCGTACGCGCACGCCACCCCGAACGCGATCGTCACGGTGAACGCCGAGGTGACCAGACCGATCCCGCCGTCGCCGTCGATCGCGGCGAACCAGCGCACGACCATCGGGTAGCCGGGGAAGAACGCGAGCGGGGTCTCCGCCGAGCGGTTGCCGAACGCGTCGACCAGGCTCGCCGGCACCCCGTCGTACCCGCCCTCGGCGATGGCGAGGAACCACTGCCCGTCCCAGGACCGCAGCGCCTCGGTGACCGACCGGTCGGTCGCGGCCGCCATCCAGGTCAGCACCAGCAGCCCGAACTCGCGGATCCCCAGGAAGATCAACGCCGGCGCCAGCAGGGCCCCGACCCGCCGCACCGGCCACCGCGCGCGCACGGCCGCGAACCGTTCCGTGCGTCGCCCCCGGGCCTCCTCGGGCTCCGCGGCCTCGGTGTCGGCACCCGTCACATCCGTCGCAGACACCCCGATCCTTCCCACGCCACATCTGCCCGGCCGGTACAGCCTAGGGACGGCGTCCAATCGGACGGCGTCCTCCCACGTCACGTGCGAAAATCGGCGCCGATGCCAAGATCACCGCACGTGGCGGGGGCCACACGGACGACGGAATCGATTCGCCAACTCGACTAGGCTCGGCTATCGGTCGCTTCGAGGAGGTTTCGGACAGTGGCGCTCGTGGTCCAGAAGTACGGCGGTTCCTCGCTGGAGAACGCGGACCGGATCAAGCGGGTCGCCGAGCGGATCGTCGCCACGCGCAAGGCGGGCAATGACGTCGTGGTGGTCTGCTCGGCGATGGGAGACACCACCGACGAGTTGCTCGACCTCGCCCAACGGGTGAACCCGGTGCCCCCGGAGCGGGAGATGGACATGCTGCTCACCGCCGGTGAGCGCATCTCCAACTCGCTGGTGGCCATGGCGATCAGCGCGCTCGGCGCCGAGGCGGTGTCGTTCACCGGGTCGCAGGCCGGGGTGATCACCGACTCCACGCACGGCAAGGCGCGGATCATCGACGTGACGCCGGGCCGCGTGCGGCAGGCGCTGGACGACGGCTACATCTGCCTGGTCGCCGGCTTCCAGGGCGTCAGCCAGGACACCAAGGACATCACCACGCTCGGCCGGGGCGGCTCGGACACCACCGCCGTCGCGCTGGCCGCCGCGCTGAACGCGGACGTGTGTGAGATCTACACGGACGTGGACGGCGTCTACACCGCGGATCCACGGATCGTGACCGACGCGCGGCGGCTGGACCGGGTGCCCTACGAGGAGATGCTCGAGATGGCGGCGTCCGGCGCGAAGGTGCTGATGCTGCGCTGTGTCGAGTACGCGCGCCGCTACGGCGTCACCATCCATGTCCGCTCGTCGTACACCAACAAGCCGGGGACGATCGTCACCGGCTCAGTGGAGGACCTTCCCGTGGAACAGGCAATGATCACCGGCGTCGCGCACGACCGGTCCGAGGCCAAGGTCACCGTCACCGGCGTGCCCGACAAGGCCGGCGTCGCGGCCCGGATCTTCCGGGTGGTGGCCGACGCGGAGATCGACATCGACATGGTGCTGCAGAACGTGTCGAGCACGATGTCCGGGCGCACCGACATCACGTTCACCCTGTCGAAGGACAACGGGCCGACCGCGGTCTCCGCGCTGGAGAAGATCAAGGACGAGCTGGGCTTCACGGCCGTGCTCTACGACGACCACGTCGGCAAGGTGTCGCTCGTCGGGGCGGGCATGCGGTCGCACCCCGGGGTCACCGCCTCGTTCTGTGAGGCGCTCGCCCGGGCCGGGGTGAACATCGAGATCATCAACACCTCGGAGATCCGGATCTCGGTGCTGATCCGCGACACCGAGCTGGACGAGGCGGTCCGCGCGATCCACGAGGCGTTCGAGCTCGGCGGCGACGAGGTCGCCACGGTGTACGCGGGGAGTGGTCGCTGATGGCTCCCACGCTCGCGCTGGTCGGCGCCACCGGTGCCGTCGGTTCCGTGATGATCGAGATCCTGAACGCGCGGTCGGAGTGGCCGTGGGGCGAGGTGCGGCTGATCGCGTCGGCCCGGTCGGCCGGCAAGAAGCTGACCGTCCGGGGCGAGGAGCTGACCGTCCAGGCGCTCGCGCCCGAGGTCTTCGACGGGGTCGACGTCGCGATGTTCGACGTGCCAGACGAGGTGTCCGCCGAGTGGGCGCCGGTGGCGGCCTCGCGCGGGGCGGTCGTGGTCGACAACTCCGGCGCGTTCCGGATGGACGACGACGTGCCGCTGGTCGTGCCCGAGTGCAACCTGGACCGGATCGGTGACCGTCCGCGCGGCATCATCGCCAACCCGAACTGCACGACCCTGTCGATGATGGCCGCGCTCGGCGCGCTGCACCGGACGTTCGGGCTGCGCGAGCTGGTCGTGGCGTCCTACCAGGCGGTGTCGGGTGCCGGGGTGGCCGGTGTCGAGCGGCTGTACGCCGAGTTGGCGGCGGTGGTCGGCAAGGACGTCGGGGTGCGTGCGGGTGACGTGCGCGAGGCGCTGGAGGCGGCCGGGCTGCCGCTGGCGGACTCGCCGTTCCCGGCGCCGCTGGCGCTGAACGTCGTTCCGTCGGCCGGCTCGTACAAGGGTGACGGCTGGTACTCCGAGGAGCTCAAGGTCCGCAACGAGTCGCGCAAGATCCTCGGCATCCCGGACCTGAAGGTGTCCGCGACCTGCGTGCGGGTCCCCGTGGTCACCACGCACTCGCTCGCGGTGCACGCGACGTTCGAGCAGCCGGTGACGGTGGAGCGGGCGCACGAGCTGTTCGCCGCCCAGCCGTCGGTGGTGCTGGTCGACGACCCGTCGAAGGGTGTCTTCCCGACGCCCGCGGACGTCGTCGGCGGCGACCCCACCTATGTCGGCCGCATCCGCCAGGCGCTGGACTTCCCCAACACCCTGGACTTCTTCGTCTGCGGCGACAACCTGCGC
Organism: Actinophytocola sp.; assembly: GCA_036259595.1. GTDB lineage: Bacteria > Actinomycetota > Actinomycetes > Mycobacteriales > Pseudonocardiaceae > Actinophytocola. The sequence continues at coordinate 14,650 of DATABL010000164.1, forward strand.
AAGGGCGCGGCGCTGAACACCTACGAGATCGCGGAGGCCCTGGCGGCGCGGGCGCGGTAACCCGACGTCAGTCGAAAATTTTCCCCTCAGACTGTATTCGAGCGAGCACATCCCGTTACATTCAATGGATGAGCCGGGGAAAACTTTCGTTTGCGGTCCGTTCTCTCCTGGGTGCTCTTGCGCTGACGCTGCTTGTGCCTGGCGTCGCTCTTGCGGAACCACCCACCGCCCTGCCGGAAAATTTCGCCACAGGCGACGGGAAGTGGCAGCCGGCTTTCGACTACGACGGCGACGGCTGCTACCCGACACCCGCGATCGGCCCGGACGGCACGCTGAACCCCGGCCTGAACAACTCCGGCGCACTGAACGGCAACTGCCACGACCGGTCCGACCTGGACAACACGAACTCCTACTCGCGGTCCAGGTGCAACAACGGCTGGTGCGCCTACCTGTACGACCTGTACTTCGAGAAGGACCAGGCCGTGCCCGGCCTCGACTGCTGCGGCCACCGGCACGACATCGAGCACGTCGTCGTATGGGTGCGGCAGTCGAGCGACACCGCCGAGTACGTCTCGGTGTCCGCGCACGGCGACTACGGCACGTACCCCCGATCGGCGGTCGGCTGGGCGGGCACCCACGCGAAGATCGTCTACCACAAGGACGGCTGGAGCACGCACTGCTTCCGCCTCGCCGGTAAGGACGAGCAGCCGGAGAACCACTACGGCACCTGGCAGTACCCCGATCTGGTGAGCTGGGACCACTTCCCGCCCGGCATCCGCGACACGCTCGTCGGCGCGGACTTCGGCAGCGCCAGCCTGGCAATCAAGGACGGAGCCTTCGAGGACAACCTGCGCGAGGCCAAGCCCGACGGCATCCCGTTCAACCCGTTCGGGTGATAGCCAACGCGCGCCTGTGATGCTGGTCTGACACGAGGGCGTCGGGGGGATACCGGCGTCTCATCGCACCGACCGGAGTTCCTCGTGCACGAACAGCGACGACTCGTCCGGCCGGCGTTGTGGGCGCTTCGGGGAGCGCCGCGGGGCGTCGCGCCGCTCATCCTCGGTACCGAACTGGTCGCCGTCCTGCTGGTGGCCCTGACCGCGACCCCGGCCGCCGCGCCGGACTGGGGGCGGTTCGGCGTGCTGCTGGCGGTCGGCGCCGTGCAGGCGGAGTTGTCGCTGGGCACCGAGCGGGCACGGCAGTACCTGGCGAACGCGCCGCACATCAACATGACCTCGGTGTGGCACTTCGCCGGCGCGGTGGTGCTGCCGCCGCAGTTGGCCGCGCTGCTGGTGGTGCTGGTCTACGGACACCTGTGGCTGCGGGTGTGGTGGCCGATCCAGAACCGGCAGGCGTACCGAGTTCCGTTCGCGATGGCGACGGTCGTGCTGTCGTGCCTGACGGTCCCGCCGGTGCTCGACCTGTTCGGGGTCGACGCCGCGCTGACCGCCGACTGGCACGGCGCGCACGCCCTGCTGGCGCTCGCCGTGAGCTGCCTGGTCTACACGACGGTCAACTGGATCTTCATCGCGGTCGGGGTGTGGCTGCACGACCGGTCGCGCCCGTTCGCCACGCTGTTCGGCACCAGGGCGGACAACGCTCTCGAGTTCGGCACCCTGTCGCTGGGCGGTGTGACCGCCGCGGTGCTGATCCCGCACCCCGCGCTGGTCGTGCTGATGCTGCTGCCCGTGGTCGTGCTGCACCGGTGCGTCCTCATGCAACAGCTGGAGGAGCAGGCCGCCCAGGACTCCAAGACCGGGATGCTGACCGACCTGGAGTGGAAGAACCGCGTCACCACCGAACTGGCGCGCACCGAGCGGACCGGCGCGCCGTCCGCGGTGCTGATGATCGACCTGGACAACTTCAAGCTGATCAACGACACCTACGGCCACGTCGCCGGCGACGCCGTGCTGCGCACCGTGGCCGACACGATCCGCGGCGAGCTGCGCGCCCGCGACGCGGTCGGCCGGTGGGGCGGCGAGGAGTTCACCGTCCTGCTCCCGGGCGTCGCGCCGGCGGAGGCCAGGGACGTCGCCGAACGCATCCGCGCCGCCGTCGCCGTGCTCTCCCTGACCGTGGCGCCGAACGACGAGCAGACCACGATCGCGGGCCTGTCCGCCTCCGTGGGCGTGGCCACCCACCCGGACGCGGGCCAGACCGTGGAGGCCCTGGTGCACGCCGCCGACCGGGCGATGTACCAGGCCAAGCGCCAGGGCCGCGACACGGTCGTCACCTACGCGGAGCTCAAGCGCCACCACGCCTGACCCACCAGAGTTGTGAACATGTGGACACCGCCTGTGGACAACTTGCAGGCGGCAACCGCGGGACCGGCCGGCGTCGTGACTCACACCGGCACGACCGGCACCGGCTCGACGCGGCGCTGCCGCGCGACGAGGACCGCCGCCAGCGCGGCCACCAGCAGCCCGCCCACACCGGCCAGCGCGAACCCCCACCCCGGCGACGAGTGGTCGACCACGAATCC
>DATABL010000165.1:0-12710 GCA_036259595.1 Actinophytocola sp.
ATCGAACTTACCATGAGTAACCTACTCGGAGTAGACGTCAGTCGTCCCGTATTGTCTTCGACAGGTATCGAAGACAAGGAGTCGGTAGTGGACGTGATCAGCGGCATCGGCGTGTGGGACACGGAGTGGGTGGCCGGGCTGACCGGCGAGGACCTGGCCGAACTGGAGGAGCTGGGCGTGCGCACGGTGTGGCTCGGCGGCTCCCCGAACGCCGATCTGCGGGTCGTCGAGGACCTGTTGCGCCGGTCGAGCACCCTCGGCGTGGCCACCGGGATCGTCAACGTGTGGGACGCCCCGCCGGAGGTCCTTGCGGCGTCCTACCGGCGGCTCGCGGAGTTCGCCGACCGGCTGCTGCTCGGTGTCGGCATCGGGCACCGCGCGATCGTCGGCCCCGCGTACACGAAGCCGTACGAGACGCTCGTCGGCTACCTCGACGGTCTGGACGCCGGCGGGGTCCCGGTCGCCGGCCGGGTGCTCGCCGCGCTCGGCCCGCGGGTGCTCCGCCTCGCGGCCGAACGCAGCGGCGGCGCGCACCCCTACCTGGTCACCCCCGAGCACACCGCCCAGGCCCGGGAGATCCTCGGCGCCGGCAAGCTCCTCGCGCCCGAGCAGAAGGTCGTGCTCTCCACCGACGCGACCGAGGCCCGCGAGCTGGGCCGCGCGGTGGTGAGCCGTTACCTGGCCCTGTCGAACTACACGAACAACTGGCTGCGCCTGGGTTTCACCGAGCACGACCTCGCCGACGGCGGCAGCGACCGCCTCATCGACGCGATGGTCGCCTGGGGCGACGAGGACGCGATCCGCGCCCGGGTCGACCAGCACCGGCAGGCCGGCGCCGACCAGGTCGCCCTGCAGGTGCTCAACCCGGACAAGCTCGCCACGCTGCGCCGGCTCGCGCCCGCCCTGGCCGGCTGATTACCAGGTAGTGGGACTCGTAGGATTCGTGTCGAACGCCCTGTCCAGCCCCGAGGAGGACGTACCGATGCCCATCGCCACACCCGAGGTCTACGCCGAGATGCTGGACCGGGCTAAGGCGAACGAGTTCGCGTTTCCCGCCATCAACGTGACCTCGTCCGAGACGCTGAACGCCGCGCTGCGGGGCTTCGCCGAGGCCGAGAGTGACGGGATCGTCCAGGTCTCGACCGGCGGGTCCGAGTTCGCCTCCGGCACCAAGGTGAAGGACATGGTCACCGGCTCGGTCGCGCTCGCCGAGTTCGCACACGTGGTCGCCGAGAAGTACCCGGTGAACATCGCCCTGCACACCGACCACTGCCCGAAGGACAAGCTGGACGGCTTCGTCCGCCCGCTGATCGCGATCTCCCAGGAGCGGGTGTCGGCGGGCCGCAACCCGCTGTTCCAGTCCCACATGTGGGACGGCTCGGCGATCGACCTCGACGAGAACCTGACGATCGCGTCCGAGCTGCTCGACCAGGCGGCCAAGGCGAAGATCGTCCTCGAGGTCGAGATCGGCGTCGTCGGCGGCGAGGAGGACGGCGTCGCCCACGAGATCAACGAGAAGCTGTACACGGCCGAGGGCGACTTCATCAAGACCGTCGACGCGCTCGGTTCGGGGGACAGGGGCCGCTACCTGCTGGCCGCGACGTTCGGCAACGTGCACGGCGTGTACAAGCCGGGCAACGTCAAGCTGCGCCCGGACGTGTTGAAGCGCGGCCAGGAGGTCGTGACGGAGAAGCTGGGCCTGGCGGCCGGCTCGAAGCCGTTCGAGCTGGTCTTCCACGGCGGCTCGGGCTCGCTGCTGGAGGAGATCCACGAGGCCCTGTCGTACGGCGTCGTGAAGATGAACATCGACACGGACACGCAGTACGCGTTCACCCGCCCGGTGGCCGCGCACATGTTCAGCAACTACGACGGCGTGCTGAAGATCGACGGCGAGGTCGGGAACAAGAAGGTCTACGACCCGCGCAGCTACCTCAAGGCCGCGGAGCAGGGCATGGCCGCGCGGGTGACCCACGCGTGCGAGAACCTGAAGTCCGCGGGCCGCATGCTGGCCGGCTGAGTGTGCGGGTCGGGGCCGTCGGGCAGGATGCGGGTATGACGCTGCAAGAGAACCTGTTCGGCGGCCCACCCGCGACCCAGCTGCCCGACCGCCCCGAGCCGCAGTCGGCGCTGGAGTCGGGCACCGAGCCCGCCAAGGTCGTCACCCAGTGGCCGGACTTCAGCGAGGGCTGGGCCGCGCTGGCGGAGCTGTCCCTGACCGAGAACAACCCGGTCGCCGCGTACGCCTACGCCCGCACCGGCTACCACCGCGGCCTGGACCAGCTCCGCCGGGCGGGTTGGAAGGGCCACGGCCCGATCCCCTGGTCCCACCGCCCGAACCAGGGATTCCTGCGCGCCCTGGCCGCCCTCGCCCGAGCCGCGGCCGCCATCGGCGAGACCGAGGAACACGCCCGCTGCACCCAGTTCCTCACCGACTCCGACCCCGACGCCCCCGCCCAACTGGGCCTCTAGCCCTCACCCGGCCGGCGGCGGCCTACTCACAGGAGTTGTCCACAACCACCACGGTTGTCCACATGTTGATCTTGACGTCTGGTTCCGCAACCTCCAACCGATAGACTGGCCCTGAGGGGTGCCCCCGGAGCGGGTGGGGGTTGCCCTCCACGTGTTCGCGTGAGTGACCTTGGGTGAGGGTCAGCCGGCCGGGCGGTTGAGGATGCCCACCAGCAGGGAGTGCACGGCGGCGTGGTCTCGGTCGTCGGCCACGCGGCAGGAACCGCCGCGGATGCGGTACCACTCGGTGGCGCCCGCGTATCGGACCTTCGCCGTGACCACGCCGTCCTTCGACAGGGTCGTGCGCAGCTCCAGGTCGCCGGTCACGACGCCGACCTCCTCGGTCAGCACACCGCCCTGACCGGCGACCACTGGGCTGTTGTACGAGTTCAGCACGTCCCCAGCATGTCGGACAGCGCTCCCTGCTCGGCGGAGTTCACCGTCAGGTCGTAGCTGTACTTCACGTGCGTGTACGCCCGCGCGTACTCACACCAGTGCGACTCCAGCGGCGGCTTCCAGGACTCCGGCGTCTGGTCGCCCTTCGACTGGTTCACGTTGTCGGTCACCGCCCACAGCTGGGGGGACGACAGGTCGTTGGCGAACGCCTCGCGCTCCGCGGTCGTCCACTCCGACGCCCCGCTGCGCCACGCCGCCGCCAGCGGGACCATGTGATCGATGTCCACATCGGACGGATCGCTCCACGTGTCGCCGTCGTACGGGCTGGTCCACGTGCCGGACGTGGGGTAGCAGTCGTTTCCCACCTCGACCCCGTCGCCGTCGCGGCGGAGCACCATCTCGCGCGTGTTGCAGTTGTCCTCCACCGACGACCAGTGCGGGAACAGGTCCCGGTCGTAGCCGTCCATCGAACCGTCGGGCGCGACGGTCAGGGCCGCCAGCTCCGACCGCGCGGTCTCCGCGTCGGGAATCCCCGGCGGGTCGGCGACCGCCGAGCCCCCACCCAAACCGACCGCGGCACCCGCGGCCAGGAGTAACGACGCACCGAATACCCGCGCTTTCCCCGACTTCGTGAGCATGACGCCTCCGTGTGACAGTCCACGACCAGACGTCCCTGACTGTGCGACACGAAGTTGACACGATCAATACCAAGCGGTGACGGTGAGTAAAATCCCGACTTTCGACGGAGGCTGAACGGCCCAGCAGGGGCTCAGTAGGCCAGAACCCGGCCGCGCATGGACGCGGCGACGGCCTCGGAGCTGCCGCGCGGGAACGAGATCCGGTCCGCCATCCCGTCCGAGGTGTACCGCTGCGTCGGCGACGCCGCGAGCTTGTCCAGCCACACCGTCGAGCACACCTGCGCCTCCGGACCCGTCGCGCCCTGCGACCGGATCCGGGGAATCCCCGCCGGCTCGAACTCGGCGCTGTACGGCGACGGCGCCGGGTTCGCGCCGACCAAAAACGCGCCCCGGTACCGGTACCCCTCCCCGCGCAGCGCCAGCTCGGCCGGCTCCGGCTGGATCCCGAACGGCAGCGCGATGGTGCTCGGCTCCGCCCCCGGCGCGGCCTGCCGCACCAGCCGGTCCAGCTCCGCGATCTCCCGCCGGACCTGGTCCGGAGTGGACTCGCCCAGGTTCGCGTGCGTCGCCGTGTGGTTGCCGATCTCCATGCCGTGCTCGAGCAGCCACGGCAGGGTCCGCCGCCCGCCGGGATCCCCGAACGGGTCGGCGTTGACGAAGAACGTGGCCACCGGGCGGAACTCCGGGTGCCGCTCGGCGACCTCCAGCATGATCGCCACCGCCGTGCCGGGCTTCGGCTCGCCGGCCGCGGTGAGCGCGAACTGGCTGGGGTCCGCGTCGTCGAAGGTCAGCACCACCGGGTGCGCGCCGGCCGGGACGTCGATCTCGCCCGCGGTGAACTGCCCGGCGGTGATCGGTACGTAGCCCTCCTCGGCCAGCCGCTCCAGCTCCGCGCGGAACCCCTTGGGTGTCCGGTCGTACACCGACTCCGGCGCGGCGACGATCCGGTGGTACATCAGCACTGGCACCGACCCGAGCTCGTTCGCCCCGACCTCGGCCGGGTCGGGGGGCGCAGGGGAGCTGGTCGGCGACGGCGTGGGCTCGGCCGACGGTTCGGGCCGCGGCGTCACCCCCTGGGTGGCGCAGGACGACAGTGCGAGCAGGGCCGCGAGCGGGACGAGGATTCGAGTTGGCACACCGTCCACTGTCGAGCAGGTTTCGGTTGCCCGACAACAGAAGAGACACGTTCGGGTGACTAAGTGTTAGTTCTCGGTCGCCATGGGCAACTCCCGGGGTGACTATGTTGATCACCCGACTGGGGGGCCGAGAATGGCTGAACGAACGAGGCGCCGGTGGACCTGGGTCCTGGCGGTCGTCGGCGTGCTCGCCGTGGTGGCGGTCGCCGTGCCCGTGGGGATGTGGAGCATGAGCGGCAAGCCGGAGATCACCGGCGTGGCGGACGGCGCGGTCCTGCACCCCGACCGGCTCCGCGACCTCGCCGTCACCGCCGAGGACGACATCGAGCTGCTCGTCGACGGCGAACCCGTGGAGACCCGCCGCGACGGCGACCACCTCGTGCTCGCCGACCCCACCCTCGACGAGGGCGCGCACACGGTGACCGCCCGCGACGCCGTGCCGCTGCTGCCCGACCGGGAGACCACCCGCGTCTTCACCGTCGACGGCACCCCGCCGCGGCTGACCGTCGACGACACCGAGGTCACCTCCCTGACCGAGCCGTACACGCTCACCGGCCGCGCCGTCGACGCCAGCGCCCTCACCGTCGACGACAAGGTCGTCCCGCTCGACGCCGACGGCCGGTTCTCCGTCGAGCTGCCGAACGCGCCGGCGACGGTAAAGCTGCTCGCCCGTGACTCCGCCGGCAACACCGCGGCGCACGAGCACCAGGTCCAGGTCCGCCACCCGGGCATGCGCGCCGTGCACATGAGCGCCATGGCGTGGTCGTCGCCGGCGCTGCGCGACCCCGTGCTGCGGATGGCCGAGGAGGGCCGGATCGACACCGTCCAGCTCGACATCAAGGACGAGGCCGGCGAGATCGGCTACCGCTCGAACGTGCCGCTGGCCAAGCAGATCGGCGCCACCAACGACCACTACGACGCCAAGGCCGTCGCGAAGCAGCTGCACGACGCCGGCGTCCGCCTGGTCGGCCGGCTCGTCGCGTTCCGCGACCCGATCCTCGCCGAGGCGTCCTGGGCGTCCGGGAAGCGCAACCGGGTGATCCAGACCGCCGGCGGGACGCCCTGGTCCGGCTCCTACGGCGAGTACGCGTTCACCAACTTCGCCGACCCGGAGGTGGTGGCCTACAACGTCGCGCTCGCCGAGGAGGCCGCCAAGCTCGGCTTCGACGACATCCTCTACGACTACGTCCGCCGCCCGGAGGGCTCGCTGGAGCAGATGCGGATCCCGGGCCTGAAGGGCACCCCCGAACAGGCCATCGTGGACTTCCTGGCCACCAGCCGGGACGCGGTGCGCCCGCACGGCGCGTTCCTCGGCGCCTCGGTGTTCGGCATCGCGGTGGACCGCCCGACCGCGATCGCACAGGACATCGGCGCGATGGCACCCGTGGTCGACTACGTCTCGCCGATGGTCTACCCGTCGCACTGGGGGCCGGGCGAGTTCGGGGTGGCGAACCCGGAGTCGCAGCCCCACGACATCACGTACCGCTCGCTCAAGGCGTTCGTCGAGTTGATGAAGGGCAGCGGGGCCGAGGTGATCCCGTGGCTGCAGGCGTTCAGCATGAGCAAGACCTACGGCCCGGCCGAGGTGGCGGCGCAGATCGACGCGGCGAAGAAGGCGACCGGCGTGGAGTCCTTCCTGCTGTGGAACGCCTCCTGCCGGTACGACAACACCGGCCTGAAACCCAAGAGCTAACGCACGATGCGCAGGTCCTCGGTGTGCCGGTACCAGGTCCAGCGGTTCATCGGCCGCGGGTACGGCACGCCGTCGCGCACCGGGGTCACCGGCTGCTCGCCGCCGAACTGCACCGCGCGGCCGGTGAGCCTGCTCGACCGCCGGCGCAGCAACGCCCTGCGCACCACCGTGACCGCCACGCCCGGCCCGGGATCCGGCGTGACCTCGACCCGCTCCGCCGACCCGCGCAGCGGTACCGCGTCGTCGCAGAGCACCGTGCCGTGCACCGGGGCCAGCACGCCGAGTCCGAGCAGGACCCCGCCCGCGTCGTCGCGGACCAGCGGCACCGTCTCGACCGAACCGTCCAGCGCGGCGCCGACCCGGTCGCCCGGCAACCCCCAGACCCGCGCGGCGGCCGACGACGCCGACACCGGCACGTACCCGACGGGCACGTCCAGCCGGTCCAGCCGCAACAGCCGCAGCACCACCGCGGCGAGGTCGGCGTCACTCCCGTGCACCACGACGTTACCGCTGGTGAGGGCCTTGATCAGCGGGTCGATGTCCGATCTGCCGGGTGTGGCCGGGATCTCCACCGCCCCGGATCCGCTGGCCGAGGCCAGTTTCCGCCACTCCGTGCTGGTGACGGCCGGGCCACAACCCAGTATCAGTGCAGCCACCCGCCGCCTCCTGGTCTACGCTCGACTACCGGCATTTCCGCTGAATCCCTGGGAGTTTCACATGCCGGCCATCGTGCTCATCGGCGCCCAGTGGGGCGACGAGGGGAAGGGTAAGGCCACCGACCTGCTCGGCGAGCGGGTCCAGTGGGTCGTGCGGTACCAGGGCGGCAACAACGCCGGGCACACGGTGGTGCTGCCCGACGGCCAGGACTTCGCCCTGCACCTGATCCCGTCCGGCATCCTCACGCCGGGCGTGACCAACGTGATCGGCAACGGCGTGGTGATCGATCCGGGGGTGCTGCTCGACGAGCTGGCCGGCCTGGAGGAGCGTGGCGTGGACACCTCGCGGCTGCTGCTCTCCGCCGACGCGCACCTGATCATGCCGTACCACGTGGAGATCGACAAGGTCACCGAGCGCTACCTCGGCAAGGCCAAGATCGGCACCACCGGCCGCGGCATCGGGCCCGCGTACCAGGACAAGGTCTCCCGGGTCGGCGTCCGCGTGCAGGACCTGCTGGACGAGAAGATCCTGCGGCAGAAGGTCGAGGCCGCGCTCGACGTCAAGAACCAGATCCTGGTCAAGGTCTACAACCGCCGGGCGCTCGACCCCGAGCAGGTCGTCGACTCGGTGCTGGAGGCCGGCGAGAAGTTCGGCCACCGCATCGCCGACACCCGGCTGCTGCTCAACGAGGCCCTGGAACGCGGGGAGAACGTGCTGCTGGAGGGCTCGCAGGGCACGCTGCTGGACGTCGACCACGGCACCTACCCGTTCGTCACCTCGTCGAACCCGACCTCCGGTGGCGCGTCCGCCGGCTCGGGCATCGGGCCGACCCGGATCACCACGGTCATCGGCATCCTCAAGGCGTACACCACGCGGGTGGGCTCGGGACCGTTCCCGACCGAGCTGCACGACGAGATGGGCGAGCGGCTGCGCAAGACCGGCGGCGAGTTCGGTGTCACCACCGGGCGGTCCCGGCGCACCGGCTGGTTCGACGCGGTGATCGCCCGCTACGCGGCGCGGGTCAACGGGATCACCGACTACTTCCTGACCAAGTTGGACGTCCTGTCCGGACTGGAGACGGTGCCGGTGTGCGTCGGCTACAAGGTCGACGGCGAGACCGTGCACGAGATGCCGATGACCCAGACCGACGTCCACCACGCGGTCCCGGTCTACGAGGAGCTCCCCGGCTGGTGGGAGGACATCTCGGAGTGCCGCGAGTTCGACCAGCTGCCGGCCAACGCCCGGTCCTACGTGGAGCGTCTGGAGGAGTTGGCCGGGGCCCGGATCTCCGCGATCGGCGTGGGCCCCGGCCGGGAGCAGACCATCGTCCGCCACTCGATGACCGGCTGAGCCTCCTCAGCCGGCCAGGCGGTCGTCGCGGGCGGCGACGGCGATGTCGGGGTTGTCGGTGAACACGCCGTCGACCCCGGCGGCCCGGAACGCGGCGAGCTCGGCGAACAGGTCGCCGTACTCGGCCGGCACGTCCGAGGTGCGGAAGTCGGCGGGCAGGTACTGGTTCTCCGCGCGGAACGTGTACGGGTGTACCTCGAGCCCGGCCCGGTGGGCGTCGCGGACCAGCGACGTCGGCTCGGTCAGGAAGCCGGCCTCGTCGCGCGGGATGACCTGGTCCTTGGCCGGGCCGAGGCCGTCGGCGTAGCGGGACACCCAGCGCAGCCCGGCCGGGGTGACCAGGTCGGCGTAGGTGCGGGGGTCACCGGAGGCCACGAAGTCGTACGGCGCGCCGGACGCGGAGGTCAGCTGCACCAGCGGCACCCGCAGCCGGCGGTCCAGCCAGCGCAGGTTGGACACCTCGAACGACTGCACGTACACCTCGGCACCGCGCCGGTTGAGCCCGTTGCGGGTGAGCACCTCGACGATCCTCGGCTCCAGCGCCATGCCCTGCTCGCGGAAGTACGTCGGGTGCTTGGTCTCCGCGTACACCCCGATCTCGCGCCGCAGCTCCCGGGACAGCCGCTTCGCCAGGTCGATGACCTCCTGGAACGTCGGCACCTGGTAGCGGCCGTCGTAGATCGTGTTGCGCTGGCGCACGTCCGGGATCCGCTCGACCGCGCGCAGCGTGCGCAGCTCGGCGAGCGTGAAGTCCTCGGTGAACCAGCCGGTGACCTGGTGGCCGTCGAGGTTCTTGGTGGTCTTGCGGTCGGCGAACTCCGGGTGCTCGGCCACGTCGGTGGTCCCGCTGATCTCCGGCTCGTGGCGGGCGACGAGCACGCCGTCCTTGGTGATCACCAGGTCCGGCTCGATGTAGTCGGCACCCATCCGCGCGGCCAGCTCGTAGGAGGCCAGCGTGTGCTCCGGGCGGTAGCCGGACGCGCCGCGGTGGCCGACGACCAGGAAGTCGTCCTGGATGTGGTCGTGGTTGGCGGTCGGGACGCTGGTCGCCGCCCGGTCCGCGGTGGCCGGCGCCGCGCCGACCAGGGTCAGCACGGCCGCCGCGGCGACGGTCATGCGCAGGAACGTCGAACTCACAGGGTTCCTCCTCGTTCGAAAGGCCTCCGCATCGTGGTGGACGCGGGCAAACGCGACAGAGACCGTGTGGTAACGGACGGATAACGCATCTGATCACTTCTGTTGGTGCTGCTGTCACCGGTAAGTTGCCGAGGGTGACGAGCTCAACGGAGCGCACCGAGGTGGTCGCCGAGCCGCGCGACCAGGTCGGCGAGCACGACGAGGAGCGCCCCGCCCGGCGGCTGTCGGGTCGCTGGGAGCTGTTCGTCTGGGCCGCGTCGATCGCGGTCGCGTTGCTGGTGCTCAAGCAGGTGTTCCTGCCGTTCTCCCAGGGCAACCAGTACTACCTGGTGGTCTTCCTCGGCCTGACCCTGCCGCTGGTGTTCCTCAGCTACCGCACGCGCGGCCGGCCCGAGGATCCGGACAACCCCGGCCCGCTGGACCGGGTGTTCGCCGCCGTCGCGCTGCTCGTCGGGCTCTACCCGGTGCTGCCGCTGGCGATCGGCGACTTCGGCGGCGGCTACGACGCGTTCCTGGACCGCCAGGGCATCCTGTCCACCGCGGACATCGTGGCCGGCACGCTGCTGCTGGTGCTCGTGCTGGAGGGCACGCGGCGGACCACCGGGCTCGTGCTTCCCGTGGTGTGCCTGGTGTTCCTGGCGTTCTCGTACTACGGCGGGTACCTGCCGCCGGAGTGGGACGTCTCGCACGCCGGGGTGGACTTCGGCCAGATCATCAACGCGCTCTACAACGACCAGAGCGGGTTCTACGGCATCCCGACCGACGTCGCGGCCACCTACATCGTGCTGTTCACGATCTACGGGGCGGTGCTCGCGTCCTCCGGCGCCGGCACGTTCTTCGTGGACCTGAGCTTCGCGCTGTTCCGCCGCTCCCGCACCGCACCCGGCCGCACCGCGGCGATGTCGGGCTTCCTGCTCGGCACGGTGTCCGGTTCGGGCACGGCGACGACGGTGAGCCTGGGCGCGATCACCTGGCCGGTGCTGCGGAAGGCGGGCTACCCCAGGGAACGTGCCGGCGGTCTGCTCGCCGCGTCGGGCATCGGCGCGATCATGTCGCCGCCGACGATGGGCGCGGCCGCGTTCATCATCGCGGAGTACCTGGAGACCGACTACCTGACCGTGCTGCTGTGGGCGATCGTGCCGACGCTGCTGTACTACCTCGGCATCGGGTTCGCGGTGGAGGCGGACGCGCGGCGGTTCGGCGCGCGGCGGGTGGACCTGGACACCAAGCCGGTGGGGAAGCTGCTGCTCCAGGGCGGCTATCACTTCCTGTCGCTGGCGATCATCGTGGTGTTCCTGGCGGTGGACATCCCGCCGTTCACCGCGGTCGTCTACGCGACGGGCGTGGCGGCCGCGTTCGCGCTCGCCGCCCGGCTGGTCGCGGCCCGCCGGGACGGATCCGGGTTGGGCGCCGGCCTGCTCGGCTGGCTGCGGGCGATCGCGGACTCGCTGGCGGTGGGCATCCGCGGCGCGCTCCCGGTGATCGCGGTCTGCGCGGCGGCCGGCGTGATCACCTCGACGATCACCAAGACGGGCCTCGGCCAGGAACTCGCCGCCGCACTCGTCGACGCCGCGCGGGCGCTGGCCGACAACCCGACCGTGGTCCTCACCCTGACCGTCGTGTTCGCGGCGGTCGCGGTCGGTGTGCTGGGCCTGGCGGTGCCGGTGACGGCGTCGTTCATCATCGCCTGGGTGGTGCTCGGCCCGGCGCTCGCGGACCTCGGCGTCGCGGCACCCGAGGCGGCGATGTTCATCTTCTACTACGCCGTGCTGTCGGAGGTGACGCCGCCGACCGCGCTCGCCTCGGTCGCCGCGGCCGCGATCACCGGCGGCTCGGTGATCCGGACGATGTGGCAGACGTGGAAGTACACGCTGCCCGCGTTCCTCGTGCCGATCGCGTTCGTGTTGACCGACAACGGATCCGCGCTCCTGCTGCAGCGTCCGGCCGGGACGGTGCTGTGGGTGGTGGCGGTGTCCGCGCTCGGCGTGGCGGCGCTGGCGGTGGCGACCGGCGCGTGGCTGTTCGGCCCGGCGCGCTGGCCGGAGCGCGCGCTGTGCGCGGTCGGCGCGGCGCTGCTGCTGTACCTGCAGCCGCTGTCGATCGCGATCGGGGCCGGGTGCGTCGTCGCCGCGGTCGTGGTGCACCTGGCCACCCGCACGCGCGGACCAGGTGTGGAAACCGTTCCAGGAGCCGAAGGAGCTTGACCATGCGATCACCGACGATCGTCGCCGGAGCCCTTGCCGTGACCCTGCTCGCGGCCGCCTGCGGCGGCAAGCAGGAACGCGAGCCGGCGGGCGGTGGCGAGGCCGGGGCGTGCGAGGCGTCCCAGGGCAGGATCACCATCGCGACCGGGAACACCGGCGGCGTGTACTACACCCTCGGCGGCGGCCTGGCGCAGCTGATCAGCGACAACACCGACCTGAACGCGAGCGCCGCGGAGACCGGCGCGTCCGTGCAGAACATCCAGCAGCTGGTGGCCGGCGACTACGACATCGCGTTCTCCCTGGCCGACACGGCCGCCGACGCGGTGGAGGGCACCGGCACGTTCGACGGCAAGCCCCAGGACATCGCCGCCCTGGCCCGGATCTACTCGAACTACACCCAGGTCGTCGTCCGCGCCGACGCCGGCATCGAGACGGTGGCCGACATGCGCGGCAAGCGGATCTCCACCGGCTCCCCCAAGTCCGGCACGGAGGTCATCGCCAACCGCCTCCTGGAAGCCGCGGGCCTGGACCCGGCGTCGGACGTGTCGGCCCAGCGCCTGGCCCTGCGCCAGACGGTCGACCAGATGAAGGCGGGCCAGATCGACGGCTTCTTCTGGTCCGGTGGCCTCCCCACCCCCGAGGTCACGGACCTGACCACATCGATGGGCGAGGACGTGAAGTTCGTCGACATCACCGACCTGCTCCCGAAGATGCGGGAAATCAACCCGGTCTACGAGGAGGGCGCCCTGCCGGCCGACACCTACGACCTCCCGTCCGACGTGCCCACCATCGTGGTCCCGAACATGCTCCTGGTCCGCACCGACTTCACCGAGAACGACGCCTGCGCCATCACCAGCCTGATCTTCGACAAGAAGGCCGACCTGGCCCAGGTCCACAAGGCCGCCAACGAACTCGACGCGACCAAGGCCACCGAGACCGACCCCGTCCCCCTCCACCCCGGCGCCGAACAGGCCCTGACCCCCGAGAACTG
>DATABL010000166.1:0-5160 GCA_036259595.1 Actinophytocola sp.
CCCCTTCCGGCGAGGTCAGGAGACGCCGTTGGTGACCGTGCTGTCCTGGTCTGCCGGGTTCTCCGCGATCGCCGTACCGCGCCGCTTGGACACGATGATCGCCACCGCGACCAGCAGCGCCGCGACGACCGCGATCGCCACCCGGGCGCCGGTGCTGGCGCTGTCGCCGACCGACAGTGTCACGATCGCGGGCGCGATCAGCAGCGAGACCAGGTTCATCACCTTGATCAGCGGGTTGATCGCCGGGCCGGCGGTGTCCTTGAAGGGGTCACCCACCGTGTCGCCGATGATCGTGGCCTCGTGCGCGTCGGAGCCCTTGCCGCCGTGGTTGCCGTCCTCGACCAGCTTCTTCGCGTTGTCCCACGCGCCGCCGGAGTTGGCCAGGAAGACCGCCATCAGCGTGCCGGTGGCGATGGCGCCGGCCAGGTAGCCGGCCAACGGGCCGACCCCGAGACCGAAGCCGACCGCGATCGGCGCGAGCACCGCCATCAGGCCCGGGGTGGCGAGTTCCCGCAGCGAGTCGCGGGTGCAGATGTCCACCACGCGGCCGTACTCCGGGCGGACCGTGCCGTCCATGATGCCGGGGTTGGCGTGGAACTGGCGCCGCACCTCGAACACCACCGCGCCCGCCGCCCGGGACACCGCGTTGACCGCGAGTCCGGAGAACATGAACACGACCGACGCGCCGATCGCGATGCCCACGAGCACGTCGGGGCTGAACACGATGAAGTCGGTCAGGTCCAGGGTCGCCGCGGCCTCCGCCAGCGACTCGGTGATCGCGTTGAGATAGGAGCCGAACAACGCGGTCGCCGCGAGCACGGCGGTCGCGATGGCGATGCCCTTGGTGATGGCCTTCGTGGTGTTGCCGACGGCGTCCAGGTCGGTCAGGATCGCCGCGCCCTCGCCCTCGACGTCGCCGGACATCTCGGCGATGCCCTGCGCGTTGTCGGAGACCGGGCCGAAGGTGTCCATCGCGACGATAACGCCGACCGTGGTCAGCAGGCCACAGCCGGCCAGAGCGACCGCGAACAGCGCCACGAACAGCGAGCCGGACAGCAGGAACGCGCCGTAGACCGAGGCACCGATGACCAGCGCGGTGTAGACGGCGGACTCGAAGCCGACCGAGATGCCGGAGAGGATCACGGTGGCCGCGCCGGTCAGCGAGGACTTGCCGACGTCCTTGACCGGCTTGTACTCGGTGCCGGTGAAGTAGCCGGTGAGCAGGAGGATCACGACGGCCAGCGCGATGCCGATGAGCACCGCGACGGCCGCGATCATCGCCGGGCTGCCGCCGAGGTCGGGCTCGGCCGCGCCGGACAGGTCGGCGAACGAGCTGGGCAGGAAGATGAACGCCGCTGCCGTGCACAGCACCGCGGAGATCAGCGCCGAGATGTAGAAGGAGCGGTTGATCGCGGTCAGGCCGCTCTCGCCGGCCTTGGCGCGGGTGATGTAGACGCCGATGACGGCGGTGATCACGCCGAGCGCCGGCACGATCAGCGGGAAGATCAGGCCCTGCGCGCCGAACGCGGTGGAGCCGAGGATCAGCGCGGCGACCAGGGTCACCGCGTAGGACTCGAACAGGTCCGCGGCCATGCCGGCGCAGTCACCCACGTTGTCGCCGACGTTGTCGGCGATGGTGGCGGCGTTGCGCGGGTCGTCCTCGGGGATGTTCTGCTCGACCTTGCCGACCAGGTCCGCGCCGACGTCGGCGGCCTTGGTGAAGATGCCGCCGCCGACCCGCATGAACATGGCGATCAGCGCGGCACCGAAGCCGAAGCCCTCCAGCACCTTGGGCGCGCCACCCGCGTAGACGAGCACCACGATCGCGGCGCCGAACAGGCCGAGGCCGACGGTCGCCATGCCGACCACGCCGCCGGTGCGGAACGCGACGCGCATCGCGATCTCGCGGCCGCCCTCCTCCCGGGAGGCCGCGGCGACGCGCAGGTTGGCCTGGGTGGCCAGCCACATGCCGAGCCAGCCGATGCCGAACGAGAACAGCGCGCCGAACACGAAGAAGAGCGAACGCCCGATGCGTTCACTCCAGGTCTCCGCGGGCAGGAAGAACAGCACGACGAACACGATCGCGCCGAAGATCAGCAGCGTGTTGCGCTGGCGCTTGAGGTACGCGCCCGCGCCCTCCTGCACGGCCTTGGCGATGTCCTGCATCTTCGAGGTGCCCTGGCCGGCGGCCAGCACCTCCTTGAGCAGCACGTAGCCAACGGCCAGGGCAGCGAGAGCGATCACGGCCACCACGACGACGATGCCGCGGTCACCGCCGGTCAACGGCGGGCCTTCCGCTAGTTGGTACTGCCAGGACATCGGTCCTCCAGGTACTAATGCCTGATGTGGGCGCGATCGCGGGGCGGCCTGGACCGACCGCGGCAAAGCCCCTGATTGGAAGGGGTGCGCCACCAGGTGTTGATGGGACGACGGCGGAGTCTATTGGTTGTCCTGGTGCCGCCCTCGACGTGGCCCGTCAACTGCGCTTTCGGCCACTTTCCGCAGGTTCTCCATGATCGATTAAGAGTATCGATCCAGAATTGCCGGCCTTTCTCGCCGGACCGGTCTCGCGGGCCTGTCGGTGGGGTGTGCGAAGCTCGTGCCCGTGAGTGAGCAGCGTGGCGCCCGGCTGCTCGAACGCGTGCTGGCCGGGGTGCCGTCCGGCGAGAACCCGTTGCGGCACGTACGCGAGCTGCCGGAGCGCGTGGCGACGCCGGTGCCGTGGCCGTCGTGGGTGCCCGCCGAGCTGCGGTCGGCGTTCGAGTCGTGCGGGATCGCCGCGCCGTGGGCGCACCAGGCCGAGGCCGCCGAGCACGCGTGGGCCGGGCGGCACGTGGTGGTCTCGACCGGCACGGCGTCCGGGAAGTCGCTGGCCTACCAGCTGCCGGTGCTGGCCACGATGGCCGAGCGGCCGAAGGCGACCGCGCTGTACCTGTCGCCGACCAAGGCGCTGGGGGCCGACCAGCTGCGCGCGCTGTCCGGGTTCTGCGCCGCCGACGTGCGGCCGGCGGCCTACGACGGGGACACCCCGATGCCGGAGCGGGACTGGGTGCGGGCGCACGCGCGGTGGGTGTTCACCAACCCGGACATGCTGCACCGCGGGATCCTGCCGGCGCACGCGAAGTGGGCGCAGTTCTTCCGGCGACTCGCCTACGTGGTGGTCGACGAGTGCCACGGGTACCGCGGGGTGTTCGGCTCGCACGTGGCGCTGCTGCTGCGCCGGCTGCGGCGGGTGGCGCGGCGGTACGGGTCGGACCCGGTGTTCGTGCTGGCGTCGGCGACGGTGTCGGACCCCGCGGAGTCGGCGTCGCTGCTGGCCGGGGTGCCGTGCGAGGCGGTGTCGGCGGACGCCTCGCCGCGGGGGGCGCGGACGGTGGCGTTGTGGGAGCCGCCGCTGCTGCCGGAGCTGGCCGGGGAGAACGGCGCGCCGGTGCGGCGGTCGGCGGGGGCGGAGACCGCGCGGATCCTGACCGACCTGGTGGTCGAGGGGGCGCGGACGCTGGCGTTCGTCCGGTCGCGGCGGGGCGCGGAGCTGACCGCGCTGTCGGCCCGGCAGGCGCTGTCCCATGTGGACGCGTCGCTGCCGGCGCGGGTGGCGGCGTACCGGGCGGGGTTCCTGCCGGAGGAGCGGCGGGCGCTGGAGAAGTCCCTGGCCTCCGGTTCACTGCTCGGCGTGGCCAGCACGAACGCGCTGGAGCTGGGCGTGGACATCGCCGGCCTGGACGCGGTGGTGGTGGCCGGGTATCCGGGGACGCTGGCGTCGTTCTGGCAGCAGGCCGGGCGCGCGGGGCGGGCCGGGGACAGCGCGCTGGTGGTGTTCGTGGCCCGCGACGATCCGCTGGACACGTACCTGGTGCACAACCCGGCGGCGGTGCTGGACAAGCCGGTCGAGGCGACGGTGATCGACCCGGGGAACCCGTACGTGCTGGCGCCGCAGCTGGCGTGCGCGGCGGCGGAGCTGCCGGTGACCGAGGCGTGCCTGCCGTCGTTCGGGTCGCCGGCCGCGGTGCGCCGGGTGCTGGACGACCTGGTGGCCGAGGGCGCGCTGCGGCGTCGGCCGACGGGGTGGTTCTGGACGTCGCGGGACCGTCCGCACGCCTCGGTGGACATCCGGGGTTCGGGTGGCGAGCAGGTCGCGGTGGTGGAGGGCGACTCGGGCCGGATGCTGGGGACGGTGGACTTCGGGTCGTCGTTCACGTCGGTGCACCAGGGGGCGGTGTACCTGCACCAGGGGACGTCGTACGTGGTGGACGAGCTGGACCTGTCGTCGGGGTTGGCGCTGGTGCACCGCGAGGATCCGGAGTGGACGACGCAGCCGCGCGAGCTGGTGGACATCTCGGTGCTGTCGACGGAGACCTCCCGGGAGTTCGGCGACGCGGTGTCGGTGTGCCTGGGCGAGGTCGCGGTGACCTCGCACGTGGTCGCCTACCTGCGGCGGCTGCCGACGGGTGAGGTGCTGGACCAGGTGCCGCTGGACCTGCCGGAGCAGACCCTGCACACGCGGGCGGTCTGGTACACGCTAAGTCGTTCGCTGCTGTCGGCGGCGGGGTTGTCGAAGGCGGCGGTTCCGGGTGCCCTGCACGCGGCGGAACACGCGGCGATCGGGTTGCTGCCGCTGTTCGCGACGTGTGACCGGTGGGACATCGGGGGCGTGTCCACGGCATCGCACCCCGACACGGGCGAGGCAACGGTGTTCGTGCACGACGGGCATCCGGGTGGTGCGGGGTTCGCGGACCGGGGGCACGCGGCACTGATCCCCTGGCTGACGGCGACCCGGGACGCGATCGTGGCGTGCGAGTGTCCGGGCGGGTGCCCGTCGTGCGTGCAGTCGCCGAAGTGCGGGAACGGCAACGAGCCGTTGGACAAGGCGGGCGCGGTGTCGGTGCTGACAGCGGTCCTGGACGCCGTCACCGCGGAACGCCCGGCCGCCTGACCCTCCGGCCGCCAGGAGTTCCCGACCCCGAGCCCCCACGTCCGACCTGCGACCCTCCGCTCCCGACTCGCAAGACCCGGACCCGCATGCCCCCTGCTCGCGAGCCGCCACTCCCGGTCTGTGCTCCCCGCCCCGGACCCCGCTTCCAAGCGGAACGTCGGACTCGCGGGGTTCGCGAATCCGACGTTCAGGAACGGGGGGACTTGCGGCAGCGCCCCCGGGGCCCG
>DATABL010000167.1:0-10914 GCA_036259595.1 Actinophytocola sp.
CCCCGCAACCCTCGCGCACACTGGTCGTGCCGACCGTCTCCCGCAGGGCGTCCAGCAGCAGCGTGTCGTCGGCGACGTCGACCTGGTGCTCGACACCGTTGACGGTCAGCCTGATCCGGTTCACTGCTTCTCCTCCAGCGCCGTGACGATGGACTCCGGGGTCAGCGGCAGGCGGGTCAGCCGCACGCCGACCGCGTCGCGGACCGCGTTCGCGATCGCCGGGGCGACGCCGAGGATCCCGGTCTCCCCCACGCCCTTCGCACCGAACGGACCGTCGTCGTGCGGGCTCTCCACGACGATCGGGGTGAGCTGGTCGGGCAGGTCCCGGACCGACGGCAGCTGGTAGTCCAGCAGCGTGCCGTTGATCAGCTGCCCCTGGTCGAGCACGAGCTGGTCGAACAGCGCGTGCCCGATGCCCATGATCGCCGCGCCGGACAGCTGCTGTTCCACCAGCGCCGGGTTGATCGCCTTGCCGACGTCGCCGGCGACCGCGAGGTGTTC
Source organism: Actinophytocola sp. (assembly GCA_036259595.1). GTDB lineage: Bacteria > Actinomycetota > Actinomycetes > Mycobacteriales > Pseudonocardiaceae > Actinophytocola. The sequence continues at coordinate 502 of DATABL010000167.1, forward strand.
GATGTGCACTCGACCGGTGGCGGTGTCGACCGCGATCCTGGCGCCGACGGCGCCGGCGAACCAGTGCTCGGTCACCTTCGCCGAGCGGCCGGTCTCCTTGTCGTAGGGCGTCCACGTCGAGGTGAAGTTCGCCTCGGTGGTCAGGGTGGCCCCCCGGGCGCCGAAGTGCCCGTGCACCAGCTCGGCGACGGTCACCTCGTGCGCTCCGGAGCGCAGGCCGGCGGCGGTCAGCTCGACCTCGCCGGCCGCCACGCCGAAGCGCTCGGCCGCGAGGCCGACCAGCTTGTCCCGCATGGCCTCCGCGACCCGCCGCACCGCGTTGCCGGTGTGGTAGGTCGACCGGCTGCCGGCGGTGATCGTGTCGTACGGGGTGGCGTCGGTGTCCGCCCGCACCACGTGGATGCGCCGGGAGTCCATGCGCAGCACGTCGGCGGCGAGCTGCGCCATGATCGTGTCGCTGCCCTGCCCCATGTCGATGGTGCTGATCAGCAGCGTCGCCGAGTTGTCCTGGTTGAGCTGGAGCACGGCGTTCGCGATCGTCGGGGTCAGCACGGCCTTCACGCCGACCGCGACGCCGCGCCCGCGCCGGATCCGGCCGGTGCCCTTGTCCAGCGGCTCGGCCCAGCCGATGGCGTCGGCCACCGCGTCCAGGCAGCCGACGAAGTCCGCGCTGTGCATCCGGGTGCCCATCGGCGCCTCGTCGCCCTCGCGCAGCAGGTGCCTGCGGCGGAACGCGTACGGGTCCTCGCCGAGCTGGTGGGCCAGTTCGTCGACCAGCGACTCGTGCGACCAGGTCACCTGCGGCACACCGAACCCGCGGAACGGCCCGGCCGACGGCTTGTTGGTGTAGACGCAGCGGGACAGCACCCGCGCGTTCGCGATCCGGTACGGGCCCGGCGCGACCATGCCGGACTTCGCGGTGATCCGCGGGCCGACGTCGGCGTAGGCGCCGGTGTCGTACCGCACGTCCGCGATCGCCGAGACCAGGTTGCCCTCGGCGTCGGCGGTGAGGCTGGAGGTGACCGCGGCGCCGTGCCGGGTGGTCAGCAGGAACGCCTCCTCGCGGGTCGCGGTGACCCGGACCCGGCGCCCGGTGGTCCAGGCCAGCGCGGCGGCGAGCGGCTCCAGCCGGTCGTACATCTTCGCGCCGAAGCTGCCGCCGAGCGGGCGGGTGGTCACCCGCACCCGGGACAGCGGCAGGTCGAGCAGGTCGGCGACGGTCTGCCGCACGTAGGACGGGGTCTGGGTGGTGGTGAGCAGCTCCAGCCGACCGCTGTCGACCCAGGCGATCGTGCACGGCAGCTCGATCGGCACGTGGTGGGTCGGCGGCGCCCAGAACTCCCCGGTCACGGTGTGCGCGCCGGCGTCGCGCGCGGCCTCGGCGTCGCCGCTGCGCAGGTTGTAGGTGTAGTTGACGTTGGTGTCCCGCACCCCGCGCAGGTGCTTGAGGTCGCCGAACACCGACGACGGCCGCAGCTCGTCGTGCACGTAGGCGGTGCCGGCGAGCGCGTCGGCGAGGTCGTAGACCGGCGGCAGGTCCTCGTAGTCGACCCAGACCGCGTCGGTCGCGGCCCGCGCGGTGGCGAGGTCCGCGGCGAGCACGGCGGCCACCGGCTCGCCGACGTAGCGCACCTTCTCGTGGGCGAGCGCCGGCTGGTCGGCGAACGCGGGCCCGGTCAGCAGCCGGTCGCCGAGCTGCTTGTACAGGTCCGCGCCGGTGACGACGGCGTACACGCCCGGCATGGCGAGCGCCTCGTCGACGTGCACGGCCTCGATCCGCGCGTGCGGCTGGGTGCCCCGGTGCACGGCGACGTGCGCGCCCGCACCGACCGCCTGGTCGCCGACGTGCGCGATCATCCCGCGCACCCGGCCGGCGGTGTCGAACCTGGGCCGGCTCCCGCCGACCCAGCCCTGCTCGATCTCACGCATCCTGGAGGTCCTTCCACGCACCCCGAACCGCGTCCTCGACGGTCACCCTGGCCAGCCGGCGCTTGTACGCGACCCCGCCGCGCACGTCCGGGATCGGGTCCAGCGCCGGCTCGATCGCCTCGAGCGCCGCGTCCACCGCGCCCTGGTCGTCGAGTCCGCGCGCGTCGAACGTCACGTACCTCGGTGTCGGCGCGACCGCGCCGAGCCCGATGTGCACCCGGTCGCGGGTGACCAGCACCGACGCCGACGCGCACGGCCAGTCGTTCTCGCCGAGCGAGGAGTTCTTCACGAACCGCCCGGCCCCGGCCGGCTGCGCGGGGATCCGGATGCCGGACACCAGCTCGTCCGGCTCCAACGCGGTCTGCTGGAAGTCCACGAAGAACTCGCGGATCGGGATGTCCCGGGTGCCACGCACCGAGGTGGCCCGCACGGTGGCGCCGAGCACGAGCAGCGCGGTCGGCGGGTCGAGCCGGTAGTCGCCGTGCGCGATGTTGCCGCCGGCGCTCGCGGTGTTGCGCACCCGCGGGTTCGCGACCTGCCGGTAGGCCGCCGCGGCCAGCGGGACCACCCGCCGCACCTCGGGGTCGGTCTCCATCCGCCGCACGCTCACCATCGGCCCGACGGTCACCCCGCCGGTGTCGGCCGAGACGTCCCGCAGGCCGGGGACACCGGCCAGGTCGACGAAGTTGTCGGCGAACAGGATGCCCTGCTTGACCAGGACCTGGATCGCGGTGCCGCCGCCGTAGACCATCGGGTTGTCCAGTGTGGACAGCAGCCGGGCCGCGTCGGCGAGGCTGGTGGGGCGGTGCAGGCGCGGCATCAGCGACCCCGCCGGAGCACGGCGACCAGCAACGCGAGCGCGGCGACCAGTGCGGCGGCGACCGCGGCCTTCGGCACCGGCGAAGTGACCACCGGGGCCGTCGTCGTCGCGGCCCGGCCCGCCGCCGTGCTGGCTCGGCCCGCCGCCGTGCTGGTCCGGCCCGCCGCCGTGCTGGTCCGGGCCGGCTCGGCGCGCTCGACCGGGACGCCGCAGGCCGCGGCGAGGGACTTCGCGAACTCCACCTCGACCTCACGGCTGCGCCGGCGGATGATCGGCTCACCGAGCCGGCCGAGCTTGCCCCACAGCGCCATGTCCATCTCGTAGGCGATCACCGAGGTGTCGTCCCCGTCGGGGCGCACGGCGAGCCGGGCGTCGATCTTGATGGAGCTGCCGAGACGCCGGTCCTCGCCCTTGACGAGCGCGGTCACCTCCTTGGTGGCCTCCTCGTCGGTGACCGACTGGATCGCCGCGGCGAACCCGGCGGAGAAGCGCACGTGCGCGATCTCGTTCACCAGCCGGCCGCGGTAGGTCCTCTCGTCCTCGCGGACCAGCTCCTCGCAGCCCGGGATGCAGCCACGCATGGTGTCCGGATCGAAGAACAGCGGGAAGACCTTCTCGGCCGGGGCCGGCACGGAGAACTCGGACGCAAGTTTCATGAAGACCACCATGGGAGACCGATTGTCCTGTCAGCAGGACACTAAGAGCGCACTGCGCACCTGTCAAGAACAGCACATGAGGATCAAACAGGCCTTGACGTCCCCATTTACCACTACTTAGCATCCGCCCCACAGGACATCGAGTTTCGCATAGAGGACCAAGGGAGTTCCCCATGGCCATCACCAGCCGGCTCGTCACCGCGGGCGTCGCGGGATTACTCGCGCTCACCGCGACCGCATGCGGCGGTTCCGGAGGAGCCGCGTCGGACGACGGCGACCCACGCACCCTGCGCATCGCGCACAACTCCAACGCCGCCGCGCTCCCCGTGCAGGTGGCCATGGCCGAGGGGATCTTCGCCAAGCACGACCTGAACGTGGAGTTCACCAAGGTCGAGAACATCGGCACGCTGCCGGGCACGCTCGGCCGCTCGTTCGACATCGTGCTGTCGGTGCCGACCACGGTCATCTCGGCCGCCCAGCAGGGCATCTCGGTCACCCAGGTCTCCGGCGCGTCCATCGACGTGCGGGACAACCCGACCGGGTTCGTGATCGGCTCCAAGAAGGCCGGCGTGACCGACATCACCGACCTCGCCGGCAAGACACTCGGCGTGCTGACCGAGACCGGCACGACCCACGTCGCCACCAAGGCATGGCTCAAGCAGCAGGGCGTCGACCCGGCGAGCGTGGACGTCGTGCAGGTCGACGGGCCGTCCCAGGCCGACCAGCTGGCCGCCGGCCGGGTCGACGCGGTCGAGACCGTGATGCCGTTCGCCACCAGCGTGCTGAACAACAACCCCGACGCGGTGAACCTCGGCGACCCGTACCTGCAGCTCGCCGACGAGCTCGCCGCCATCCTGTGGGTCTCCCGGCAGGACTGGGCCGCGCAGAACGCCGAGGTCATCGCCGACTTCCGGGCGGCGCTGGACGAGGCGGCCAAGTTCATCGCGAACAACGACGCCCGGGCCCGCGAGGTGCTCAAGGACTACACCGGCCTGCCGGACGCGGCGATCAAGGAGGCCGTGCTGCCGACCTACACCAGCGAGGTGCGCCCGAAGGACCTGGAGGTCTGGCTCGACGCGATGCGCGAGGCGGACGGCTTCAGCGGTGACGTCGACCTGAACGCGCTCGTCGCGGCCCAGGACTGACATGCCGGCGGTGTGGGACGAGTTCGTTCCGGCCGGGGAGCTGGACCGGTTGCGGGCCAACGGGTTCGGCGCCCCGGTCGAGGCCGGCGAGCGCCCGTGCCTGCTGCTGGTCGACGTGACGCTGTCGTTCATCGACGACACCGCGTACCCGACCGGCTGCGGGCGGATGGGCTGGGAGCGGCTCCCGGCGGTCGCGTCGCTGCTGACGGCCGCCCGGGAGCGGGGCATCCCGCGGGTGCTCACCGCCGGCTCGCCGGACGACGCGGCGTTCGTCGGCGGCGCGGTCAAGCTCAGCCAGGACCCGGAGCTGGCCCGGCGGGTGCACGGCGCGCCGTTCCCGCCGGAGCTCACGCCAGAGCTGACGTCGGGCGAGGACGAGTACGTGCTGCGCAAGGCCAAGGCGAGCGCGTTCTTCGGCACACCGCTGCTGACCTACCTGAACCGGCACCGGGTCGACACCCTGGTCGTCGCCGGCACCACCACCTCCGGCTGCGTGCGCGCCACCGTCGTCGACGCGGCGTCCCACGGCTACCGGGTGCTGGTCGCCGAGGACGCCTGCTTCGACCGGTCCGCGTTCGCCCACGCCGCGAACCTGTTCGACATCGAGCTCAAGTACGGGTCCGTCGTGGACACCCGCCGAGCGACCGAACTGATGGGACCACCCCGATGACACCGACGATCTCCTGCGACGACCTCGCGGTCACGCTGCCCGGCGCCTCCGGCCCGGTGCACATCCTGCGCGGCGTGACGCTGGCCGTGGAGAAGGCCGAGTTCGTGTCGGTCCTCGGCACGTCCGGGTCCGGCAAGACGACGCTGCTGCGCGTGCTCGGCGGCCTGCTGCCGGCCTCCGGCGGGACCGTCCGCTGCGACGACACCGCGGTGAGCGGGCCGCCCGAGGGCGTGGTGACGGTGTTCCAGGACTACGCGCACTCGCTGCTGCCGTGGCGGACCGTGCGCCGCAACGTCGCGCTGGGCATCGAGGCGAAGATGTCGAAGTCCGAGCGGGACGACCGGGTCGACGAGGCGCTGACGATGGTCGGCCTGCTCGACCGGGCCGCGGAGTACCCGTGGCGGCTCTCCGGCGGCATGCAGCAGCGGGTGCAGATCGCCCGCGCGCTGGCGACGCGGCCCAGGGTGCTGCTGATGGACGAGCCGTTCGGCGCGCTGGACGCGATGACCAAGGCGTCGCTGCAGGACCAGCTCCAGCAGGTGCAGGAGCTCACCGGCACCACGGTCGTGTTCGTCACCCACGACGTGGAGGAGGCGGTGTACCTGTCCGACCGGCTGGTGGTGCTGCGCGGCAGCCCGGCGGACATCGGCCTGTCGCTGGAGATCCCGCTCCCCCGGCCGAGGCACCAGATCACCACCAAGGAGCGCCCCGACTACCTGGAGCTACGGCACCGGGTGTACGAGGCGCTCGGGCACACCGTCGGGGAGCCTGCCCGTGGTTAGCCTCACCAAACGGGTGAACCTGCTCGGCGGCGCGGTGTTCGTGCTGGCGATCGGGCTGTGGGAGCTGCTGGTGCGGACGTCCGTCCTGGACTTCACGTACCTGCCGGCGCCGACGGCCGTGGCCGAGGGGCTCGGCGAACTGTTCGCCAACGGCGAGCTGCTGGGCGCGTTGGGCCACACGCTGTTCGCCGCGCTGTCCGGCTGGGCGCTCGCCGGGCTCGCCGGTGTCGCGGCCGGGTCGGTGCTCGGGCTCGTCCGTCCGGTGTGGATGTACTCGATGGCGAGCCTGGAGGCGTTGCGGGCGCTGCCGATCGTGGCGTTCGTGCCGGTGGCGGTGCTGCTGTTCGGGTTCTCCGTGCAGACCGAGATCATGGTGGCGTTCTACGCGGCGCTGTGGCCGATCCTGCTGAACACGATCAACGGGATGCGCACCGAGCCGCGGATGCTCGAGTCGGGCGCGGTGCTGCGGCTGTCGAAGGCCGCCGTGCTGTGGAAGATCCGCCTGCCGGGCGCCACCGCGATGATCGTGGTGGGGCTGCGGCTGGGCCTGTCGGTGTCGCTGGTGCTCACGCTGGTGGCCGAGATGGTCGGCAACCCGGCCGGGCTCGGCTTCCTGCTGGTGGAGAAGGGCCAGGCACTGCAACCGGGACAGATGTTCGCCGCCGTGTTCGTCATCGGCGTCACGGGTATCGTCCTGAATGGACTGGTGATGGGCGCGGCGAGGCTCGCCTTCCGCGGCCAGATGGCGTCGTCCGGGGAGGCAGCGTGAAACGCGTGAAGGAGCGGGGCGGCACTCCGGTCCGCGGCCTGCTGCCGCTGGTCCTGCTGCTGGTGGCCTGGGAGGTCGTGGGCGACCCGATGTCGCCGTACTTCCCGCCACCGTCCACCTGGGTCGACGGCCTGCGCCCCCTGGTCGAGGGCGACAAGCTGTTGCCGGCGATCGGCCAGACCGCGCTGACGTTCCTGTTGGGACTGTCGATCGCGACGGTGGTCGGCGCGGTGGTCGGCACGCTCGTCGGCGCGAGCCGGCCGGTCGACCGGGCGCTGTCGCCGAGTCTGGAGTTCCTGCGCGCCCTGCCGGCGGCGTCGCTGGTGCCGGTGGCCGCGCTGGTCCTCGGCTACACGACGCAGATGAAGCTCGTCGTCGTGGTGCTGCCGGCGACCTGGCCGATCCTGCTCACCTGCCGGACGGCCAGGCGGACGCTGAGCCCGGTGCTGCTGGACACCCCGCGCACCCTCGGCCTGTCCTCCTGGCACCGGGCGACGAAGATCCTCACCCCGGCGCTGACCCCCGCGGTGCTGCTCGGCGTGCGGGTCGCGGCGCCACTGGCGCTGATCATCACGCTGCTGGTGGAGATCGTCACCCGGGTCGACGGCCTGGGCGCGGTGCTCGGGGCCGCGCAGGCGAGCTTCCTGTCCGCGCAGGTGTACGGCCTGCTCACGATCGCCGGCGTACTGGGGTTCTTGGTGAACTGGATCGTCACGCGTGCCGAGACCGCGGTCAGCCGGCGGATGCGTGGCACGACATAGGAGTCCCGCCATGACCGAGGTACGGGAACAGCCGTGGTACCGGACGCTGGACCGGTCGAAGTGGCGGGCGTTGATCGCCGCGAACCTGGGCTGGCTGTTCGACGGCTTCGAGACCTACGCGCTGATCCTCACCGCCGGGGTGGCGCTCACCCAGCTGCACCCGGAGGCCGCCGGCGACCTCCCGTTCTACATCGGACTGACGATCGCGATGACCCTGCTCGGCTGGGGGTTCGGCGGCATCCTCGGCGGGGTCGTCGCGGACTACATCGGGCGGCGCCGGGTCCTGCTGCTCTCGATCACCCTGTACTCGGTGTTCACCGGCCTGTCGGCGTTCGCGTGGAACTGGGAGTCGTTCCTGGTCCTGCGCCTGCTGACCGGCGTGACGCTCGGGTCGGAGTGGGGCACCGGGACGTCGCTGGTGGCCGAGATGTGGCCGGCGCACGCGCGCGCGAAGGCCGCCGGGCTGATGCAGTGCGGCCTCGGGCTCGGGTTCTTCGTGGCGTCCGCGGCGTGGCACTTCATCGCGCCGCTCGGCGAGGACTCGTGGCGGTACATGTTCCTGCTCGGGGTGCTGCCGGCGCTGTTCGCGCTGTGGCTGCGGCGCAGCGTGCCGGAGTCGGAGAAGTGGTCGTCGGCGGCGTCGCGACGGGAGGAGCTGCGGTCGCGCACCGACCTGACCGAGGAGGAGCGGACCTACACCCGCTTCACCCTGCGCCAGATCCTGTCGGACCCGAAGATGCGGCGGCTGACGATCCTCGGCTCGATCATGTCGATGGTGACCACGCTGGCGTGGTGGGGCATCTCGACCTGGGTGCCGGCCTACGTCGGCAGCATGGCCGAGGCGGAGGGGCACTCCGCGTCGAGCTACGCGTCGACGGCCGGCATGATCTACAACGTCGGCGCGATCGCCGGCTACATCGCGCTGGGGTTCGCCGCCGACAAGTTCGGCCGCAAGCCCACGGTGTTCGCGTACTTCGCGGCGTCGCTGGTGATGACGCCGGTGCTGTTCCTGTGGACGTCGGACCTGACGCTGGTGCTGGTGCTGTGCGTGGTGAACGGGTTCTTCACGCTCGGCCAGTACACCTGGATGCCGGTGTGGCTGCCCGAGTTCTACCCCACGCACCTGCGCGCGACGGGCGCGGCGTTCGTGTTCAACGCGGCCCGGTTCATCGCCTTCCTCGGCCCACTGCTGGCCGGCTCGATCATCGCCGCCCTCGGCGGCTACGGCACCGCGGCGACGGTCGTGGGGTTGATCTACGTCCTCGGCATGATCGTGGTGCCGTTCTGCCCGGAGACGCGAGGTCGAGCGCTACCGGAATGACGGAACGTTCCGGCAACAACTAACTCGCCCGATCCGCGTCATGGCCGCCCGGCTGGCCCGTTCCTGTCTCGTGGCGATGAACGCGGACGAGCGCGCGGCGCTGTTGGACGCCCTTCCCTCACGACAGCGCGAGATCATCCGACTGCGCCTCGTGGTCGGCCTCTCCGCCCAGGAGACCGCCGACCGCCTGGGCATGGCCCCGAACGCGGTCCGACTGGCCCAGCACCGCGCCCTCGAACGGCTCCGCCGCCAGGTGGCCGAGTCGTAGGCGCGGTGCCGGGCCGGCGGTCGTCACTCCCGCTCGCCGATCGCCTCCACCGGGCGGGACCGCAGTGCCACCCGGGTCGGGATGCCGATCGCCAGTAGGCCGAGCAGCGCGGTCACCCCGATGATCGCCAGGTACAGCAGCGGCGGCACCGACGGGACCGGCGACCCGGTGAGCGCGAGGCTCACCCCGAGCAGCGACGGCACCGCCGCCACCGTGCCGACCACCGCGGCGATCCCGACCACCAGCAGCGCCTCGATCCGCATCATCCGCACCACCTGGGACCGTCGGGTGCCGACCAGGCGCAGCAGCGCGAACTCCCGGCCCCGCGCCGCCGTCGCCATCACCAGCGTGTTCACCACCGCGATGGCCAGGTAGCCCAGGACCACCAGCAGCGCGATCAGGTTGGTCCACGACTCGACCTGCCGCCGCTCCTGTCCGGCCGCGGCCAGCTCGCCCCGGTCGAGCACCTCGACGCCCGGGAAGCCCGCGACCGACGGCGGCGCGTCGGCCCGGACCAGCAGCGCGTGGTCGAAGCGCGTGCTGGTGTGCGCGGCCAGCACGTCGTGCGGCAGCGTCACGTCACCGAAGCCGAGGCCACGTTCGTAGGTCGCCACCACCTCCGCCCGCAGCTCCGCGCCGTCGCCGAGCCGGAGGTCCACAGCGGACCCGACGTCGGCGCCGACGGTCTCGGCGGCCGTGGTGCTCAGCGCGACCGTGTCGCCACTCAGCCGGGCGAGGTCGCCCTCGCGCGGGCGCAGGTCGAGCGTCCCGGCCAGGCCGCCGGTCTCGATTCCCTGTGCGGACAGGGGGCTCACCGTCACGGTGCCCGCGACGACGTGCGGCACCATCACCTGGCTGCGCACCACCGGCGTCACCGCGTCGACGCCGTCCTGCACGCGGACCGCGTCGGCCACCGCGGGGGCCAGGCCGCCCTCACCGGCCACCACGTAGTCGGCCAGCACGCCGTCGTCGGCCTGCTCGGCGGCCGCCGCGGACAGCGTGGTCTGGGTGAAGACCTGCACCGACGCCATCGCGATCGCCAGCACCAGCGGCGTGACCACGGTCGCGAGCCGCCGCGTGTTCGCCGCGACGCTCGCCGCCGCCAGGTACCCGCCGACCGGCGCCACCGCCCGCAGCCGCGGCCCGACCAGCCGCACCGCGCCGGCCACCAGCAGCGGGCCGAGCAGCACCGCGGCCACCACGCCGAGCAGCGCGGAGCTGGCCGCGCCGGCCACCGCGGCCTGGCCGGGCAGGAAGAGCGGCAGCCCCGAGGCCGCCAGCCAGCCGACCGC
>DATABL010000168.1:0-29052 GCA_036259595.1 Actinophytocola sp.
CCGCCACCGCGAAGCGCTGGTACCACCGACCGGGCCGGGGCTTCCGCCAGCACGCCAGGTTCGTCGTCGGCCACGTGCACCCGTTCGTGCTGGCGGCGGTCTTCCCCGGGTTCGGCTGGGGCGCGGCGGGCGTGGTCTACGGCTACCTGGTCGTCGCGGCGCTGGTGGTGCTCGTGCTGCCCGAGTACCTGCGGCGTCCCGCGGCGCTGACCCTGGCCGGCGTGGGTGTCGTCGTCGGCGCCGCCCTCCAGGTGCCCGCCGGGCTGGCGTGGTTCGTGCCGCTGTTCTACCTGAAGCTCCTGGTCGCGCACCTGGTGCCGGAGTCGGCTGTCACGTTCCGCGCGCGGGACTCGTCAGCGCGATGAGTCCGACACGAGGAGGAGACCATGCCGAGGATTCCGGGGATATCCACCCAGGAGGCACGTCCGGTGCTGCGTGCTTTCTACCGGTTCGCGATCCGCCGGTTCGGGGCGGTGCCGGAGCCGTTCACCGTGCTGGCCAGGCATCGCAAACTGATGGCGGCCAGCGCGGTGCACGAACTGGCGGCGCAGCGGGCGAGCACCGTCCTGCCGGCGAACGTCCGGGAGATCGCGGTGTACCGGGCCGCCCAGCGGCTCGGTTGCTCGTGGTGCGTCGACATCGGCACGATGCTGCAGAAGCACGAGGGCCTGGACATCGAGCGGCTGCGGCGGATCGACGACTACCGGACCTCGGACGCCTACAGCCACCAGGAGCGGCTCGCGATCGCCTACACCGACGCGATGACGGCCACGCCGACGAGCGTGACCGACGAGCAGGTCGCCGAGCTGCGTGCGGAGTTCGGCGACCAGGGCGTCCTGGAGCTGACCTACCAGATCGGGCTGGAGAACATGCGTGCCCGGATGTTCAGCGCGCTCGACATCCGGGACCAGGGGTTCACCTCGGGCGACGCCTGCCGGATCCCGGTGCCGGCGGACGCCGCGGTGGTCACCCGTCCAGGTGCCTGAGCTTGTCCGGGTTGGCCACGTCGTAGATCGCGACCACCCGGCCGTCGCGGACGGCGACGCCGGTGACCCGCCGGTCGAGGCTCCGGTACCCACCGTCGGCGGGGACGGCGGGGAACGCCATGCCGAGGTCGCCGTTGACCAGCACCAGGTCCCCGGCGGCGATCCGGTGCCGCCCGTACTGTTCGACCAGGCCGAACAGGAACCGGCTGATCTTGTCGCTGCCGACGATGACCCGCCGGGTCGTGCGGGCCTTGCCGTCGCTGTCGCCGATCAGCACGGCGTCCGGGTGCAGCAGGCGCACCACGGCGTCCAGGTCGCCGGCGACGATCGCGGCCAGCAGTTGCTCGAGGACCGCGCGCTGCTCGTCGAGGGCGACCCTGGGCGGGGGGTCCGCGTCGGCCGCGGCGCGGCGGCCCCGGGAGGCGTGCTGGCGCGCGGTCGCCTCGGCGACGCCGAGGATCTCGCCGATCTCGGCGAACGGCACGCCGAAGGCGTCGTGCAGCACGAACGCGACGCGCTGCTCGGGGGTGAGGCGGTCGAGCACGACCATGGCGGCGAGGCGCACCTCCTCCTCGCGCACGACCGTCTCCAGTGGATCGTCGCCGAGGCGGTCGCCGGGCGGGGTGACGATCGGCTCGGGCAGCCACGAGCCGACGTAGCGCTCGCGCCGCTCCGTGGCCGAGCGCAGCCGGTCCAGGCAGATCCGGCCGACGACCGTGGTCAGCCAGGCACCCAGCTCGCGGATCTCGGCCCGCTGCCGTTCGTCCAAACCGGACAATCGCAGCCACGCCTCCTGCACCGCGTCCTCCGCGTCGGACAGGCGGCTGGTCAACCGGTACGCCACCCCGACCAGGCGCGTCCGGTGCTCGGCGAACTGTTCGGCGAGAACGTCATCGCTGACCGTCACGGGTCCATCGTATGCCCGACCTGGCGGCCGGTCGTCGGTCCGCCCGCCTAGACTCGGGCACCATGGCGGGGCGGATCCGGGAGAGCGACATCGCGCAGGTGCGCGAACGGAACCGAATCGACGACGTGGTGGGGGAGTACGTGTCGCTGCGCCGTGCGGGCGGCGGCGCGCTCAAGGGCCTGTGCCCGTTCCACGACGAGAAGACCCCCTCGTTCAACGTGCGCTCGACGCACGGCACCTACCACTGCTTCGGGTGCGGCGAGGGCGGCGACGTCATCGCGTTCCTCATGAAGATCGACCACCTGAGCTTCGTCGAGGCGGTGGAGCGGCTCGCCGAGCGCAGCGGCGTCACGCTCATCTACGAGGGCGGCGCGCCGACCCGTCAGCGGGACAAGGGCACCCGGACCCGGCTGGTCGACGCGCACCGGGCGGCGGCCGAGTTCTACGCCGAGCAGCTGCACACGCCGGAGGCGGTCAAGGCGCGGGAGTTCCTCGCCGAGCGCGGGTTCGACCAGGCCGCGGCGGTCGAGTTCGGCTGCGGGTTCGCGCCGGGCGGCTGGGACAAGCTGACCAAACACCTGCTGGGCCGCGGGTTCGAGCTGTCGGAGCTGATCAAGGGCGGGCTGTCCAGGGAGGGCCGGCAGGGGCCGATCGACCGGTTCCACCGCCGGCTGCTGTGGCCGATCAGGGACCTCAGCGGTGACGTCGTCGGCTTCGGCGCCCGGCGGCTCTTCGACGACGACCAGATCCAGGCCAAGTACCTCAACACCAGCGAGAGCCCGATCTACAAGAAGTCGCAGGTGCTGTTCGGGCTCGACCTGGCCAAGCGGGAGATCGCCCGCCGGCGTCAGGTCGTGGTGGTCGAGGGCTACACCGACGTGATGGCGATGCACGCCTCGGGCGTGCCGACCGCGGTAGCCTCGTGCGGCACCGCGTTCGGCGCCGAGCACATCACGGTGCTGCGCCGCCTGCTGATCGACGACGACGCCTTCCGCGGCGAGGTGATCTTCACCTTCGACGGCGACGAGGCCGGGCGCAAGGCCGCGTTGAAGGCGTTCGACGACGACCAGCGCTTCGCCGCGCAGACGTTCATCGCGATCGCGCCCGACGGGCTCGACCCGTGCGAGCTGCGGCAGGCCAAGGGCGAGGTCGCGGTGAAGGACCTGGTGGCGCGCCGCAAGCCGCTGTTCGCGTTCGCCATCCGCACCGAGCTCGGCGAGCACGACCTGGACACCGCGGAGGGCCGGGTCGACGCGCTGCGCCGCACGGTGCCCATGGTCGCGCGGATCAAGGACGCGGCACTGCGCGACGAGTACGCCCGCCAGCTCGCCGGCTGGGTCGGCTGGGAGGACACCGCCACCGTGGTCCGGCGGGTCCGGGAGAGCGCCGGCGGCGGTGGTGCCGCCCAGCCGGCGCGGCGCGGCCGGCCGCAGCCGGTCGACCCCGACCAGGGCGCGCTCACCGTCGACGTGGACGGCCCGCCCAGGCCGCCGCGCGGCGACCCGCGCCTGTGGGTGCAGCGCGAGGCGCTCAAGGCCGCGCTGCAGGCGCCGGAGCTGGCCGGGCCGTACTACGACAGCTCGGTGCCCAAGGAGGCGTTCACCCACCCCGCGTACCGGGAGCTGTACGAGGCGCTGCTCGCGGTCGGTGGCACGTCCTCGGGGCTGTCCGGGCCGGCCCTGGTCGACGCGACCAGCCAGGCGTGTCCACACCAGACGGTGCGGTCGCTGGTCACCGAGCTCGCCGTGGAGGCGTTGCACCACCGGGCGGAGCCGGACGCGCGGTTCGTCAGCAGCCTCATCGCGGCGTTGCAGGAGACGGTGGTGGCCAACCAGATCGCGGAGCTCAAGTCGCGGCTGCAGCGGCTCTCGCCGGTCGAGGACGCCGACGACTACCGCACGCTGTTCGGTGACCTGGTGGCGTTGGAGCAGTACCGCAAGGCTCTCGGCGACCAGGCGGCGGGTGGGCTGTCGTGACCGGGCTGTGGCGCCGGTTCTTCGGCGGCGGCGTGCCGGCGGAGTTCACCGGCACGCTGGAGCCCGACGAGCACATCGTGGCGACGGCCCGGCTGCGCGGCGGGGGGCACCTGTTCGCGTCCTCGCTCGGGCTGTGGGTGCCGGCCGAGGGCGGGTCCCGGCGGGTGGGCTGGCATCTGATCAGCAAGGCCACCTGGGGCAACGGGTCGCTGGAGCTGGTCGAGGCGACGGAGACGGGCAGCGCGGGTGATGCGATGCTGCTCACCGACCAGCGCCCGGTCCGGTACGTGCTGGAGCAGGCGAACAAGCTGCCCGACGTGGTGCACGCGCGGGTGAACGGCTCGATCCGTTCGCGGCACCGACGCGAGCTGCCGGGCGGCGGGGCGTGGTTCGTGCAGCGCAAGGTGCCCGGGCGGGACGGGATCGTGCTGCAGGTCCGGGCCGACGCCGGCACCGACGAGGAGACCGTGCGGCGGGTGGCGTCCGAGGTGGCCGCGAAGATCCGGGACGCACTAAAGTAAACAGTACGCTCGTACGGTTACGGGAGGTGTCCGTGTGGGATCCGGGGACGTACCTGGCGTTCGCCGACCACCGTTCGCGCCCGTTCTTCGACCTGCTGGGCCGGGTGCGAGCGGACGCGCCGCGCCGGGTGGTCGACCTCGGCTGCGGCCCCGGCAACCTGACCACGACGCTGGCCGCGCGCTGGCCGTCCGCGGCGGTCGAGGCGCTGGACTCCTCCCCGGAGATGGTCGAGGCCGCGCGGGCGCGCGGGCTGACCGCCGAGGTCGCCGACGTGCGGGAGTGGAGTCCGGAGCCGGACACCGACGTGGTCGTGTCGAACGCGGTGCTGCAGTGGGTCCCGAGTCACGAGTCCCTGCTGGAGCGTTGGATAGGCCGGTTGCCGGCCGCCGCGTGGCTCGCCTTCCAGGTGCCGGGCAACTTCGGCGCGCCGTCCCACCTCGCGGTGCGGTCCCTGGCGGCGTCGGAGCGGTGGCGCGCGCGCCTCGAACCGGTGGTCCTGCGTGAGGACGACGCCGTCCTCGACCCCGCCGGGTACGCGACGCTGCTGGCGGACCTCGGCTGCGAGGTCGACGCCTGGGAGACCACCTACCTGCACCGCCTCACCGGCGAGGACGCGGTGCTGGAGTGGGTCACCGGCACGGCGCTGCGTCCCATCCGCGCGGCCCTGACCGACGAGGAGTGGCGGGACTTCCGCGCCGAACTGGCCCCACGCCTCCGCGCGCCCTACTCACCCCGACCGGACGGCACGACCTGGTTCCCGTTCCGCCGCGTCTTCGCGGTCGCCCGGGTGCCGTGACGACACGCCCGACGCGCACAGGAGAATTCTGCGACATATTGCGATCCCGATGATTTTCAACCTGAAGGCGTGAAGTCAGAGCTTGCGAAATAGTGCGAGTATCTGCGACTCGACTGACCGTGTCGGCGCTCCGCGGAACGGCCTGGGACGAGCTTTTCCTGCGGCACGCTGCGGTCGTGGCAGCGCGCGAGGAGTACTCAGCGGAGGCGCGGCGAACCCTCGGCAAGGCGATTCGACAGGCGCGGACCGCACTTGATTACTCGAGCCACAAGGCGTTCGGGGCGGCCGTCGGCAGGAGCCCGCGCAGCATCTACGCGCTCGAGAAGGGTGAGTCCGGGGTGGGCCGGAAGGTGCGGGAATCGGTCGGGTTCTTCCTCGGTCAGCACCTCCGCGGCTGGAGTATCGACACACCTGAGGCGATCCTCAAGGGTGAGCCGGTCCCCGCACTGGAGCTGATCGACCCGGAGGAGCCGGCCCGGGCACGCATGGACATCACGTGGACCGACGCCAAAGCCGATATCACCGCACTCCTCGGCCACCGTGCGGATGCCGATGTCGTGCTGCGGAGGGTGATGCACTGGCGGAGTCGGTTCACAACCCTGGGGCTCAGCGACTCCGACCTGCTCACCGTCATCGCCGACGCGGTCAAGGACGCCGACGAGGACACGGGCGACCCGGCCGACGAGAACTGAGCGACGGGCGTGCCTGGGCGGCGTCGTCGATGCGAACGTGCCGGACGATCCCGGTCGCGCCGGCCGCCAGGGCGAAATCTGACGCCGGCGAGGCGAGCCCCGATCACGTGGTCGTCCGTGTCCGCGTGGCGGCTCAGCACCCGTCGGGTCGCCGAACGTCCAGCCAGTCGTCCACAGTGGACAGTAGGGTGGCCTTGACCGAGGACGGTGCCGCCGAAGCCTGAATGCTCGTTGCGGCCAGCGCGGCGAGCTGGTGGTCGTCGAGGCCGAGGACCTCGCGGCAGATCGCGTACTGGTCGGCCAGCCCGGTGCCGAACAGCAGCGGGTCGTCGGTCGCGACCGCCACCGGGACGCCGGCGTCGAGGATCGTGCGGACCGGGATCGCCGTCAGCTCGTGGACGCCGAACGGCGGGTAGGACGTCGGGCAGAGTTCCAGCGCGACCTGTCGCTCGGCGAGCAGCGCGAGCGTCCCGGGATCCGTCGCGGCCGAGGTGCCGTGGCCGATCCGGTGCGCGCCGAGGTGCTCGACGCAGGCCCGGACGTGCGCGGCGCCGGTGTAGAACCCCGAGTGCGGCGTGCCGAGCAGGCCCCCGTCGCGGGCGACGCGGAACGCCGGGGCGAAGTCGGCCACCGCGGCGCCGCGTTCGTCGTTGGACAGGCCGAAGCCGACCACGCCCTGCCCGGCGTACTCGACCGCCAGCCGGGCGAGGGTGGTCGCGTGCTCCGGCGACCGGGTCCAGCTCGACGCGACGATCACCCCGACCGGGATCACGGCGGCCCGGGCACCGTCGAGGACCGCCTCGAGCGCCTCGCGCGGACCGCCGAACACCGGGGCGTACGAGGTCGGGTCGACCTGGAGCTCCAACCAGCCGCAGCCGTCGCGGGCGTCGTCCTCGGCGGCCTCGGTGACCACGCGACGGACGTCCTCGGGCGTGCGGATGGCCTGGCGGGCCGCGTCGTAGCGGCCCTGGAAGTCGGCCCAGGTGCCCGCGGTGCGGGGGAGTGGCGGCGGCACCGCGACGCCGTGCCGCGCGGCGAGCTCGACCAGGGTCGCCGGCCGCGTGGCGCCGGTGAGGTGCAGGTGGAGGTGGGCCTTGGCGAGCCCCCGCACGTCGCGTGCGGGGGCCCGGACCGGTTCAGGGCCGCTGGTGCGCGGGTTCACTCACGTCCCGCCGGCCGTTGCCGGTCTGCGCGGGCGCCGTCCTGGCCTTGTTGCCGAAGCCGACCCGCTCGCCGACCTTGGCCCGCGCGATGCCGGCCGCTCCCTGCACCGCGGGGTGGTCGGCGAGCCTGCGGTAGGTGCGCACGATCTGGTCGTACCGCCCGCGGCCCGCTTTGGCGCCCAGCACGTACCCAACAGCGGCGCCCAGCACGAACGCCTTCATGTCATCGCCTCCAAGGCTCGACCTGCTCTGCACGTGCCATCCTCCCCCAGTTCGCCGCGCACTGCCGGACCGGCTGAGAACCCGGTCCGGGGCATGCGCTAGAGTTGGCATCCGCCGGACAGGGTGCCGGCGAGCGATCCTCCATAGCTCAATTGGCAGAGCATTCGGCTGTTAACCGAAGGGTTGTTGGTTCGAGTCCAACTGGAGGAGCAACTCCCCAGGTCAGACGGCGCGTAACAGCGTGGTGTACAGGGTCAGGCCGGGACCGAACGCCATGGCCACCACCGGGTCTCCCGGAGCGAGCGTGCCGCTGCCGAGCAGGTCGTCGAGTACCAGCAGAACCGTGGCCGACGAGCAGTTGCCGTGCTCGTGCAGGACGCGGCGGGAGTGCTCCACGGCGTGATCCGGCAGGTCGAGCTCGTTCCGCACGGTGTCGAGGATGCGGGGGCCGCCGGGGTGCACGGCCCAGCCGCGGACGTCGGAGAGCGTGAGGCCGTTGCGGCCCAGCAGACCGTCGACCGTCGAGAAGACGTGTTTCCCCAGTACGTCGGGCACGCGCGGGGACAGGGTCATCCGAAAGCCGTGGTCGGTCACGGCCCACGTCATGTGGTCGGCGGTGGTCGGGTCGGTGACCGCGCTGGTGTCGACCAGTTCGAACCCGCTCTCGCCCCCCGGTCGCAGGACGACCGCGACGGCGGCGTCGCTGAACAGGGCGTGGGAGACGATCTGCTGGACGTCGCTGGTGGGTGGCTGCAGGTGCAGCGAGGTCAGTTCCAGGCACAGCAGCACCGCGGGCCGCCCGTGGGCCGTCACGTAGTCGCCGGCGCTCGCCAGCGCGGGGAGGGCGGCGTAGCAGCCCATGTGTCCGACGAGCAGGCGTCGGGCGTCGGCGGACAGGTCGAGCGAGGCGGCCAGTCGTACGTCCAGTCCCGGTGCGGCGTAGCCGGTGCAGGACGCGACGACGAGCTGGCCGACATCGGCCGGGTCCAGGCCCGCGGCGGCGAGGGCGGCGGTCACCGCGCGATGCCCCAGCGGCGGCGCGTGCCGGTCGTACAACAGCATCCGCGCCTCGGTCGACTCGCCGGAGAGGTCCTGGTCCAGCGGGCTGACCACGGCGTGGCGGCGGGCCACCCCCGCGCCGGCGAAGATCCGTTCGGCGGCCCGGCCGCCGCCGAGGTGGTCGCGGAAGTACCCGTCCCACAGCGCCTGCTGCTCGGTCGCCGGCGGGAGCGCGGTGCCGATGCCGGTGATGGCCGGGATCCCCGTCGGGGTCACCACCGGGGTGCCTCGTCGGGATCGTCGCCCACCGCGCAGGCGCCCAGCCAGTCCGCGCACACGTCGGAGGTGGCCGGTTGCAGGGCACCGCAGCGGGCGTCGCGGTAGAGCCGTTCCAGCGGGTGGCCGCGGCGGGTGGCCGACGCGCCCGCGGCCTCCAGCACGCTCGACGCGACCTCGGCGGCGGTGTCACCCGCGGCCAGCTTGGCCCGCCATACCCAGCGGTTGGTCTCCGGGCTGCCGGGGTCCGCGCTGACCCGGCGCGCGGCCTCGGCGACGACCAGTGCCGCGGCGGCGACCCGGGTGTCGGCCCGGCCCATCCGGGCGCGCACCGCGGGCAGGGTGTGCAGGCCGCGGTCGCGCAGGTGCGTCGCCCCGTGGTGGAGCACGGCGCGGGCGACGCCGACGTAGACCGCCGCGTAGGAGGCGACCAGCCACTGCGGCATGACCTGGGCGAGCAGCAGCGCGGCGCCCTCGATCCCGCCGACCAGCGCGTCGGGGTCGACCTCGGTGTCCAGGTGCACGTCGTGGCTGCCGGTGGCGCGCATGCCCAGCGAGTCCCACGTCGGCTCGACGCGCACGCCCTCGCCCGCCGGGACGAGGAAGTAGGAGACCCGCGGCTCGGCGGCGGCGTGGTCCCGGGCGGCGACGAGGTAGGCGTCGGCGTGCCCGGCGCCCGATACGAACGTCTTGCTGCCGGTGATCCGGAAGCCCGCGTCGGTGCGCTCGTAGGCGGTGGCGACCCGGGAGAGCCGCGACCCGACGCCGCGTTCGCTCATCGCCACCGCGTACAGCGCGCCCTCGGCCGCGGCCGCCAGGACGCGGTCGCGGGAGGCGAAGAAGCTCTCCGGCGCGCCGAACTGCCGCACCAGGTCGTCGGGGGTGTGCGCCAGTGCCCCGGTCACCGAGGCGTGCATGTTGAAGATCAGCGCGGTCGCTCCAGCACCGGCGCCCAGCTCGACCGCCACGTCGGCGTAGTCGGCGAAGGACGCCTCCAGCCCGCCGAGCCGCCGCGGCACCATCAGGCCGAGGAGCCCGGCCTCGCGCAGATCGTCGAAGTCGGCCGCGGGGAACTCGCCCGACGCGTCGTAGGTCTGCGCCCGTGCGGACATGCGCTCGGCCACCGACCGAGCTCGTGCGTGTGGGGACAACGTCATCCTTCCCTCGTGCCGTTCGTGGTGCCGTTCTTGACTCCGCGACCCTGGAACAGCACGGCGGTCGACCGGGTCGGCACTATCGCGACCGTCTCGGCCCGACGGAGGAGCCAGGCGAGCAGGCCGGTCACGGAGGGCCGGATACCCCGCAGGGCCAGCCGCACACCGTGCCGCCGGCACTCCCGCACGAGCAGCGACCGGTCCACCAGCAACGCCGGGTCGTGCACCCCGCGCGGGGCCAGGCCCGGCAGCCGTTCGGCGACCCCGATCGCCAGCCACCGGCAGACCGCGGTCGCGGCGAGCGTGTCCACCACCAGCAGCCCACCCGGACGCAGCACCCGGCACGCCTCCGCGACCGCCCGCGGCAGGTCCGGCACGTGCTCCAGGATCTCCCCGGCGGCCACCACGTCCACCGATCCGTCGGCCACCGGGACGGACAGCACGTCGCCGCGGACGGCGTGCACGCCGTGGGCGCGGGCCTGCCGAACGGCGGTGGGGGAGAGATCCACGCCGACGTGCCGGTAGCCCTTCCCCTCGACGTGCGGTGCGAGCAGGCCCGCGCCGCAGCCGAGGTCGAGCAGCACCGCGCCCGGCCGCGTGGCGGGCGGGACCAGCTCGGCGCGGGCCCGGGCGAGCCAGTGCAGCATCGCGAACGCGCCGCGCGGCCGCCACCACTGCTCGGCGAGGGCTTCGTAGAGCCGCGCGTCGTTCGGCGGAAATCCGCGCGCCTGGCACCATGGATCTCCATGGGGCGAGCAGAACCCGAGAATCCGGCGGACCCCCGTCGGCCTGTCTCGAACGGTGCTCGCCGGGTCTCGGCGCTGGTGCGTGCCTGTCATCCGCTGCCTTCCCTCGCCGTCACCGCGATCGCGACCGCGCTGGCCGTGTCCGCCGGGCACCAGCCCGCCGGGGTCGCGGCCGTGGCGGCCGCCATCCTGGCCGGCCAACTGTCGGTCGGGTGGCTCAACGACCTCGTGGACGCCCGCCGCGACGCGCGAACCAACCGGGCGGACAAGCCCCTGGCGACCGGCGAGATCACCAGGACCGGCGTCGCCGTCGCCGTCGGGCTGGCCGCGCCCGCCGCGGTCGGGCTGTCGCTCCTGTCGGGCACGGAAGCGACGGTGGCACATCTGGCGGCGTTGTGCTCGGCCTGGGCCTACGATCTCGGGGTCAAGGCGACGGTGCTGTCGGTGCTGCCGTACGCGGTCTCGTTCGGGCTGCTCCCCGCGTTCGTCACGCTCGGTGCGCCGGCGGGTCAGTGGCCGCCGGTCTGGCTCGTCGCGGCGGCCGCCGTGCTGGGCAGCGCCGCGCACTTCGCCAACGCCCTTCCCGACCTCGACGACGACCTCCGCACCGGGGTGCGCGGCCTGCCCCACCGCGTGGGACGGACCGCCGGCGTCGTCGTGGCCTCCACGTTGGTGCTGGCCACCGCCGTGATCCTGGCGTTCGGGCCGCCGGGCCCGGTGTCGCCGGCCGGGGCGGTGGCCCTGCCGTTGTCGGCCGTGATCCTGGCGGTCGGCTGGCTGCGGGCCCGGCGGCCGGGCTCGCGGGCGGCGTTCAACGCCCTGCTCGCGGTCGCGGTCGTCGACGTCGGCCTGCTGATCACGACCGGCGTGGCGGTCCGGTGACGGCGGCGGCACGCGCTACCGCGCCTGCAGGGCCTCCTTCGACACGGCGATCAGGTCGTCGCCGGTCAGGCCCGCTTTCCTGAACTCCTGGTGCCAGCCCAGGAGCTTCTCCAGGACGGTGGCGGCCTCCGGGTTCGACGCCAGCAGGGTGGTGATCTCGTCCCGGGTGTGCCACTGGATGTCCAGCCGGAACAGCGGCCGCTCGACCGGCTCGGGGATCGGGCCGCCCTCCAGGATCTCCCGGACCGTGCCGGCGTTCCAGCCCGGCAGGGCGCGGTGGAGCCGGTCGAAGATCCGCGGTCCGACGCCCTCCTCGCCCGCCTCGATCTTCTCCAGGCTGCGCATCCTGATGCCGGACTCCGCGACGAACTGCTTGCGGGTCTCGCACCCGAGCGCGCGGCGTGCGGCCTCGACCGCCTCCGCGAGCCGGGCGCGGGCTTCGGCCGAGTAGTCGCTGCTGTGCAGTCCGCGTCGAGTCACGTCCGCAGAATGCCGCAGAACCGGTGTGTCTGCCACCCCAGCTCGTGCCGCGGTTCGGTGTGAGACCGGCCGCAGACCATCGCACATAACCGCAGAAGTACTGCTGGTTCGGTTTGACAGCTGTCGCAGAGCGCCGCAGACTTTGCATATGCCAAAACTCAACCGGGATCGGATCCGGTTGTGGCTCGAGGAGCACAACTGGTCTGTCGGCCGGCTCGCGGCGGAGTGCAGTGCCCTGGGTGAGGACACCTTCCCCGAGGGCACCATGCGCAACGCGGTGAACGGCATCGACCCGATGCGACCCGGCCGCATCCGGGTGATCTGCAAGGTCACCGCCAAGTACGGCGACGGCATCCCGTACGCGCAGTTGATCGCGACCGAGGGGAACGGGGTCTGAACCGGGTGCGGCCTCGGGCCCTGTAGCCTTGTCCCGCGGACACGATCGTGGTCCGCTTGGAGCTCTCGGAAGTTCGAGCTCATCCACTTGTTTGCGTCCCGGGGCGGTAGCTCAGTCGGTTAGAGCAGGGGACTCATAATCCCTTGGCCGTGGGTTCGAGCCCCACCCGCCCCACCACCTCTGGGTGACCCTGCGGGGTTCCATGGTGCGGTCGCGCCTGACTCAACGTGACGAGTTTGCGGGTCGCAAGCACACTGTCGAGGGCATGCTTCACCTGGTAGCGTGAAGGTGCCGTCCGCGGATAATGGCGTGCTCATGGGGGACTTCGGTGGCCAATGGTTACAGGTGGGGAAATTCGGCATGAGTCTTCGTGAAATCGTCCGAATGTATGCCGACGGTAAAATTTCGACGACCGAAGCGCTCACGGAACTGGCGAAGCATTCGAATACTCCACTGTCGGAAGGGCAGCGCGGCTTGTGGGCGCTGTACAAGATGGAACCCGACACGTACGCGTACAATGTTCCAATATGCTTGTCGTGGCCACATCTCGACACCGCCGCTCTCGAGGGCGCGTTTCGGGACACGGTCGCGCGGCATCCGATTCTTTCGGCCACGGTCCGGGAGACGGACGACGGTCCCTGTTTGTCCCAGGGCGATGCCGACAGCTTCCGGATCGAGCACGTGGACATCTCCGACGTGCCGTCCGACAATGTGCTCGGGTACCTGAGGAAGAAGGCGCAGCGGCCGTTCGACCTGGCCAACGAGCCCCTGGTCCGGTTGTCCGTGCTGTCGCGTGGCGAGTCCGAGACCCGTGTTCTTCTGGTCGTCCACCACCTCGTCATCGACGGGGCGTCGGCACGTCTCGTGCTCGACACCCTGGTCCAGGCGTACCAGACGCGGGTCGACGGCCGCGAACCGCCGTTCGAGCCGAGTGCCGCGTGGTTCGGCGGGTTCGTCGCGTGGGAGAAGGAGTACCTCGCCGGTGCCCGCGCCGAGCGCGATCGTGAGTTCTGGCAGCGGGAGCTCGCCGGGTGGGTCCCCCTCACCGGGTTGCCCACCGAGGCGACGCTGGCTCCGGACGCGCCGCACGAGGGCGAGGTGCACACCCGCCGGTTGTCGCGGGAGCAGGTCGATGCCGTCACGTCGTTTTCCGAGTCGCACGAGATCAGTCCCGGGGTTTTCTTCCTGACGGTCTTCAAGACACTGCTCCACCGGTACACCGGACAGGAGGACATGGTCATCGGAATGCCGGTGTCCGGGCGTCCGCTGGAGCACTTCGACCCGGTGGTGGGTTATTTCGTCAACACGCTGCCCATTCGGAGCAGGCCGGTCGGTTCCGACGAGTTCACGCATTTCGCGCGACGACTCCAGTCCACCGTGTTCGAAGCGATCGAGCACGGGATGTACCCGTTTCACCGCATCGTGCGCGCGCTCGGTGATCGCGGCACCGATCTTCGGTCGCCGGTTTATCAGGTCGTCTACAACTATCAGAACTCCTCGCTTTCCAGTTGTCTCGACGGCCAGTACCCGTTTCGACTGGTGGACGGTCTGAGTCAACTCGGCGAATACGACCTCACCCTGGACGTGGTCCCCGGTGACGGGGTCGTGCTGAACTGGAAATACCACCCGGGCGCGTTCTCGGCGACGACCGTCGCGCGCATGGCCGATCATTTCGTCAACCTGGTCGACGACATCGTGGCGTCGAACGGACGTGCGGCGATCGGCCGGTTGAACCTGCTCGACGAGGCCGAACGGCGGCTCGTCCTGGACGAGTGGAACCGCACCGAGATCGACTACCCCGAGGACCGGACGTGTTGGGACCTCTTCGCGGAACAGGTGGAGCGGAGGCCGGACTCACCGGCGGTGACCTGCGGGGAATGGACCCTCACCTATCGCGAACTCGCGGATCGCAGTTCGGCGCTGGCGGACGAGCTGCTGCGCCAGGGCGTCGGGGACGTTGTCGGCGTCTGCTTCGAACGCTCGCTCGACCTGATCGTGGGCCTGCTCGCGGTCATGAAGGTCGGCGCGGCGTACGTGCCGTTGGACGCCGACCTGCCGGCCGAGCGCCTCTCGTACATGGTCCAGGACAGCGGAGCCGAGCTCGTCATCTGCCATGAGGCGGTGCTGGACAAACTGTCCGCGGTGGAGATGCCCGGGGCTCGGCTCTACCCGACGGACCGTCCGGACGACCGCGGTACCGCGTCCGCGGACCCGCGACCGACGACGCCATCCGTCGCGTACGTCATCTACACCTCCGGCAGCACCGGGAAGCCCAAGGGGGTGGTGGTTCCCCATCGGGCGCTGACCAACTTCCTGCTGGCCATGGCGGAGGCCGTGGACGTGACCTCCAGCGACCGGTTGCTGGCCGTCACCACGTACAGCTTCGACATCGCCGCCCTGGAGCTCTACCTGCCGCTGGTCACCGGCGGGCACTGCCGCATCAGCGACTCCGCGACGGTCACCGACGCCACGTTGCTCGCCGAGGAGATTGACGAGTGGCGGCCCACCGTCATGCAGGCCACCCCGGCCACCTGGGCCATGCTGCTGCGCGTCGGGTGGGAGAACACCGCCGGGACCACGATCCTCTGTGGCGGGGAGGCGCTGCCGGACGCCCTGAAGGACCAGCTCCTGTCCCGCGGCGAGGCGTGGAACCTGTACGGGCCGACGGAGACCACCATCTGGTCCACGGCGAAGCGTTTGCGCCTCGACGAACCGGTGACCGTCGGGACACCGATCGCGAACACGTCGCTGTACGTCCTCGACCGGAACCTGCGGCCGGTGCCCGTCGGCGTATCGGGCGAGTTGTGCATCTCGGGCCACGGCGTCGCCCTCGGGTACCACGGCAAGCCGGACCTGACGGCGGAACGGTTCGTCGAGCACCCGTTCGTTCCCGGCCAGCGCCTGTACCGGACCGGTGACATCGCGCGCTGGTTACCCAACGGCGAGGTCGCGCTGCTCGGACGGATGGACGACCAGGTCAAGCTCCGTGGCTACCGGATCGAGCTCGGTGAGATCGAGGCCGTGCTGAACGGCCACCCGGACATCGCCGCCAGCGTCGTGGTGCTGGAGCACAAGGGCCGTTCGGACCGGCTCACCGCATACTTCACGGTGCGCGGGGACCGTGCCGTCGACACCAAGGCGCTGCGTGCCCGGCTGGCGAAGACGCTCCCGGCCTACATGGTGCCGGCCGCGTTCGTGGCGCTGGATACTTTTCCGCTCACGGCCAACGGCAAGATCGACCGCGCGAGGCTGGGGGACTCCGTTCCGCAGGCGCCGGCCGCGCCGGCAGCCGATCTCGCCACCCGCGTGGCCGCCATCGAGCGGACCGTGCGCGGGATCTTCGGCGACGTGCTCGGCGCCGAGGACGTCGACCGCGACGCGGGGTTCTTCGACGCGGGCGGCGACTCGTTCGCGGCCATCGACGTGGTGGCCGAGATCAACCGCGCCTTCGGTTGCCGGCTTCGGCCCACGGCACTGTTCGCGCACTCGTCGGTCGCGGCCATGGCCCGGCACGTGGCCGGACTACTGCCGTCGGCAGCGCCGGCGCCCGCGCCCCGGCGGCCCGAACCGCGACCCGAACCCCGGCCCGAACCGCGACCCGACGAGAACACCGGCACGCCCGCGGTCGATGACGCCTACCTCGACGACTCGATCGCCGTGGTCGGCATGTCCTGCCGGTTCCCGGGCGCCAGGGACCACCGGGAGTTCTGGCGCAACCTGCGGGAAGGGCGCAGCGGCAGCACGTCGTGGTCGCCCGAGGAACTTCGCGCGTTCGGGGTGCCGGACGACCTCGTCCGCCGGGCCGGGTACGTGCCGCACCGGTCGGTCGTCGAGGGCAGGGCGGAGTTCGACCCCGCGTTCTTCGGGATCTCGCCGCGCGACGCCGAACTCATGGATCCGCAGGCACGCTTGTTGCTGCTGCACGCGTGGCAGGCGTTGGAGGACGCCGGCTACCGCCCGGAGGACGTCCCCGAGACGAGCGTCGTCACCGCGACGAGCAACAACTTCTACCAGGCCCTGTTACCGAGTCTGATGGACAACGCGTCGGGAACGCGGGTCCTCGCCAGCGCGGAGGCGTACGCGGCGTGGCTGCTCTCGCAGGGCGGCAGCGTGCCCACGATGATCTCGAGCAAGCTGGGGCTGCGTGGGCCCAGCATGGCGGTGAGCACCAACTGCTCGTCGGCGTTGAGCGGAGTCCACCTCGCCTGCCAGGGGCTGCTCACCGGTGAGGCCGATCAGGCACTCGTCGGCGCGGCCAGCCTCTTCTCCACGGCGGAGTTGGGCTACGTGCACCAGCCGGGCCTGAACTTCTCCAGCGACGGACACAGCCGGGCGTTCGCCGACGAAGCCGACGGCATGGCCGGTGGCGAAGGGGTCGGCGTCGTCGTCCTCAAACGCGCCCGCGACGCGTTCGCCGCCGGCGACCACGTCTACTGCCTGATCCGCGGCGTCGCGGTCAACAACGACGGCGGCGACAAGGCCGGGTTCTACGCACCGAGCGTCCGGGGCCAGGCCGAGGTCATCCGCAAGGCGCTGAGCAAGTCGGGCGTCGATCCCGAGTCGATCCGCTACGTCGAGGCGCACGGCACGGGCACCAGGCTGGGTGACCCCATCGAGGTCGCGGCGCTGACCGAGGCGTACCGCGACCACACGAGCCGGCGCCGGTACTGCGGAATCGGGTCGGTCAAGAGCAACATCGGCCACCTCGACGCGGCCGCCGGGATCGCCGGCCTGATCAAACTGGCCCTGGGCCTCCACCACGGTGAGATCCCGCGAACCCTGCACTGCGACGTGCCGAACACGGAGATCGACTGGGACGACTCGCCGTTCTTCGTGGCCGAGCGGAACATCCCGCTGGCCGGGAACGGTGGCGAGCCGGCGAGGGCGGGGTTGAGCTCGTTCGGCATCGGCGGCACCAACGTGCACGCCGTGCTGGAACAGGTGTGCCGGCGCGCGAACTCTTCCGCCGAGCGGCATCCGGGGCCGCACGTGGTGGTCCTCTCGGCCCGGGACGACGAACGGCTCGACGCCCTCGCGCGGGAGCTCCTGGCGTTCCTGCCGGAGTACCGGGACGCGGGCGGGGATCTGGCGTCGCTGGCCTACACGCTTCAGGTCGGCCGGCGAGCGATGGCCAGACGCACCGCCTTCGTCGCGCACGACCTCGACGGGTTGGCCGCGCAGGTCACGGCCTACGTCGACCACCGCGTGCCCGACGGGGCGTTCGACGGCACCGCGCGGCCGCACGACGACGAACTGGTCGGCCTCTTCGCCCGCACCGAGCAGCTCACCGACCTCGTCGCGGGATGGCTCGAACGCGGCGAGTGGGACAAGGTCGCGCCCCTGTGGGTCAGCGGCGTCGACGTCGACTGGCGCCGGCACTACGGCCCGCGGCCGCCGACCCGCGTGAGCCTGCCGACGTACCCCTTCGACACGAAGCCGTTCTGGCCCGCCGTCACGAAGCCGGTCCCGGCCGGCGGCAGTGGTCCCGCCGACGCCGACGCACTGCTCGACGCCGCGGCCGGAACCGACGGCGTCGACCGGTTCCTGGCACGGCACGAACGGACCACGGACGAGCTGAACCGGGTCCTGCGCCAGGTGGTGCTCGCGCAACTGGTGGCGATCGGGCTGTTCGGTGAACCCGTGCGGCGCGACCGCGTCGGGGCAGAAAACGTGATCGCGTCGGGCTACGCGCGGTGGCTCGACCACAGCCTGAACGTGCTGCTGGACGGTGGCGAACTCGTGCGCGAGGGGGACTTCCTGACGCCGCGGGCCGGTGCGCCGGACGCCGAGGCGGCGTGGCGTGCCTGGCACGAGTGGAAGGACGCGCACAGCGGCGACCCGGAGCTGGTGGCCAAGGCCGCCCTGGCCGAGCACATGGTCGAGGCCATGCCCGCGATCCTCACCGGCGAGTCGCCGGCTACCGGCGTCATGTTCCCCGGCGGGTCGTTCGACCTCGTCGAGGCGGTCTACAAGAGGAACGCGACGGCCGACTACTTCAACGCGGTGACGGCCGGCACCGTGCGTGCCGAGGTCGCCGAGCGCCGTCGCGGAGCGCGAGCCGGGGTTCGCATACTGGAGATCGGCGCCGGCACCGGCAGCACCAGCGAGCGCGTGTTCGAGCAGTTGGCCGGCGCCGAGCACGACATCGCGGAGTACTGCTACACCGACATCTCCAAGGCGTTCCTGATCGAGGCGGAGAACCGGTTCGCGCCGCGCGTTCCGTACCTGACGTTCCGGACGTTCGACGTGGAACGGGCTCCCGCCGAGCAGGGGCTCACGGCGGGCCATTACGACATCGTCATCGCCAACAACGTCCTGCACGCCACCCGGGACATCGTGGAGTCCGTCCGGCACGCCCACGCGCTGCTCCGCACCGGCGGGGTCCTCCTGCTCAACGAGCTCACCGAGAACGCGTGGTGGTCGCACCTGACCTTCGGGCTCCTCGACGGTTGGTGGCGCCAGACGGACGGCCGGCGCATCGACGGTGGCCCCGCGCTGTCGTCGGCCTCGTGGCGCGGCGTGCTCCGGGAGAGCGGGTTCGACGCGGTGCGGCTCCTGACCGAGCGCGCCCGGTCGTTGGGGCAGCAGATCGTGGTGGCCCGGGCCGGCTCGTCGGCGCCGCGTCCCGCCGCCGACGAGGCCGAGCCGGAAGGCTCCCTCGAATCGCGCGTCCGGGGCACCATCGAGCGGCTCCTGATGGCGTCGTTGAAGCTCCGCCGGGAGGAACTCGCGCCCGACCTGCCGTTCGCCGACTACGGACTGGACTCGCTCACCGGCGTCAACCTGGTGCGCGAGCTCAACGAGTCGCTGGGCACCGACCTGGATCCCAGTGTCCTGTTCGACAACCCGTCCATCCGCCGGTTGACGACCTACCTCCTCGGGGAGGTCCACGACCCGCGCGACGAGGCCCCACGTGCCGCGGCGGAACCTCCGGGCCGGGAACCCATCGCCATCGTCGGCATGAGCGGCCGGTTCCCGGGCGCCCGGGACGTCGACGAGTTCTGGGATCTCCTGGTCACCGGTCGGGATCCCGTGGCGCCGGTGTCCCGCTGGGACCTGTCGTCGCTGGGGAGCCAGTGCGTGGACGGCGGGTTCATGGACGGCGTCGACGAGTTCGATCCGCTGTTCTTCGGGATCTCCGGGACGGAAGCCACCTACATGGAGCCGCAGCAGCGGTTGTTCCTCCAGGAGGCGTGGAAGGCACTCGAGGACGCCGGCCACGCGGGGGACTCGATCGACCGCGACCGGTGCGGCATCTACGTCGGCTGCGCGGCGGGCGACTACCTGGACCTCACCACGCCCGCCGACTACCCGGCGCAGGCGTTCTGGGGGAACATGAACTCCCTGGTGCCGTCCAGGATCGCGTACTACCTGGACCTGCACGGCCCGGCGATGGCCGTCGACACCGCGTGTTCCAGCTCGCTCGTGTCCGTCTACCTGGCCTGCCAGGGGTTGTGGGCGCGGGAGGCCGACCTGGCGATCGCCGGCGGTGTCTACGTGCAGAACTCGCCGCGGCTCTACCTCGCGGGATCGCGCGCCGGGATGCTCTCGCCGACGGGTCGGTGCCACTCGTTCGACCAGGCCGGCGACGGGTTCGTCCCCGCCGAGGGCGTCGGCGCGCTGATCCTGAAACGGCTGTCGGACGCCGAGGCCGACGGGGACCACATCCACGGCGTGATCCGCGGGATCGGCACCAACCAGGACGGCACGACCAACGGGATCACCGCGCCGAACGGGAACGCGCAGGAGGCGTTGATCCGGCGGATCTACCAGGACTTCGAGATCGACCCCGAGGGGATCCAGCTGGTCGAGGCGCACGGCACGGGGACCAAGCTCGGCGATCCCGTGGAGTTCCGGGCACTCGACCGCGCGTTCCGCGCATTCACGAGCAGGGAGCGGTTCTGCTCGCTGGGCTCCAGCAAGGCCAACATCGGCCACGCCCAGGCCGCGGCCGGCGTGATCGGGATCATCAGGACCCTCCTGGCCATGCGGCACGGCGTGCTGCCCGGCCTCCCGCACCACCGCACGACCAACGCCAGCATCACCCTGGAGGGCAGCCCGTTCTTCGTGCACACCGAGCCGAGGGAGTGGGTCGCGCCGCGGGACGGCAGGCGCCGCGCGGCGATCACGTCGCTCGGGGCGAGCGGGACGAACGCCCACGCGGTCATCGAGGAGGCACCGGCAGCACCCCGCCGGAGCACGCCGGGTGTTCCCCGGTTGGTCGCGCTGTCGGCGCGGACCCCGGAGGCGCTGCGCGAGCAGCTGACCCGTCTCGCGCGCCACTGCCGGGAGCACCGGGACTACGACCTCGGCGACGTGAGCTACACGCTTCTCCTCGGCCGGACGCACTTCCCGCACCGGTGGGCCCGCGTGGTGCACGACGTGGCCGAGCTGGAGCGCGCGCTCACCGGCGACGGCCCCGAGGTGACCTCGGGCACGCGTGCGCATGCCCTCGCCGCGGAGTACCTCGACGGACGGACGCCCGATTTCGCCGAGTTGTTCCGCGACCGGCGCTACCGGCGGGTGCCGTTGCCGAGCTACCCCTTCGAGCGGGACCGCTACGCACTGCCACGCGACACACCGGACCACGAGCTGCTCACCGGCGACGAGTTCTACCTGCGTGAGCACCGGGTGCGCGACACCGCCGTCGCACCCGGCGCGATGTACCTGCAGTGGGCCTACGCGGCAGCCCGGCGGACCGCCGGCCCCTCGGCCGCCGTGACCCTGCACGACATCGTCTTCCTGCGTCCCCTCACCGTCCCGGAAGGGGCCCGTGCGGTGCGCGTGGCAGGCGATCCGACCCGCTTCGAGGTGCGTTCCGCGGAACCGAACGGTGACGACGAGCCGGTGGTGCACTGCCAGGGCGGGATCTCGTTGGTCGACCAGCCGGCGCGGCGGGTGCTCGACCTGCCCGCGATGCTCCGCGACTTCCGGCGCGTCCCCACCGACCCCGAGCGCTTCTACGCGGAGTACCGCGACCTCGGCATCGACTACGGCCCCGCGCTCCGGGGTTGCCGCGCGGTGCACCGGGCCGACGGAGCGGTGCTCGCGGAGCTGGAGCTGCCGGACGTGGTGGCGGACACCGCGGGCAGCTTCACGTTGCACCCCACACTGGTCGACTCGGCCATGCAGTGCATGCGGCTGCTGACCGGCGCCGACGACGAGGTCGGCCTGGTCTTCTCCATCAAGAAGGCCGAGATCCTGGCGCCGTGCTCGACGAAGATGTGGGCGTGGGTCCGCCGCGACGAGGCGCGAGGCACCGAACGGATCGACATCGACCTGGCCGACGACCAGGGCCAGGTGTGCCTCAACCTCCGGGGGATCACGGGCCGTCGCACCGAACGCACTCCCGACCAGCCACCGGCTGTCGCGCTGCTCCCGGTATGGGACCCGGCCCGCGAGCCGGAGACCGAAGTCTGGCCGGGAGTCTCCGACTCCGTCGGCATCATCGCGGCGACCCGGAGCGCCCGCGACGCCCTGGCCGTGCGATACCCGTCGGCGCACGTGCTGACCGCCGACGGCTCACAGCGTGACCTCGACGAGGCCCTTCGGTCCGCCCCGGTGCTCGACCACCTGATCTGGGTGGCGCCCGAGCACACGGAGACAGCGTCCGGTGACAGCATCATCGACGACCAGTCCGCCGGGACGCTCCAGGTCTTCCGCACGGTGAAGGCACTGCTGGGGGCCGGCTACGGCGACCGCTCCCTGGGCCTGACCCTGGTCACACACCGCGCGCACCCGGTGCGCGAGTCCGAGCCGATCGACCCGACCCACGCCGGCGTCGCGGGCCTGGCCGGCTCGGTCGCGAAGGAGTACCCGAACTGGCGGACGCGGGTGGCGGACGTGGACGCCTACGACACCCCGTCGTTCTCCGCGGTACTGAGCCTGCCCGCGGACCCGGACGGCAACCCGCGGATCCGGCGGAACGGCACCTGGTTCCGGCAGCGGCTGATGACCGTCCGCCCCACCCGGCCGACCTCGTCCCGGTTCCGCGACGGGGGAACCTACGTCATCGTCGGTGGGGCCGGCGGACTGGGTACGGCGGTCAGCGAGTACCTGATCCGCCGGTACCGGGCGCGGGTGGTCTGGCTCGGGCGACGCCCGCTGGACGCGCGGATCGAGGCCGCCATCGCCAGGGCAGCGGGCGCCGGCGGCCCCGCCCCGCTCTACCTGCGCGCCGACGCCACCAGCGCCGAGTCTCTCCGGCGGGCACGGGACGAGATCGAACGGCGTCTCGGCGCGGTGAACGGTGTCATCCACTCGGGCCTGGTGTTCGCGGGCGCGAGCCTCGCCAGGATGACCGAACCGGAGTTCCACGACGTGCTCCGGGGCAAGGTCGACGCGAGCGTGCGGTTGCTGGAGACGTTCGGGAGCGACTCGCTCGACGTGGCCCTGTTCCTCTCCTCCATCAACTCGTACCTCAAGGCCATCAAGCAGGCGAACTACGCCGCCGCCTGCACGTTCATGGACTCCTTCGCGCTCGCCGCCGCACGCCGCCACGGCGTCGCGGCCAAGGTGCTGAACCTCGGCTACTGCTTCAACAACGCGCCCACCGGCGACAACCGGGGCGCGGTGGTGGGCGCCGACGTCCCACTCATCCGGCCGGACGAACTCACGGCGGGGATCGAACTGCTGTGCGCGGGCACGACGAGCCAACTGACGTTGACGAAGTTCGGCCCGGCCCTCAACACCCGGGGCATCACCGTGGGGGATGACGAGATCGTTCTCCCCACGGCGGAACCGGCCGCGGTACCCGCCGGGGAGCCGCTGGGGGCCTTGGCGGACCTGGAGCGGCTGCGCGCACGAACCCGAGAACTGACGGCGCTCGCGATCTGAACCGCGCGACATCGAAGGAACGATCATGAAACGCCTGCTGCTCGACTTCCTCTGGTCTCACCTGCGTTCGCTCGGGACGTTCCGCGAATCCGGGCAGACCCTGGACGCGGCGCGGGAAGCGGCTGGTCTCGCGCCGGCGTACGACGCGTGGTTCGCCGAGTGCGTGCGCGTCTTCGAGGTGGAGGGCTACCTCCAGCGGCGGGACGGCCGCATCCAGGTCGGCAGGACCGAGCGCCCCCGGTCGCTCGACGAGCTGTGGCACGAGTGGGACGCGGAAAAGCCGCGGTGGCGGGAGAACCCCGACCTGGCGGCCACGCACCTGCTGGTCGAGACGACGCTCCGGGCGTTCCCCGACATCCTCACCGGGAGACGACCAGCCACCGAGGTCATGTTCCCCGGCGCGTCGATGGAGCTGGTCGAGAACGCGTACAAGACCAACCCGGCGTCGGAGTTCTTCAACCGGGTGCTGGCCGCCGAACTGGTGGCCAACCTCCGGCACCGGACCGACGCCGAGGCCCGGGTCCTGGAGGTCGGCGCCGGCACGGGCGCGACGAGCGCGGTCGTCCTGGACGCCATCCGGTCCGCCGGGCTGCCGGTGGGGGAGTACCGCTACACCGACGTCTCCCGCGCGTTCCTGGACCACGCCGAGCGGTCCTACGGGCCGGCCAACCCGTTCCTGACCTACGGCATCCTCGATGTCGAACGCCCGGTGGCCGAGCAGGGGATCGACCTCGGCGGCTACGACGTGGTCATCGCCGCCAACGTCCTGCACGCCACCCGGAACGTCCGGAACACCCTGCGCAACACCAAGGCGACCCTCAAGCCGGGTGGTCTCCTGCTCCTCAACGAACTGACCGTGAACAACCTGCTCAGCCAGTTCACGTTCGGTCTGCTGGAGGGGTGGTGGCGTTACGAGGACGCCGAAACACGCATCCCGGGTAGCCCTCTGCTCTCGCTTACGGGCTGGCAGGGCGTCCTCGCCGACGAGGGATTCGGGCCCGTCACCCTGCCCGCCCGGGACGCCGCGGACCTCGGCCAGCAGATCATCGTGGCCCAGAGCAACGGGATCGTGCGGCAGCCGAGCACCACCTCGCGCGAGCCCGCCCCGGCCCAGGAGCCCCGAGCCGTCGAGCTACCCGCGGCCGAACCGAGCGGCGAGCCCGTGCCGGGGGACCGCCTGCTCGCCCACGTCGAAGCGGTGGTGCTCGACGTGCTGGCGGAGTCGCTGCGCATCGACCGCTCCCGGATCGCCCGGCACGAGCCCTTCGCGAACTACGGTCTCGACTCGATCTTCGCGGTGAACGTGGCCCGGGCCGTCGGCAAGGAGCTCGACATCGACCTGGACATCACCGCGCTCTTCGAGTACGGCACGCTCGCGGAGCTCGGCGAGTTCATCGTCGCCGACCACGCCGCCGAGCTCCACTCCCCGGACCTCGGCCCAGCCGCCGACGCGGTCCCGGACGGCGACCGGATCGCCATCGTGGGGATGTCCGCGCGGTTCCCCCGGGCCGACGACATCGACGAGTTCTGGCGCGTCGTCGAGCACGGCAGGCGGTGCGTCACCACCCCGCCGGTCCGGCGTCCGGACTGGGCGAGCCACGGCGACGACGCGGCCGCTCTGTGGGGCGGGTTCCTCGACGGCGTCCACGAGTTCGACCCGCTCTTCTTCGCCATGTCGATGACCGAGGCGCGGCAGGTGACGCCCGAGCTCCGCCTGATGCTGATGACCGCGTGGAACGCCGTCGAGGACGCCGGCTACCAGCTGGCGGAGCTGCGGACCCGGCCCACGGGCGTCTTCGTCGCGGCCACCTCCAGCGAGTACTCGCCCGACGGCGAACCGAGCCTGCTGAGCATGCCGTCGCCCGCGATGATCCCCAACCGCATCTCGTACCTGTTCGACCTGCGAGGCCCCAGCGAGCAGTACGACACGACGTGCTCGTCGTCATTCGTGGCCCTGCACCGCGCCATCCGGTCCATTCGCGACGGGGAGTGCGACCAGGCGCTGGTCGGTGGCGTGAACCTGGTCATGTCGCCGGCCGGCTTCGCCGGGATGCGAGCCGCCGGAATGCTCAGCCCCACCGGCGACGTACGTCCGTTCCAACAGGACGCCGACGGCACCGTGCGCAGCGAGGGCGTCGGCGCGGTACTGATCAAGCCACTGCGCCGGGCGATCGAGGACGGCGACTTCGTCTACGGCGTCGTGCGCGGCACCGGTGTGGCCCACGGCGGCAAGGGCGTGTCGCCGACGGCACCGAACATCCGCGGGATGAAGTCGGCCATCGCACGCGCCTACGCCGACGCCGGGATCGATCCCGGGAGCGTCTCCTACGTCGAGACCCACGGCATGAGCTCGATGCTGGCCGACAGCGCGGAGGTCGCGGCGCTCGGCGCGGGCCTCGGCGGCGACGAGGACTCCGCCGTCTACCTCGGCAGCGTGAAACCGTGCATCGGGCACACCGAGGTGTGCTCCGGGATGGCGGCGTTGGTGAAGACCGTGCAGGCCATGCGGCACGGCGTGATACCGGCGGTTCCCGGCTTCGGGCGTCTGCACGAGGACATCTCCCTCGACGGGACCCGACTCCGGGTGGCCACGGGCAACACGCCGTGGCCCGTCCGCACCGGCGACGACGGCCGTGAGCTCCCGCGTCGCGCGAGCATGAACAGCTTCGGGATCGGCGGCGTGAACGCGCACGTGGTGCTCGAACAGCACGTGGCGGAGGTGCCCGGCGGGGAGAGCACGCTCTCGCCGCAGCTCCTCGTCCTGTCGGCCCGGACCGGCGAGGCCCTTCGGGACCGGGCGCGGCGGCTGGTCGGCTGGCTGAAACACGCGGACGCCCGGAGTTGGGCGGACGTCGCGTACACCCTGCAGGTCGGGCGCGAGGCGATGGACTGCCGGCTGGCACTGGTCGCGGAGACCGGCGACGAGGCGATCCAGCTCCTCGACGGCTGGCTCGACGGCGACCCGGAGATGTCCCGGCGGGTGGCCTTCGCCGACGGTGCGCGGCACGACGGCGACACCGGTGACACCGGCGACCTCGTGGCGGAGCGGCGCCTGGATCTGCTGGCCGACCGCTGGGTCGCGGGCGCTCGCGTCGACTGGAGCCTGCTGCACCAGGGCACGCGACGCCGGGTCCCGCTGCCGGGCTACCCGTTCGCGCGGCGGACGTGCGCGGGCACCCCGGACCGGACCGACGGAGCGGACTTCGTCACCGGCCTCGTGGCCTCGGTGCTGGGCCTGGCGCCACGGGACATCGACCGCACGAGGTCCCTGGCCGACCACGGGCTCAACTCGCTGCTCCTGGTGGCGATGCTGGGCCGGATCCGCGGCGCGTTCCCGGCGTTCCAGCCGGACTGGTTGCGTCCGAACGACACCCTGGACGACGTGGTCGCGCGTCTGTCCACAATGGATGCGCACGGCACCGCGTCGTTCCCGGAACTCCTGCACCTCAACGGCGTGACCCGAGGCAGGCCGGTGTTCTGGATCCACGGCGCCCTGGCCAGCGTCGAGGCGTACCGCACGATCGCCGAACGGATCGACCGCCCGTTCTACGGAATCCAGGCCCGCGGCTTCATGACCGAGCACGCGCCCGTCGAGGGCATCCCGGCGATGGCGGAGTACTACGTCGACATCATCCGGTCCGTGCAGTCCGAAGGACCCTACGACATCGGCGGGTTCTGCCTGGGCGGCATCGTCGCCTACGAGATCACCCGGTTGCTCCAAGAGCGGGGGCAGGCCGTGAACTCGCTGACGATGGTGGACTCGCCGGACAACACCGGCCTGGCGAAGTCGAACGCGAGCGGCCCGATGTCGCTGCGCAGCGCCGCCATCCAGGTGGTGAACTCCCTGCTCTGGCCCGCCGGTGAGACGAGCACGACCACGTTGCGGACCCACCTGATCCACCAGGACGAGGTCGCCGGGTCGACGGACGAGGAGTTCGTGCGGCGGCTCGCGGACCTCGCGGCCGAGCGGGGGCTCGGCATGGCAGCCGAGCAGATCGTGGAGTTCGTCCGGCGAAACATCGCGGTGCAACTGGCCTACCGGCTCGACGAGTACACCATCCAGCCACTGCCCCAGGCGAAAGCCGTGGACTGCACCTACTTCCGCAACCGCGGTGGTCTCTACCTGGGTGAGCTCGAACCGTACTTCCAGATCGCCGGGGAGACGTTCTCCCTCGACCACGTCGACTACTGGCAGGACTGGGAGCGTGAACTGCCGGGGTGGCGCGTGGTGGACATCGACGCGGCCAACCACATGACCATCCTGCACGACGACGTGCCGCGCGCCGTGATCGAGCAGGCGTGTGTGGACGTGTACCACGCCGAGCAACCAGACGTAGGGGTTTGAATGGCCGACCGCACCGCCACACCCACCGCGGAGCCCGTCGCGATCGTGGGAATCGGCTGCCGACTGCCGGCGCGCCTCGACACCCCCGGCGAGTTCTGGCGAGCCCTGGTCGAGGGAGTCGACGCGGTCCGCGAGGCGCCGGCCGACCGCCCGCACCCGGCCGGCACGATGGGCGGCTTCGTCGACGATGTCGCGGGGTTCGACGCGGGGTTCTTCGACATCTCGCCCGTCGAGGCACGGCAGATGGACCCGCAGCAACGGATCGCGTTGGAGGTGGCGTACGCGGCCGTCGAGGACGCGCGGATGGCGCCGGCGAGCCTGGCCGGCTCCCGTACCGGCGTCTACCTCGGTGCGATGTGGCAGGACTACGCGTTGTTCACCGGCGGCGCCCCCGAGGCGATCCACGCGCACTCCGCGATCGGGTGGGACAACTCGGTGATCCCCGCGCGCGTCGCCTACGCGCTGGGGCTGCGCGGTCCCGCGATGACCGTCGCGACGGCGTCCAGCTCGTCGCTGGTGGCGGTGCACCTGGCGGTGCGGAGCCTGCGGTCCGGTGAGTCGGACCTCGCGCTCGCCGGGGGCGTCAACCTCATGCTGCACCCGAACACGTCGGTGGCGATGGCGAAACTCGGCACGCAGAGCCCCGCCGGCCGTTGCCAGGCCTTCGACGCCGACGGCGACGGTTACGTGCGCGGCGA
The DNA here is from genome assembly GCA_036259595.1 of Actinophytocola sp. GTDB lineage: Bacteria > Actinomycetota > Actinomycetes > Mycobacteriales > Pseudonocardiaceae > Actinophytocola. Next base: position 28,078 of record DATABL010000168.1, read on the forward strand.
GGGCTGCGGAGTGGTCGTGTTGCGCCGGCTGTCCGACGCCGTGGCCGACGGCGACCGGATCTACGCGGTGGTACACGGCAGTGCCGTCAACAACGACGGCGCGTCGGACGGGCTGACCGCCCCCGACCCCGAGGCGCAGGCGGAGGTGCTGCGGGCCGCGTGGGAGAACGCGGGCATCTCCCCGAGCGTCGCGGCCTACAGCGAGGCGCACGGCACGGGCACGCCGCTGGGTGACGTCGTCGAGGCGGGCGCGCTCGGCAGGGTGTTCGGGCACGGGCGTACCGAGCCGCTGCGCATCGGGTCGGCCAAGACGAACTTCGGTCACCTGGAGCCGGCGGCCGGGGTCGTCGGGCTCATCAAGGTCGCGCTGTCGATCCACCACGGTGAGATCCCGCCGAGTCTGCACTTCCGCACGCCCAACCCGCGCATCGACTTCGCCGCGAACAAGCTGGAGGTCGTCACCGCGCGCACGCCGTGGCCGGACGGGTCGCGGTTCGCCGGTGTGAGCAGTTTCGGCTTCGGCGGGACCAACGCCCACGTCGCCCTCGGCCAGGCACCCGGTGAACCGGCCGCACCGGCGACGAACGCGCCGGAACCGGTCTGCCTGGTGGTGTCCGGGAAGACCGAGCGCGCACTGGCGGAGAACGCCGTACGGCTGGCCGACCACCTCGCCGGCTCGCGGGACGCCGAACTGGTCGACACCGCGTACTCCCTGGCGACCACGCGTACGCACTCCAGTGTCCGGGGTGCTGTCGTGGCGGGGTCGGTGGGTGAGGCGGTGGACGGACTACGGGCCCTCGCCGCCGAAAACGGCCATGCGGCGGTGGCCGCGCTCGGCAAGGTGGTGTTCGTCTTCCCCGGTCAGGGGGCGCAGTGGCGGGGGATGGGCCGGGCGTTGCTGGAGCGGAGCGAGGTGTTCCGGGAGACGGTCCAGGCGTGTGACGTGGCGTTGGCGCGGTACACGGGTTGGTCGGT